>CAZZXL010000062.1:0-24453 GCA_964658035.1 uncultured Acetobacteraceae bacterium
AAAAGGGCGCTCATGTTGCCGACATCGGAGCAGGCTCGGGATGGTTTACGGCTCGGGCGGCGCAGCGTGTCGGCAGCAGCGGGAAGGTGTTCGCGGAAGATATTAATCCCGAGGCAATCGACTACGTCGACAAGCGTGCAAAGAAGGCTAAGCTTGCCAATGTGCAGACGGTACTGGGGACGCCGGATGATCCAAAGCTGCCTCCGGCTTCCATTGACGCCGTGCTGTTTCTAAAGGTGTACCACGAGGTTGCGAACACCACCGCGCTGCTCGCGAACCTTAAACCTGCACTCCGGCCTGGTGCGAAGGTCGGCATTATCGATCGCAACGGGAACGGCGCCGACCACGGGCTGATGCCGGACGTCGTCAAAAAAGAAATGGCGGAAGCAGGATTTCGCCTGGTGAGCAGCCATGACTTTACGAAAGCGGATGGGCAGGATTACTTCCTGATCTTTACGCTGGAAGGAAAGTAGCCGCAATCCTGAACGCCGGCATGACCGCTTTTTGCGCGACCGGAAGATGTAATCGGAGATCGATCCAGAGCTGCATACCGTTGGCCTCGTAGAGCTCGCCGCGCAATGTGTGACGATCGCGGAACTTGCAGGTTACGTTCAGCGCAGCTAAATTGGTTGCGAACCGAGGAACCTGCTATGAAAACGACAGTCGCGGTGGAATCACCTTCTGTCCTCATTGACAACAGGATCAAGGACCTTGCAGATTGGCGCGGGAAGACACTCGCACACATGCGCCGGCTCATTCACGCCGCAGACCCTGAGATCGTCGAAGAGTGGAAGTGGAGAGGTACGCCTGTCTGGTCGCACGCCGGGATCATTTGTACCGGGGAGACTTACAAGAACGTCGTCAAGATGACCTTCGCCAAGGGAGCTGCCCTGCAGGATTCTGCGGGGCTCTTCAACTCCAGTCTTGACGGAAACGTCCGGCGCGCCATTGACCTCCATGAAGGTGACGCAATCGATGAGGCAGCATTCAAGACTCTCATCGGCGCTGCCGTCTCGCTCAATTTGGAGAGCAAACGGAGTAGATCAAAGCACCTGGCCGGTAGGCAGTCCGGCTAGCTTCGTCTCCTACCTCCTCCGGATCGATACGAAACATAAGGCAGACAAAGGCGATCGCGCAATGATAGGCTTCTTAGTTTCCTCTATTGATCAACATCAAAGGCCACTCATCCATGTCATCGAGCACCCTGAAGTCTGCGGAACCCGGCTCCATCCACTCCCTTAACGTGCATTCGTTCAAGCTGACCAGTGACCAGAAGCAGCTGCGCGAACTGATCCGCAAATTCGCGGCGAAAGAAATTGCTCCACATGTGATGGAGTGGGACGAAGCCAGCGAGTTTCCCGCAGCTGTCGTCAAGCAGTTGGGCGACATGGGATTGATGGGCATCATCTTCCCGGAAGAGTATGGCGGCAGCGGCCTCGGCTACACGGATTACATGATGGCGGTTGAAGAACTGTCGGCGGTCGATGGCTCGATCGGCATTATCGTCGCGTCCCATAACTCACTCTGCACCAACCATATTTTTGTAGCTGGCAATGAGCAGCAGAAGCGGAAGTATGTGCCGAAGCTTGCCGGTGGCGAGTGGCTCGGGGCGTGGGGCTTGACTGAATCCAGTTCAGGTTCGGATGCGGCAGGGGCTCGGACCACGGCCGTTCGGCAGGGCGATAGCTGGGTGCTGAATGGCAACAAAATTTTCATCACCAACGGCCATTATGCCGATGTTGCCGTGGTAATCGCCGTCACGGATAAATCTGCCGGCACGCATGGGCTTTCGGCGTTCATCGTCGAAAAAGGCACGCCGGGCTTTCGTTCGGGCCGCAAAGAAAACAAGCTGGGGCTGCGGGCAAGCGATACTTCTGAATTGATTTTCGAGGACTGCAATATCCCCGCCGAAAACCTGCTAGGTAAAGAAGGCGAAGGCTTCGTAGACTCGCTGCGCATCCTTGATGGCGGCCGTATCTCGATTGCGGCGCTGGCCCTGGGTATCGCTCGCGGCGCCTATGACGCTGCGCTGAAATACGTGAAGGAGCGGCGGCAGTTCGGTAAGGCCATCGCAGATTTTCAGGGCATCCAGTGGAAGCTGGCAGATATGGCGACCCAGCTGGATGCAGCGCGCCTGCTCACGCTGCGTGCAGCAACGATGAAGGACGCCGGCGAAAAGACAACACTCGCTTCTGCGATGGCCAAACTGCATGCCAGCGAAGTGGCGGTGCGTATCTGCGATGAGGCGGTGCAGCTGCATGGTGGCTATGGCTTCATCAAGGATTATCCGGTTGAAAAGTTTTATCGCGATGTGAAGCTATGCACCATCGGTGAGGGTACAAGCGAAATTCAGCGCATGGTCATTGCACGCGAGATCCTCAAGCAAAGCTGAAGCGTTTCTCTCCCTGTGGCTGACGCGCTATCGTAGAAGCGATGGAAGCACCGACAGAAGCGGGCATGGTGCAGCAGCTGGTCGAACGCCTGCTGAGGCGCGAGACACGTGCCGTTGCACGGGCCATCTCGTTGGTCGAAGATGATTCTGCAAGTGCGCGCAGCCTGCTCTCCGCCTGTTTTCCGCATACTGGGCGTGCCTTGCAGATCGGCGTGACCGGGTCGCCGGGCGCGGGAAAAAGTTCGCTGGTCGATCACCTCAGCCGTCACTATCTACAACACGGGAGCCGGGTTGGCGTGCTTGCGGTCGATCCGTCGAGCGCTTATACCGGCGGCGCGCTGCTGGGCGATCGCATTCGCATGCAGGAGCACCACGCCAACGCCAATTTCTACCTGCGCAGTATGGCGACACGCGGGGCGCTTGGCGGCCTGGCCCACAAGACCGCAGACGCGGCTTCGCTTCTTGATGCCGCCGGCTTCGATCGAGTGATCATCGAAACCGTTGGCGTAGGCCAGGATGAGATGGACGTGGTGCAGCTCGCGGATGTGACGATCGTCGTGCTGGTGCCCGGGATGGGCGATGATGTGCAAAGCATCAAGGCCGGCATCATGGAAATCGCCGACATCTTCGTCATCAACAAGAACGATCGCGAAGGAGCAGACCGTCTGGAGGCCGAGGTTCGTGCCATGCAGTCGCAGGCGGCGGCTCATGCTCACTGGCTCCCGTTGATTGTGCGTACCGTGGCCACAACTGGCGACGGCATCCCTGCGCTGGCTGCTGCCATCGAAGGCTTTGAAGCATGGCTGAGGACAGAAGATCGCTTGACGATGCGGCGCAGGGTACAGTGGCAACAGCGTTTTACGCAGATGGTGCGAGACGAAGTGCTGCGAATGGCGCCTCTGCATGGCCTCGGTGCGGAACAGGTGGCGCTGCATGCTGCTGCCATTGTGGCACGCACGCAAGACCCCTTTGTTCTCGTGCCTGTAATTGTTGCAAATCTAATGAGTGGCAAAAAATAAACGAGGGATTATGGAAGCATCCGGTACAAAAATTGATCATCTGGGCATCGCCGTAACTTCGATTGCCGAAGCGCGGACGTTTTATGAAAGCCTGGGGCTGACCGTCGTGCGGGAAGAGACGATCGAAGCAGAAGGCGTAAAAACAGCCATGATTCCCATGGGTGAGAGCCGCATTGAGTTGCTTGAAGCGACCGGACCCGATACACCCGTTGGTCGTTTTCTCACGAAGCGAGGACCCGGACTGCACCATGTAGCGCTGCACGTGAATGATATTTCTTCCGCCTTCGAAGAAATGAAAACACGCGGCGTCAAAGTGCTTTCGGATGACATACAGATTGGTGCGGGGGGTCATCTTTATTTCTTCATCCATCCGTCGAGCGCGGGCGGCGTGCTGACCGAGATTTGCCAGGATTCCATCAGCGATGTCTGACCCGCAACTACTGCTGGGCATCGACACCAGCGGCAGTGAAGGTTCGCTCGCACTCGGGCGTATGGATGCCGACTCTGTCACCTTGTTGCACCTGGCGATGCTGACGGGCCGGCATTATTCGGATGAAATCATTCCCCGCCTCAAAAAACTTCTTAGCGATAGCAGCGTGGCATTGACCGGACTGGGCGCTATCGTCGTCGTGCACGGGCCCGGCAGCTTCACCGGGTTGCGCGTCGGCATTGGCACAGCGAAGGCACTGGCCGAGGCAGTGGGCGTGCCAGTTCTTGCGCTGTCCCGGCTGGCTGCGCTTGCGGGTAGTGATGTTGAGGCAGCTGCGGTGCTCGATGCCGGGCGCGGTGAATCCTATCTTCGATTGCCCTGCGGTAAAGAGTCAGTGGCGTCTCCCATGGAGATCGTCGAAGCGGTTGGGGAGATGACTGTGCGGGTCTGCGAACCGCATGTGCTGGTGCAACTGGAAGCACTGGAGGAACTGGCATCCCTGCAGGTGGAAATGGTGTCCCCGCCAACCGCCTGGGAGGCAATCCTGCTGGCCGCTGACCGCGTGCGTTCCAGAGACTTCGACGACGTGGCGACACTCGATGCCAACTATGTACGGCGACCGTATGCCAACATGGCAGGCCCGGTGTGAGCCAAGACAAGGCTGCAGCCGTCCAGCGTTTTGTGGTTCGTCCCATGACCCCGTCCGATCTGAAAGAAGTGCTCGCCATTGCGCATTCGGTACCGGAGGCGCCCTGGTGGAGCGAGGCCCACGTGGCGCAGATTGTGGCGACGGCACAGTCGGACAGCCCGCAAATCCGCCGCGGGTGGGCAGCCGAAGCACAGGGAAGGGTATGCGGCTTCCTGGTGCTGCAGGGTCTCCACATCGCGACCACCGGCGCCAGGCTGCTGGAGTGTGAAGTCGAGTCGATCGTCGTGCACGCGGCGTTTCGCCGCAGCGGTATCGGCCGTGCTCTGCTCGACGCAGCAGTTGACTGGGGTACCATGCATGCGGCCGCCGTAATTCGCCTGGAAGTGCGCAGCCACAACCTGGCGGCTCTCGCTATGTATCAGCAGGCAGGCTTCGCAGTCGTCGGCAAACGGGCGCAGTATTATCATTCGCCGGCAGACGATGCCGTGCTGATGGAACTGCCTTTGCCGCCTGCACCAGCGTAATAAGATCAGCCTACTAAGAATCAGCGTACTAAAAAGAACACTTCCGATTGCCCGTCAACCTTCCAACCGCCTCCCCATGCAGCGGTTGTGCATGCTGGCTCATTATTGAATGCAGCAGTCTGCAAACCGGTGAAGCAAGAGCTTCCCCTTTATAATGAGTAGGGAAGATATATGGTTCGTGACGGATACTACTACGGTCTGGGGTTGCTGCTTGCCGCGCTGGTGGTAGGCTTTTTTACGGCTGGACATGCGTTCATGCCGGTACTGGTAGCGGTCCCTGTTCTTCTGGCGGCCTTTTTTCTGTGGTTCTTTCGTGATCCGGAGCGGGTCATCCCGCAGGGGCCAGGCGTGATTGTTTCGCCTGCCGACGGCAAGGTCACTGAGATCATCAGCATCATGACGCCCGCGGGCGTGCGGACCCGGATCAGCGTATTTCTGAACGTCTTCAACGTGCATGTGAACCGCTCCCCGATTGACGGGATTCTGGGCGAAGTCACCTACAAAAAAGGTGAGTATCTAAACGCGATGAACCCGGCCTCCGCCGAGCGCAATGAGCAGAACCTGGTAGTGGTCGAGGGCGATCGGGCGACCGTCGTTTTCAAACAGATTGCCGGACTGCTGGCGCGACGGATTGTCTTCAACTACAAAGTGGGTGACCGCGTCGAGCGTGGTCAGCGCGTCGGGCTCATCAAGTTTGGTTCGCGCGTAGACATCATTCTGCCGTCAGAAGCGGTGGTCCGGGTAAAAGTGGGTGATAAGGTCCAGGGTGGATCGAGTATCCTGGCTGACCTGGCGCCGGTATTGACGGAGTCCATGATGAACCGGCCGATCATGTCGTCACCGTTCCTCGAGCCGCGCGGGTGAGTGTGCCCCAGCCTGCAACGCCGCCACCGGCAGCATCGCCGGCTGGTCCGGCACCCATCGCCCCGGCAGAATCCGCCGCATCGCGAGCACCCCGGGACTGGCGCAAACGCCGTCGGCGCGGTATGTTCGTCCTGCCTTCTGTCTTCACCGCAGGTAATATTGCCGCGGGCTACTATGCAATTACGCAGAGCCTGCAGGGCTCCGCGCTTGAACCGCAACACTTCAATTTCGCCGCCATCGCCATCCTGTTCGCGATCCCTTTTGACGCGCTCGATGGCCGCATCGCGCGCATGACCAATACCACCAGCGATTTCGGCAAGGAGCTGGATTCGCTGGCCGACGTAATCACTTTCGGCGTCGCGCCCAGCATCCTCGCCTTCGCGTGGGGCTTCCGCATGCTGCCCCTCACCATGGACCACATGCTGCGGCAGAAGTTGATTGAAGGCGGCGGATTTCTTTGCTTCCTCTTCCTTATCTGCGGTGCCAGCCGGCTGGCGCGCTTCAACATTTCGAATGACCCGCTGCCTAAAAATCCCGGTCGGCCAGACCGCAAGTATTTTGTCGGTATGCCGATTCCTGCTGCTGCCGGCCTGCTCGCAGCCGTCGTGCACCTGGTCCACGGCAACCCGGTGCCGAATGTCTGGCTTGCCCTGGCCTGGATGGTCGTCGTCGGGCTTTCCGGTTTTCTCATGGTCAGTACGTGGCGCTTCTGGAGCGGCAAGGAAATCAATTTTTCCGGCCGCCATCCATTCCAATTGATCGTGCTGCTGGCCGTCTTTATCTACGCGCTCGTAGCGTTCTCTGAGATTGTGCTCTTCGTCCTGTGGTTCGGTTACATGTTCTCCGGCATCGGGGCGCGGTTTGCCTATTCGTGGCAGAGACGCAAGCGAAAGCTGCGCGAACAGCCCCTCGCCGGCTGACTGGAACGCTCTCTTTCGTTCCGCCTGCCGTACACTGGTTCTTCATGCCTGCTGGCTTTATCTGCCTGCTGGGCTGGCATCACACACTAGATCGAGAGTCCATGCCTAATTTTCGTATTGCCATTGTTGGAGCTGCGTCCCTGCGCGGCAAGGAATTGAATGAAGTGCTGGGCGAGTCGCCGCTGGCCACGGCCGAATTTGCATTGATGGATGATGAAGAAGCACTGGGCAAGCTCGAATCCATTGCCGAAGAAGTGACTTTTATCCAGCCCATTACCTCCAGTTCGTTCGAGAAGGCCGACTTCACTTTCTTCGCCGCGGATGAAGAGGTGACGCGGCGGCGCTGGCAGAGTGCGCAGGCAGCTGGATCGAGCATCATCGATATGTCCTGCGCGCTTGAAGGCGAGCCCGGCGTGATGGTGCGCGCGCCGTGGGTGCGCAAGGCCATTGGCGAGCATGAGGATGAAAGCGATGCTGTCGACCCTACTGCTCCTGACTTGAAGACGCCCGCGATCGTACCGGCACATCCGGTAGCTGTCGTACTGGGCCTGATCTTTGCCGGTCTGCAGGGGCTCGGCGCCGTACGCTCGGCCTGGGCGACAGTGCTTGAGCCAGCGTCAGAATACGGCAGAGCGGCGATGGATGAATTACACCAGCAGACCGTCGCGCTGTTGTCGTTCCAGCCCCTGCCGAAAGCCATCTATGACACCCAGGTGGCCTTCAACGTAACGCCTGTCAGCGGAGACGAGGCCAAGGTCAACCTGGCAGCCGCAGAAGCGCGGATCCGCCGGCATTATGCGCTGATCACGGCCGGCCGCCTGCCCGATGTAGCAGTGCAGTTGGTGCATGTGCCGGTCTTTCATGGCCATACCATTTCAATTGGCGTGGAGTTTGAAAAGCCGGTGACCATCGAGCATCTGCAGGCAGCATTAAGCGGCGATCATATTGAAGTTGAGATCACCGATGCGGATGCGCCTTCAAACCTGTCGGCAGCAGGCCAGGAAGAAATCCTTGTACGCATCCGGCCGGTCGTGGATGCCGTCGGTGCGGCCCGACGGTTCTGGCTATGGGTGGCGACAGATAATCTAAAGCTCGCAGCCTACAACGCTGTCGCCTGCGCGCTTGAGTTGAAGCGTCTGCGTCCGCAGGTAACAGTGCAATAAAAAAAACCTCCTGTGCGGTGGTCACACAGGAGGCTCGCTAGTGAAGTAATTTTGCTACTTGATGGTGCCGTTCAGGGCGTTGGGGAAGAAGCCGCCGCCCGTTCCGGCTGCTCCGCCGGCGTAGACGATGCTGAGCACCTGCGTGGTCGAGCGCGCGAACACCAGGCTGTTCGAATCGCAATCGACGATGGTTGAGGACGGACCGACATTAGTATTAGTCGTCACGACGCCCAGACCCACATCATCGGAACCGGTGCCATCAAGCTTGGCGCGGGCTGCCGCGATCTTGGTGGCAGTGGCAGCGATGCCCAGCGAAGGAGTCGCCGCATCCAGTCCAAAGAGCGTAGTGCGGACGAGGCCGGCGTGGTATGCCTCTGTTGCCTGCAGACCGGCGCCGTAATTCAGATTGGCGGATGAACTGATCAATGGTGCCGCTCCCGAGTACGCCGTGACGCCGACGTCCTCAAAGATAAAGGAACCGAGCAGAAAGTTGATCGCACTTGAAAACGGATCGAAGGAAGCGCCGATTCCCGCCGCCACCGCCAGCCCGTTAAAGCTGTTGTAGAGGTCGATGTTCGGCATCGCCACAGCCGCGGTCATGAGGGCGTTGCTGATGAAGTTGACGTGGTTGCGTTCTTCCTTCGCCGTTTCATTTGCATAGGCCTGGATGGTGGCGTACGTACCCCAGGGAACCATGCAAGCTGACGGGCCGCCCGGCTTGGTCGTGACCGTGCCGGCTGTCCCGCCGCCGCCCGTGATGCTGACCGGTGTTGAATACTTGTCAATGGTGACACCGGCAGTCGCCAGCGTGTAGTACTGCGCCTCCAGGTATTCCAGGTTGAGGGCGAAGTTGAGGATGTCCGTATCCGACACTGTTTGTGCTTCGGCAGGCGTCGCAAACTTCGTCAGGGCAAGGCCCGCAATCGCAGAGCCCGCGAGCGCCATCATCCTGCGACGATTCGCGAAGATGATGTTGTCCAAGCGCTTGGTCTCGGACAGTTCTACATTCTTTTCAAGAGTTTCCATGGTCATCCGTCCTTTGAGCATTTCACAGTAGGTCCAGTGCGGAGAGAGACAGTGAACTGGCTTTTCTGCCAAGAAAAAGCCAACTTGTATCCCGCTCGAAACACCAACGGCAACTGTGCTAATGCGTTAGCTCGCTGCCGCAACTGTAGTGGTGAAGGTGCCGTTCATGCCATTCGGGAAGAAGCCGCCTTTGGAGACGCCGACCCCCGCAGTCGCATACACAATGTTCAGAACTTCGCTGTAGGAGCGCGCGTAGCCGAGCGAATTGGTTGGATCGCAGGCCACGATGCTCGTGGTGCTCAGCGTCGTTTCCATGCCGCCTCCCAGGGACGCGCGGACACCGGAGATGGCATTGGCCGCGTTGAGGTAGGTCTGGCTGGCCCCGGAAACTGCCGCCATCCCCGCGATCAATGATCGAACTTCCGCTGCGTGGTAAGCCTCGACTGCATGGATAAGCACAGCCGCGGAAAGGATGGTCTTGCTGGTAAGCAGACCGGCCGCGCCGTGATACGCGGTCACGCCCACGTCTTCAAAGGCGAAGGCGCCGACCAGGAAACTCATCGGATCGGCGAATGGATTGAAGGTCGCCCCAAGTCCTGCTGCAGAAGCGACAGCGTTGAACGCATCAGTGAAGTCGATAGCCGGGCGATCGACCGGCGTGCCGCCGTTCGAGGTAATAGCCGTACGCAGGTAAATGACATGGTTCAGTTCTTCCTGGGCTATTTCATTCGCATACTCCTGCAGCACGGTCTGGCCGGCAAAGGAGACTTGGGCGCCGCCGGTGACTGCACCCGGATTGGTGCCCGTGTAGGTCGCAGGAATGCCGGCGCCGGTAGCTGCGCGCAGGTAGAATTCCGCTTCAAGGTATTCCAGGTTAAGCGCGAAGTTCAGGATGTCGTTGTCAGTAGCAGTGGTTGCCGCAGTCGTCGTGGGTGCGGCAGTGGTGACAGGGGTGGTGGTGCTGTTGCCACCGCAGCCGACTACGACCGCGGATGCACCGGCAGCGCCGATACCTGCAAGAAAGGAGCGCCGGGAGGGTGCCGCCTTGAGTAATTCTTTTAGCTTGTCCACAATAAAAGCCTTTCCAGGTGAGGAATGAAACGCACTAGGACTGTTCGCATACATGCCTTCTCTTCCGCGGGAGCTGCAACCCTTTGCAGAGCCGGTTGCATGGCCGCCCGTGCGAACGCATGTGTTGGCGGAACCAGTTCTAGCCACTCAGTTTTTAATTACGAGTCAAAAAGCAGGCCGGATGTAGGTAATCAAAAAAAACAGTACGAAAGTAGGTCAACGGAGGTGAACACGCCGCAAAGGCGAGCTCCCGCCAAGGGGAGAATTCTCAACCTGCACGCAGACTTTGGTCGTCTCGGGGAAGAAGGGAGGCAGAGCAAATGGCCAGGCGCGGCCGACAGGAACGAAGGTCTATGTACTTTTAGTGACAGCGACAAGAGAGATGGTCGCTCAACGAACAGGGTTGCCTGGCCGAGTGACGCTCGCCGCCAACCGCAATCTACAATAGGGACATGCCCAGAGGGAAGAAACAGGTTTACGGCAAGGGTGAACTGCACTTTATCACCTGCACTTTTTTTCGCCAGCAGCCCAAGCTGGGTGCAGAGAAGCATCGCGACCTGTTCGCGCAGCTCCTCGAAGAACTGCGCGTCAAGTTTCGTTTCAATGTGGTTGGCTACGTGGCGATGCCGACAAACTTCCACCTGCTGATGTCAGAGCCCGGTATTGACACGGCAGACAATTCCATCCAGATGCTGCGGCAGCGGTATGGTCGCCGCTACAACACCTCGGCCCGGGTCGATGACCAGGTATGGGAGACAAAGTATGCGGATGTGCACGTCTTCGACGGCGACCATATTCGCGAGCGCCTGAACTTCATGCACCAGGCGCCGGTGAAGGCAGGACTGGTAGAAACATCAACTGATTGGGAATGGAGCAGTGCCCGACGCTACGCTGGATTGCCCGAAGGCGTCGTAACCATTGAGCCCGCATTCGAACCGGTATCCGAGCCAGGCTAGTACTTTCAAGCCGCCGGCAACAAAAAAGGGCCCGATGAAGGGGCCCTTCTTGCGCGGTCCAGAGCAGCTACGCAGTTGCCAGCTCTTTCGCTTCCGCGGTATATGGAGCCAGGAAGGTCTTCTCGTCGACCTTCCCTTGGGCGACGTTATTGGTGTCGCCGGCCATGATGAACTTCACATCGCTAATGCCGATAAATCCGAAAACCGTCTGCAGGTACTCGGACTCTTTGTTGTAGGAGGCGTATGGCGAACCCGGGGCGAAGTTGCTGCCGCTGGCGATCGCTACGCTCACTTTCCTTCCCTTGGCCAAGCCTTCCAGGCCGGAGGCGCTGATGTTAAAAGTCTTGCCCACCCGAACGACATGGTCGATCCACGCCTTGAGCACTGCCGGTACGTTGAAGTTGTACATCGGCGTGCCAATCACTATTTCGTCTGAAGCAAGCAGTTCCGCGATCAGGGTATCGGAAAGAGCGAGGGCCTTTTTATGGCTCTCGGTATGCTGGTCGGGCGCACTGAATGCACCGGCGATCCATTCAAGATCGACGAACGTGAGGTTGGACGTGCTCAGGTCGCGGCGGATGACCTTGCCGTCCGGGTTGGCCTGTTTCCAGGATTCAACGAAAGCAGCGCTGAGTTTGCGCGAAATGGAATAGTCGCCGCGAGGACTCGCGTCAATGTGTAAAAGTGTAGGCATCAATCAATCTCCCTGGTTTGGACTCGGTGGACTTGTCCACTCCCTGTCAATCAAGATGACAGCGGACCAGCGAACGATGCGGATCGTTCCTGTGAATAAGTAAAAATTGCCCCCGGTCAAGGATTGAAGCGCACACGACAGCCGGTGCGTGCACTCTCCATGGCCGCTTCAAGCGCGGCCATTACCAGCACGGATTCATCCACCGGCACCGGGCTTGGCGCGGTCCCAAGAACAGCGTCGCGCACCCCGGCATAAAAGTCTTCATAGCAGCCGAGCCGGTTGGGGATGTTTTCCGGCGCATTGCCGCCCGCTGACGTTCCCTGCGGTGAGATCGAGCCATCAAAGAGCAGGCCGTCGTCCGGATCGACGCCCCAACCCGGATCCCCGGGCCGCATGCCGCGCAGCAGCTGGGCTTCCTGCTGGTCAAGACCGCGCTTCATCCAACTGGCCTTATTGCCGTGAACAAGGAAGCGCGTCCATCCTCCGGACGCGAGCAGGCTGGCATGGAGGGTCACCTGCAACCCCTTGGCACGATGACCCGACGCCGCGCCGTAGCCAAGAACGACGTGGGTGTAATCGTCCGACAGGCCGCCTTCGCGCTGCGTCTGGATACTCGCCTGGATCGTTTCCGGTGGCCCAAAAAGAACCAGCGCCTGGTCAAGCAGGTGCGGACCAAGGTCATACCAGAGGCCCGCGCCTTCTCCTGCCCCTTCGCGCCAGCGCGGCCGGATGGCAGGTCGGTAGCGATCGAAGTGCGATTCAAAATAATTTATAGGGCCAAGCCGGTCAGCGGCGATGAGGCTTTTCAGCGTAAGAAAGTCCCCGTCCCAGCGGCGGTCATGGAAGACCGTGAGCAGTAGACTTTTCTCTGCGGCCAGCTTCGCGAGCTCGCGCGCCTGCCGGGTGGTAATGGTGAACGGCTTGTCCACAACCAGGTGCTTGCCCGCGTTCAGGGCGAGCACTGCCAGAGGAAAGTGGCTGGGATTAGGCGACGCGATCACGACCAGGTCGACCGTGTTGTTGACGATGGCTTCTTCCGGCGTCGCGGTGACCTGTGCGGCAGGAAAGCGCACGTGCACTTTGTCCGGCTTGCTTGAAGAAACGACGGGAAGATCAAGGCCGGAAGTAGCGGCGATGAGCGGCGCATGGAAGGTTTCGCCAACGTAACCATAGCCGATAAGTGCGACCCGGATAGGAGCAGTAGCCATGGCTTCCATTCTGCCTCATTTGTGGTCCGTACCAAAGCGCAGCCCACCGTTTGTCATTCCACCGGAGCGAAGCACACAGCTTTTCATCCCGACCCGACCACCGGGACCTGCACACCAGCCTAGCTCGTAACAATAGAAGATTCTTTCTCCGCAGCCCGCAGGGCAAGCCCGCGAGCGACCGAAGTAAACTCGTTGCCGGTAACCACCCGCTCAGCGCCGAAGCGGCTTTCAAAGATCCGTCGGACGGCTGGGACGAAGGACGTACCGCCGGTGAGGAAGACGCGATCGACCGTGGCGGCGGTGACGCCGCTGCCGGCGAGCAGACTGTCTACAGATGTTTCAATCGCGCCAAGTTCCTCCGCGATCCAGGTTTCGAAGTCACGACGCAGAACATGAGCGCGAATGTCCAGGGTGCCGTCTTTGAAGCGGAATTCCGCTTCGTCGGCAGTAGACAGATCAACCTTGACGCGACCCACGGCGCGATGAAGCTGGTAGCCGAGGTCTTCATCGATAAGGGTCTGCAGCGCTTCTATCTTCTCCGGGTCAAAGGCACGCATACGCGCCCCGTTCAGCATTTCAACCACAGAGCGCGTCCGCAGAAAAGAGAGATGATGCCAGTGCTCGAGCTTGACATACACCCAGTTGGGAACCGAGGGCAGAGTCTTGCCGAGGGCCTGCTCCATGGTGCCCAAGCCGAGTTGCGGCGAGACCAGTTTGCGGACGATCTTCGCATCGAAGGCGTCCCCCGCAAGACCAACGCCGCTGTTGCCGAGCAGGTCAGCTGAGGTGCGGCCACGCTTGCGAATGCCCGGGCCGACGCGCAGCAGCGAAAAGTCGCTGGTACCGCCCCCGAAGTCGCCGATGAGGATCAGTTCATCATGATCGAGCCTCGATTCATAATGGTACGCGGCGCCGACCGGCTCCAGCTGGAACTCAATCTCTTCAAAGCCTGCATGCTCGAAAGCACTGCGCAGACGGCTTTCGGCAAAGGCATCGTCTTCTGCGGTCTCTGCGCCGACAAAGCGGACGGGACGGCCGACGACCGCGCTGCGCACGGGAAAGCCATAGGCTTTTTCTGCATGCACGCGAAGATCACCCAGGATGCGGGCAATCAGCGTCTCCAGCGTATGGCGACGACCGAAAATCTCGGTGCCCGTAAGTGTGCGACTGGTAAGCCACGACTTGAGCGACTGGATCAGCCGGCCTGGTTGATCAGCATGCAGGTACGCTTCAATTGCGTCTGGGCCGGTACTGGCATGGAGGCGTGAGCGAACGCCCTCCTTGAGCTGTTGCAAAAAGAGCAGCGACCGGTAGGACTCGGTGGGCCCGGTTAGAGAAGCGAACTGCACCAGGCGCACGTCCGTGTCCGCTGCATCAGCAGCAAGCGCAATCGAGCTGTTAGTCGTGCCGAAATCAATGCCGACAGCGGGATGGGTTGATTGGGGGAAAGCCATGGCTACCTGTTAGACGCGCGAGTGGGCGCCGGGTCGCTTGTTTGCTGTTGCCCGGCTTTCACCCCCGGGCGCTTGGGCCGCTTCACGAGCGCGTTGCCGGTCACGCGAGGCAGAAGGCTCTCCGCATTCTGCTGAACGAATCGCGCAAAAATACCGGCGTTGCCCGCCACCGCAGGCCCCGCTGCATAGGCGATCGACAGCATGCGCGCCAGTTTGACGCCATGCACATGCGCGATCCGCAGGGTTCCCAGGCTCAGTTGATTGCGTACTGCCCAGCGCGAAACGAAAGCGGCGCCGAGGCCGGCTTCCACTGCGCTGAGCAGGCCTTCCGTCGAATCAAGCGTGAGCGCCAGGTGCAGGTCTTTGATCTTGAGGCCTGCTGCCTCGAGCGCCGCTTCCACAACGCGCCTTGAGCCTGAGCCATGTTCACGGGTAAGCAGCGGGGCGCTGCTTAATTCTTCGAGGGTGATCTCGGCGTCCGCCCACGGATCGCCCGCGGGTACCACCAACACCATGTGATCTTCAAGAAATGGCTCGGTACGGATATCGCGCCGCATGGTCGGACCTTCAATCAGCGCAATGTCGACACGGTGATCGGCGAGCGCTTCAACAACTTCTTCCGTGTTGCCGCCCAACGTCGTGATCTGGATGCGGCCCTGCTCGCGGAGAAAGCCGGCAATGAGGTTAGGTAACAGATACTGTCCGATCGTCTGAGATGCGCCGATGGCAAGTGTTCCACTCGGCTGATCGGAGGCTGAGCCCAGCGCCTGCATCGCCTCTTCTGCAAGACTGTGCAGCTTGTCCACATAGTCAAGCAACAGGCTGCCTTGAGGCGTAAGAACAACGCGGCCGCCGCTGCGGTCGAAGAGGGCCACCCCAGTTTCCTCTTCAAGCGCCTTCACCTGGCTGGTGATGGCCGGCTGCGTCAGGCGCAACTCTTCCGCGGCGCGGCGGAAGCTGAGATGGCGCGCTACCGTGCGAAAGACTCTAAGCCGAAAATTCTCGATGGAGCCCATAACTGCTCTCAGCATAGCCTGACTGCCAGCGGTCAGTGACAGCGTTGCCGTGGGGAGCCCATAAGACGAATCAATGAGCCATCAGAAGTTGCGTTTGGACGGGCTCCCTCGGCGCTGCAATGCTGGAAACCATGAAAGAGAAAGCGATCTTCATCCTGGGGCTTGTGCTCGCGGCTTGTGGCATTCTGTCAGCTCCGACGGCGCTGATCTGCGGCCTTTTGTTCGGGCTGCTCGCCGAGCAACATCCGTTCGCGGCAGAGAGTCGCTCGGCATCACGCTTTCTGCTGCAGGCCGCGGTCGTCTGCCTGGGTTTCGGCATGAATTTGGCACAGGTAGTGCATGCCGGCCGCAGCGGCTTTGTCTACACCGCCATCAGCATCAGTGTGGCGACCACATTAGGATTGCTGCTTGGCATGTGGCTGAAGGTGGCGAAGAAGGCCTCGTTCCTGATCACGATGGGCACGGCCATCTGCGGCGGCAGCGCGATCGCGGCGCTGTCACCTGTGCTTGAAGCGGATGACGATGCGATCGCCGTCTCCATGGGCACCGTCTTCGCACTCAACTCCGTAGCGTTGTTACTCTTCCCCTGTATCGGCCACTCGTTTCACCTCTCGCAGACGCAATTTGGCCTATGGGCGGCCCTGGCAATCCATGACACGAGTTCAGTAGTGGGAGCTTCAGCGAAATACGGTCAGCAGGCACTGGCGATCGGCACAACGGTCAAGCTGGCCCGCGCCCTGTGGATTGTCCCGGTCAGTTTTGCTACCGCCTATTTCATCAAGAGCAGCGCAAAAATCCGCGTTCCCTGGTTCATCCTTTACTTTTTGCTCGCAGCGGTCATCAGCACCTACCTGCCTGTCGGCCACGCACTCTACGCGATGCTGAACAGGATAGGCAAAGTCGGCCTGGTCGTGACCCTTTTCCTGATCGGTACAGGGCTTTCGCGAAAGACTCTGAGGCAGGTTGGCCTGCGGCCGATGCTGCAGGGCATTGGCTTGTGGATCGTCATCGGCACCGCGTCCCTGCTGGCGATCCGCGCAGGCTGGATCGCTCTCTGACCATGATGGATTGCCCCCTTTGGGTTCAACGTGCATCCAGCTTGTAGACGCGTACTCTGCGATCTCGGACCGCTTTTTGCATGGATACCAATACCTACAAAACCAGCTCTCGAAGGTCAGCGAGCGTCTGTATCTGCGACCCGTCTGCCCTGAAGTTTGACGGATCAAGCCACGCATCAAACGCTTGCCTGCAGCGTGGCCATTCGCTGTCAAGCATGGCGAACCAGGCAGTATCGCGACTTGCTCCCTTGACGATCATATGCTGGCGGAAAATACCCTCAAAGCTGAATCCCAACCGCAGCGCCGCGTTGCGCGAGGGTCCATTGAGCGCATTGCATTTCCATTCGTAGCGGCGGTAGCCAAGCTCTTCAAAGGCGTGTTTCGCCATCAGGTACATGGCTTCTGTGGCGTGTGGCGTCCGCTGCAGCAGCGGCGTAAACAGAATATTGCCGACTTCTATCACGCGGTGGACGGGTTCGATCCGCAGGTAAGAGGCTATGCCGATCGGTAGCTGGCTGCGATTATCGACAATGGCGAAGAACAAAGCGTCAGTCTTCGCGACCTTTGCCGAAAGGCTCGCCTGCATGGCTGCTTCGTCCGCAGCCGGCATGTCGAACAGGTAATCGTACAGTTCATCGTGACCATGCACAGCCCTGAACAATGGCCCTGCGTGGCCTGCGGGGTCAAGAGGTCCAAGCGTCACCAGCCGTCCGATAAGCTGTGTCGCGGCCGGCATGCGGGCTGGAATGGCAAGTTGACGATCAGTCATTGTTGCCAATCAGCACCGTTCCTTGTAGCTGCTGTATTGCGCGAGAATGAAGTGGTCGGTCATGCCGGCGATGTAATCTGCCACGGTGCGTGGGACGCCGTCCATCGCCAGGTCAGCCGCACAGCCCGACGGCAGAAGCGAAGGATCGCCGGTCCAGCATTTGAACAGTTCAGTGATCACGCCTTCCGCTTCATCGTGCGCAGCCTCAAGTTCGCTGCTTTGATATAGATGCTGATACAGATATTTCTTCGCGGCTGCGCGTTCAGCTTCCATCCCGGCACTGAAGCCGGCCAGGCGTTTGCCCGCGTGCCGCACAGCGTCGAGAGACTCGACAGCTTCTGTTTTGATCTGGCCGTCCGTGTTCGTGATCAGGTCGTCAACCAGTGCGCCGAGAATGCGTTTCAATGTCTCGTTCACCTGCAGGCGCTCGCTTGCGGCAGGGAACTGCTGCTGCATGTGCTGGTGAAAGCGCGCAAACAGGGGAAGGTTTTCGCTCACGTGGGCGACTGACAGGATGCCTGATTCAAAGCCGTCGTCGAGGTCGGCCGTGATGTAGGCGATCTCATCGGCCCAGTCAATCAACTGCGCTTCGAGCGGCGGCCGCTGGTCGAGCATGTAGATGGCAAGCTCAGGATATTTGGCCGCGGGGTAGTCGCGCGAATGCTTGATGATGCCTTCACGCACCGCGAGGGTAAGATTCAATCCGCGAAACGCGGCGTAGCGCTGCTCGAAAAACTCGACGATGCGCAGTGCATGCAAATTGTGATCAAAGCGCAGGCCATGCTGCTGCAGGCAGTCGTCAAGCGCCCGTTCACCCGCGTGTCCAAAAGGCGGATGACCAATGTCGTGGACCAGGGCAAGGGCCTCGGCCAGGTCGTCATTCAAATGCAGCGCCCCGGCCACGGCACGGGAGATCTGCGCCACCTCCATCGTGTGCGTAAGGCGCGATCGAAAGTGGTCGGAAGGGCGATGGGTAAACACCTGCGTTTTGCCCGCGAGCCGGCGGAAAGCGCGGGAATGAATGATGCGGGCACGGTCGCGCTGAAAAGGCGAGCGATACGCGTGGGCAGGCTCCGGGTACTCCCGTGCCACCAGCGGATCGTCTACAGTCCCGGTCACCGCGTAGGGAGCGAGGTGTGGTCTGGCAGGGCTTGCTGGGGCTGCTTGCGTCACGCCCCCAGTATAGAGGGCGTTGCTGCACCAGGCTCTATTCCTTGGTCGACGTAGAAGCCTGGTTGCTCTTCGCCAGCTTCACTTTCGCCACTTCCAGCTTCTTCTGGACCTTGCTCACGTCCCCCGGTTCAGTGTCACTGGGGCTGGTCTTTTCATATTCATGCAGAGAAATCTGCCACTGTTCAGCAGCAAGCTTCAGTCGGCCGGTCTTTTCATAAAGCTCGCCCAGATGATCATGCACGGTCGGGTCCGTGCCCATGCGTTCGCTCGCGCGCCGCAGGTTGTCCTCGGCCAGCGTGTACTGGCCCAGCTTGAAGTAGACCCAGCCGAGCGAATCAAGATACGCATAATTCTGAGGGTCAAGCTGCACCGCTTTTTGAATCATGTGCAGCGCGTCATCCAGTTGCACACCGCGGTCAGCCTGCATGTACCCGTAATAGTTCAAGGTAAGAATGTTGTTCGGATCGATGGCCAGGATCTGCTTGAAATATTTCTCGGCTTCGTCGTAGTGCTTCTGCCGTTCTTCTACCGAGCCGCGCAGAAACAGCAGGAAGGTTTTATCTTCGGGCCGTGTGCTTGATTTCTCTGCCAGGTCAAGCTGCTCACTCGCTTCCTTGAAGCGGCGCAGGCGTAGATAAATCTGCGCCAGGCCTATCTGGATTTCGTGATCGCTCGCATTGCCCTTCTGCGCTTCTTCGAGCTTGATGCCTTCTTCTGCCTTACCCGTATCCACCAGCTGCAGGGCCAGCATCAACTGCATGCTTGAGTCTTTAGGGAACTTAACAGCAGCATCGCGTGCGACAGCAGTCGCCTTGTCATACTCGCGGGCATCGCGGTACGCGTCACCCTCTCCCTCATACCCGCGCTGGCTGTACTCGCCGCCCAGCGCGATCATCTGCTGATACGTCGCAACAGCGTCAGCGGTATGGTTCTCTTCGCGATAAACATTCGCAAGTCGATCAAGAAAAAGCGCGCGGTTGCTGCGCTCGCCGTCAGTGAAGTGCGGCTGCTCCGTTTCAGCGAGAAGCTTCTTCAGCAGGGTGGCCGCGTCGTCGTAATGTCCAAGCGCATCCTGCACCAGGGCTTCGTTGAAGTCGACTTCCAGCAGGGCTTCTTTCGAAGCCAGGCTGCGCGCCTTCTTCAGCGTGTTCAACGCATCTTGATAATCACCCTTGCGGCGCTCGATTTCGGCAATCTTTACGTAAGACTGTTCATCCTGCGGCGACGAAGCAGACAGGTCCTGAAAAACCTTCAGCGAAGCATCCAGCTGGTTGTCATTCAGCAAATCGAGTGCCAGGGCGCGCTGCGCATCCGGGTTCTCCGGCTCTTCATCAACCGCGTCGCGATAAGCATCAATCGCATCCTTGGTATCTTTCTGCTGGTCATACATCGCGCCCAGCGTATAGGAAATCTTGGCCGACCGGTCTTCAGGCGGTACTGCTTTCAACACGTCGACGGCACGCTTGTTCTCGCCTGAATCGCTATAAAGGCGTGCAAGATTAATCGCCACATCTTCGTTGTTGGGATCGATCTTCTGCGCGGCTTCGAACTGCTCTTTCGCTTTAGCCGTGTCGTGGTTCAGAATGTACAACTGCCCCAGCAGCAGGTGGCCTTCTATGTCATTGGGCTGCAACTGCGTAATCCGGTTATATTCGCCGATGGAAAGATCCAGCATCTTCTGCTGCTCGGCATTCTGGTTTTCACCCAGCGAGCGCAGGTAGATGCGGCCAAGCAGCTTGTGGGCTTCCAGGTCGTTCGGATCTTTCTTGATCATGTCCTGCGCCGCCATAATGGCATCGCGCACGCGGCCGGTGCCAAAGTAAAGTTGCGCGAGTCCGTTATTCAAATATTTCGAGGTCGGGTCGGCGTTCAGGGCAAGCTTGTACTCTTCAATCGCGCGGGTGGCGTAGTCCTGCCGGCCGGTGTTCGTCGCCATCTCTTCGTACATGTGTGCGAGGCCGAAGTGGTAGTAGGCAGCGGCCCGATCGGCGGGCGGCGTTTCAACGCCTGGGGCAGTTACAGGGTTAGCTCCTGGCGCGAGCTTGTCGGCTGCATGTGCGCAGACCAGGCTGCCGGGAACAGTAAGCAGGAAGGCGGCGAATGCCAGTCGGCTGATGCGCTGAACAGCTTTTGGCGAAAAACGGCTCGAATGCTGCGGCCTGGTAGTCTGCTCATTCATGGTCTGCGAATTAGAGGTCATTATGGGTGGGCGCACGCGCTCCTGGCTACTAGACGATTGTAACGTGCCCCTGGATGCTCAATCTCAGGAATAGGCTTTTGCCAGGTACCTTCGGCCTGGGCAATCGCCGGGTCGATCACGGTGCGCGGCGGCGAAGCACCTGCCGCGCCAGGTACAGCGGCCGTTGCTTGGATTCCGTATAGATCCGCCCAATGTATTCCCCCAGCACACCAATCGACAGCATCTGGATGCCGCCAAGAAACAACTGGCCGATAAACAGCATGGTCCAGCCCTTGACCGTCGTGTTGGTAAACAACTTCACGAACAGCGAATAGAAAATGCCCAGCACCGAGAGCAGCGCGGTGAGAAAGCCAACCAGCGTAACCAGCCGGAGCGGGACGACCGAAAAGGAAGCGATGCCGTCCAGCGCGAGGTTCAACATCTTGCGCAGCGGGTACTTGGTCGTGCCCGCATAGCGTGCCGAGCGGGCATACTGGAGACCGTACTGGCGAAAGCCGATCCAGCTGGACATGCCTCGCAGCAATCGATGACGCTCCGGCAGCGCGTTCATCGCGTCCACGGCCTTGCGGTCAAGCAGGCGAAAATCGCCTGTATCCAGCGGGATTTCCACGTCTGACAGTGAATTGATCAGCCGGTAGAAGGCTTTTGCCGTCCACAGCTTGAAGCTGGATTCACCTTCGCGCGTGGTGCGAACGCCGTACACAACCTCATAGCCCTGCGCTCGCAAGGCAAGCATCTGCGGGATCAGTTCAGGCGGGTCCTGCAGGTCGGAATCGATGATCATCACGGCGTCGCCCTGCGCGATCTCGAGGCCGGCTGAAACCGCGGCCTGGTGGCCGAAGTTGCGCGAAAGCTCGACCACGGTCACCGTCGCATCAGTAAAATGAAGCTGCGCCAGGATCGCCAGCGTGTGGTCGCGCGAACCATCGTCCACATAAAGCAGTTCGTACACCAGCCCCGTCTGCCGCAGGACAGCAGTCAGCCGCTCATGACAGGCAAGGATGCCTTCTTCTTCATTGAAGCAGGGCACGATGACAGAAATACCGACGCGGCCATTCGGGTGCTCCCCGATCACTGCGCCGATTGGCTGTGTCATAGTCGTCATGCCGTCTGCCGGGTGCTCCTGCAAACAACTGTATCGGAAGAAGCCAACGAAGCGCTCTACCCTCGATGGGTAAGGGCTGGCACGCAGGATGCCAGGCGCGATCTCTCGGATACACCATCTGTTCCCGTCCTGCCACAATCATCCTGGTTCGCCTGCAATCAAGGCGAGTTCGCTGGCCGTTGGTTCATAAACCAGGAGCACCTGGCGTGGATTCGGAAGCGCCCAAACCCGGACGCTTTGAGCTCTTCGGCTCAACCTGCATGTGGGATCACGCCTCTTTTAGCGTAGGTACAGCTATCGTCGAAAAGCGTGTTCTAAACTTAGGGATGGTTCGCATCGCCCTCGCCAACCTCCGTTTCCCTGTTACAGCGGACGAGTCGATCAGCTTGGCTGTCGGCGCCATTACCCAAGCCGCCCTTGCCGGGGCGCAGATCGTTTGCTTTCCCGAGGAATACGTGCCTGGATATCGGCTCGGACAAATTACCTGACGGTGTAGAGCGAAGATACGATGAACACGGGCCTTTTCGCCAGGAAAAGGCCAACTTGTATCCAGCCAGAAACACCATGGCATCAGGTAATTTGCTCTAGGACGGCGTGCCGTGGCTCCGCCTGATCCCAGGTTCCTGGAGCGTGCCTGGCTGGAAATTGCCGCTGCAACAGCCGCTGCAAAGATCA
The DNA here is from genome assembly GCA_964658035.1 of uncultured Acetobacteraceae bacterium. GTDB lineage: Bacteria > Acidobacteriota > Terriglobia > Terriglobales > Acidobacteriaceae. Next base: position 22,367 of record CAZZXL010000062.1, read on the forward strand.
CCGTCATTCTGGGCACGGAACACTTTGTGGAGGGTGGTCTCCGCATCACCAGCCTTGTGCTCAACCCCGACGGTACTACCCAGGGTTGGCAGGATAAGGTGCAGCTCGACCCCTCTGAAGATGACTTTTTCACACCAGGAACGGAGCGCCACATTTTCCACGCCGGCGAACTGGCCTTCGGCATCGCCATCTGCCATGAAGGTTGGCGCTACCCGGAAACGGTGCGGGCCACCGCCCGGCAGGGCGCACACGTCGTCTTCCATCCTCACTACCATTGGGCTGAGCCTGGTAGCTACGTGCCCATTGCCTTCGCCGATCCGGCGAATACGTTTCACGAAAAAGCCCTACTCTGCCGTGCGGCGGAAAATACGTGCTACATCGCCAGCGTGAACTGCGCGAGTGACGGCTCTCCGACAACCTCTTGCATTATCTGCCCGGACGGCACTCTGCTCACCCACCAACCGTACGGTGCCGAAGGCCTGCTCCTTGCCGACATCGACTTGACGAAGGCGACAGGCCTGCTCGCGCGTCGGCATAAGCTGTTTTCCTGATGCCGGCGCTCTATAAACGGCGCCGGTGTTCTGAAAGCCGATCCGAAGCAACCCGGGATACTACGCATAGCCGGTAAAGCTAAGACGGACCGGGGATACTCTGCTGGTGATGGCTGGGTCAGAGCAACTTTCAAAGTTGCTTGTGGCACGGTTACCTCCCGGTCCGAGCGTGGTATAACTTTTTGCGACCTGCCTTGCCTTGTCTCCATCTATACAATACGATACGTTACAGTATCGAGAGAGATGCATGTCAGCCAGCAAGATGCATGCCGGCCAAAAGGTTACGGTGAAAATAGATGTCCGCAGCTGTTCGTTCACCGGAGAGATAGAAAGCCTCTCGGCCCCGACCGGTGATCGAGCCAGCCTTCTACCCGCGGGAAACGCGACCGGGAACCAGGAAGCGTGTTCTTAGTTCAGATCGAGACCACTACACCAAACGTCAAAGATCATGCACTTAGCAAGCCAGGCCGCTGATCGACAGAGTGATCGGCGGCCAGCGTTATCGCCGAAAGTCAGCGGGTTTCAAACGTGAATCACTATATTCTTCTCACTACCTATCCCGTACTCTTCTTCGCAGTCTTTGCCAACCAGCTGGCGATGCCGGTTCCTGGGATTCTTTTCCTGCTCGCAGCCGGTGCGCTGTGTCATACGGGACAGCTTGGTTTCACGGCTGTCCTTACCCTTGCGATTACAGCTTGCTTGTTGGGCGACACGGCATGGTTCCTGATCGGAAGGAAACATGGCGGTCGCGTATTGCGCTTATTGGCGGCCTTCTCGTCAGACCCCAACGCACAGATTCGTGAAACTAAACGTACATTTGAGAAGTACGGCCTTCGTTGTCTGCTGGTTGCCAAGTTCATTCCCGGAGTAGACACAGTCGCACCGCCGTTAGCGGGAATGTCGGGAAGCAGCATGGCCCGATTCCTCGTCTACGATAGCGCTGGGTCAGCCATCTGGGCAGCGACATATGCCGGCGCGGGCCTGCTCTTCAGTCGTCAGCTTAACGGTATTGCTGTTGAAGTAAGCCGTTTCACCGGCATCCTCGCGGCCACACTCGGCGTGCCCTTGGCCGTTTACATGATCTGGCATACGCTGAAGTTCATCTCGGTCAGCCGGAGTCTTCGTCTACATCGTATTGAGCCAAACCGCTTGTGGCAGAGAATCAGCAATGGAGACAAACTCCTCATCCTGGATCTCCTGCGCTACGAAGAAGGGACGGAAGGTACAGAAGGAATTCCCACTTCCTTTCGCTTAGATCCCAGCAAGGTCCGTGCGGCTCGCCATGTCCTGTTTCCTTCTGACCTCGATGTTGTTCTCTATTGTGCCTCGCCCGACCATTTCAGAAGCTCTCGTATGGCCCTCGACCTGAAGAAACATGGCATCCGCAAAATTCAAGTGCTAGCCGGCGGTCTAAATGCATGGCGCAAGCAAGGACTTCCAGTGACTCATCATTTGATTTCTCCGGAAGAAGCAATCTCACGGTACAAGATTGAAATTGGCGCAGATAATCCAATCCGGCAGAAAACGCAGCGGCGA
>CAZZXL010000063.1:0-24357 GCA_964658035.1 uncultured Acetobacteraceae bacterium
CGTCCTTACCGTTGGCAGCCATACCATCAGCGCTGTTTACGACGGCGGTACTAACTATGACGCAAGCACCTCAGCGGACATAAAAGAAACGGTAGGCAAGGTCGTCACTACCACCAGGCTCACTTCTTCGCTCAACCCCTCTACCTTCGGCAAGGAAGTCACCCTGACCGCGGATACGACTGCAACAACAGGCACCCCAACCGGCAAGGTAACCTTCAAAAACGGCGGGACGACCCTCGGTACCGTAAACCTTTCAGCAGGCAAGGCGATCCTCAACATCACCTCACTCTTGGTCGGCAAACATGCAATCACAGCCGAGTACAACGGCGCTGCTGACGACAGCGATAGTACCTCGCCTACTCTCACACAGGTAGTAAAACAGGCCGCCTCTACGACCACCCTCGCATCCTCGCTCAATCCTGCAAAGAAAGGTAAGGCTATCAAGTTCAGTGTGTCTGTCACTTCGGTCGGTGGCATACCGACTGGGACCGTCAGCTTCATGGATGGTTCCAGCAAGATCGGCAGCGGTACGCTCGTCAGTGGCAAAACATCGTTCTCAACCAGTTCACTCGCTACCGGCACCCACTCCATACAAGCTGTGTACTTGGGGAGCACAGACTTCATCACCGGCAAATCTCATGTGGTTTCGGAAAAGGTCACACCCTAGCTGGAATGACCGGCTCTTTTGAGCCAGTCTAAAGAACGGCATCCTCTCCATAGCTAGTCGCAGGCAAGAGAGCTGCAGTATGTATTTGGTGCTAATAGAGGAGCTATGATTACGACTAAAGTCTTTAAGGCAGCGAAGCATCGATTCGGGGCGTACTTCTCTTCTTTAGTCCATGGTTCGTCTTTCTGTGCAAGTGTCATGGGCAGTCTGCGTCCTGCCAACGTGTCAAACAGCGTACTCACAAAACATGTTTGCTTTCACGACATCTTTATTGGATGAGTGCAGGGCGTCAGGCAATCAGGATCCCTCTTTCCTTCTGCTCACAGCGAACTCGTACTACTTTCTTGGTCACTATGGAGATGCAAGCAAGTATGCCCAAAACTTGTTGACCCAGCAACCTGGCTCGGTGGGAGCGAGCGATGTATTTGCTGGGCCATATCTGTCATCGTCAAAAGAAAGCTCGAGCCTCTTTGGAGTGGTTTACCAAAGCAGCCGCAAAGAAGAGGCCAAGGAGGCAGGATCTGCAGGCTGTTGGACTTGAAGGCTGAAAATAATCCTGGCGTTACGTCTGAATCAGAAAACCGGCCGGCTGAGGCGGTCGAGGCCTACAATCTCGCACTTGATTGGCAAAACGCGAGTAAAAATCCTAGTGCGCAGCCATTCCTGAATCTTGGAAGCCTTCTGATCTCACAACAACGAGCCAACGATGCAGTGCCCTTACTAGAACGAGCAGTGGGCATAGCTCCCAGCGATGCAAAAACGCACGAGCAATTATCTCGTGCACTCGAAGGCGCCGGTGATCAGCAGAGTGCAATATCCGAAATGGAGCTGGCCATCAAATTGGATAGTCAAAATCCGCGACTTCACTTTGAGGTAGGTCAAATGTATCGCCGGGCTGGCAGGCTTGATGATTCCAGAAAAGAGTTGGAGCGAAGTAGTTCTTTATATGGAACCCACTCAACCCCAACCGAACACTAGACTTGGCATGACGCACTAACCACCTACCACGAAGCTACCTGACCAAGATCAACCTAAAGTATTGATTGACAGTCCAACCGGCAATCCTGTCTTATTTTGACGGAGAGAAACAGGGTCAGCCCCAACGTTCGCCAAAAGGCCTTCCTCCTGTGATGTGTCATCTGTGCTGCGATTGCTGACCAGCACACTTTGGAGGGAGCCAAATGAAGCATTGTTACCGGCTGTTTACAGTAGTTTTTGCATTTTTTCTCTTAAGCCTGGTTTCGCTAAAGGCTCAGACTTCCGGGGGCACCATCGCCGGAACAGTCCTTGACCCTTCTGGAGCCCTGGTCCCTAACGCTACGATCCAGGCAGTCGGTGCGGATACAGGTACGGTCTACAATGCCGTTTCTTCTTCGGCAGGTAACTTTCAATTCTCGCAGATGCAGCTCGGCCGCTATAACCTGACCATCACTGCCCCTGGGTTCAGCACGCAACAGTTAACCGGCATCCTTGTCACGACGGGGAACGTCTCTCCGGCAGAGGTACACCTGACGACTGGAGCCGGCAGTCAGACGGTGACGGTCAGCGGCGATTCGCCCGTGGTCGAAACGGAAAATTCTGAAGTCTCGAACACAATTTCCAACCGGCAGATCGTCGATCTTCCGCTTAGTCTCACCGGCCAGAGCGCCATGCGTTCAGTCGAGAGCTTTATCTTTCTTGCACCGGGAACAGTGGGACCGGGCACGGCTTCTACCACATCCACCTCTGGAGCATTTCAATCGAAGACAGCCGGTGGACAAAACTTTGGCACCGAGGAACTGCTCGACGGCATCAACGTCCGCCGCGAAGACAGCGACTCGGCCTTCGATGAGCATGCCCCTGGCGTCGAGGCTTTGACGGAGTTGAAGGTGAGCACATCTATCCTGCCTGCATCCGAAGGCCGGACGACAGGTGGAGCCGAGAATTTTTCCACAAAGAGCGGCACCAACGAGTATCACGGCACGTTATTCGACATTTTCCAGAACGAAGATCTAAACGCCAATGACTACTTCAACAAGCTGCGTATTGCGCAGAATCCAGGAAATGAGGCGGTTCGCGTAGCAAACCAGCGGGCTTTTGATAAAAAGAATGATTACGGTGGATCCGCCGGTGGCCCGCTCATCATTCCTCATCTTTACAACGGCCACAACCGTACCTTTGGTTTTTTCAATTTTGAGCAGTTTCGCCAAAGTGAGAGTGGAGTGGCTGTCAGCACGATTCCCACTGCCGCAGTCCACGGCGGTGATTTTTCCGGCGGTCTGACTACTACGCTTGACGGTTCAAACATCGACTGCAACGGCAAGCCTGCTTATGTAGGGGAGATTTTCGATCCAGCCACCAGTGCCACCATATTCAACCCCAAGTTGAATGCGACTGTTCCCTGCCGCAACCCGTTCTCGGGAAACAAAATTCCGTCAGGACGATTCAGTACGGTAGCTCAGAAAGCACTTGCCTATTATCCGTTACCGAACGCCGGAGGCGCAGGGCAGACGGTCAACAATTATTCCTATTCCACGACATATCCGCTGCTCAACACGGTTTACAGCGCCCGCATCGATCACAACATTTCAGACAGATCCAAAGTCTTTGTCACTTATACAGACAGGGACAACGACATCACGAACGGCCATCCTCCGTATCCGGGACCTGGCGGTGGTGTGCAGATACAGCATGCCTTCGTAAAGTATCTCCGCATCGGTAATGACTACAGCGTTTCTGCGACGCAGGACAATCATTTTGTTGTCGGCTTTACGCGCCTTTATCAACTGAACACGAGTAACTCGATCGGGGTCGTCCCTGACTGGGACGCTGCGCTCGGAATCAAAGGACTCACCGGACCAAACATCCCGCCATTCAGCTTTTCGCAAAACGCTGCGGGATTGTCTTACAACGGCATCGGCTATGCCAACGATGCTATTCAACCTGTGAATGACTTCGAAGTGGCTGACACGTACACGTTTATCCGTGGCCGTCACATCATTAACGTGGGAGCTGACTTCCGAAAAGACCAGTTCACGAACGAAAGCCTTGGGGGTGAGTCCGGATCGTTCGGATTCTCCCAGTTCCAAACTGCGGCTACGGCAAACGATACGCAAAGCGGCGACTCCTTCGCCAGCTTTCTACTTGGCAATGTAGATAATGCCTCCGCCCAGGTACAAAGCAGGGCTCCTCGGATCGGCCAGGCTTACTATGCGGTGTTCGTGCAGGACGCATTCAAAGTCACCCATAACCTGGTGCTTAATCTGGGGTTGCGCTATGACATTGATAAACCGCGCAACGAGGCTCACGGAGACTTCTCGAACTTCAGCCCCACGCTGCCCAACGCTGCAGCCGGCGGTATCCCGGGATCACTCTACTTTGCCGGCAATGGGGCAGGTCGCATCGGAGGCTCGGGCGAGTTCGCCAAAACATACAAGAAGGATTTCGCTCCGCGTATAGGCTTTGCTTACTCGCCTGACAATTCGAATGGCAAGACTTCAATTCGAGGCGGATTCGGTATCTACTACGGTCCTCTCGATTACGCCGACTTCGGGGCAGCCAATCAAATCGGCTTCACTGCCAGCCCGAACTATAGCTCCCCTAATAAATTCGCCCAGGCATATTGCAACGGGGCAATTACATCAGCAACAAATCCATGCACAAACGTGGACGGTCTCGACCAGGCGTTTCCAACCTTCGCTCCCCCACCTGATCTCAATCCCGCCCAGTCAAATGGACAGGTATTGGGGAACCAGCTAGGTTCCGAGTACGAAGCTCCTTTCATGGGGCGGCCGGCGACTGTGTACAACTGGGGTGCTGAAATGCAGCGAGAGGTCGCGACCGATCTGATCTTCACAATAGGCTACATCGGCACGTCCGGTTCGTACCTCCATTCAAATCTCCTGCAGGTGAACGATCTCAACCCGAAAAACTTTGGCTACGGCGCCGCGCTTGGTAATGACTATAAGTCCACCCCGGGAATCGCTGCACCCTACGTCGGCTTCACCGGCACCCTCGCCCAGGCGCTCAGACCATTTCCTCAGTACCTCGACATCTACTCCGATGGCGGTACGGAGAATCTGGGACATTCAACCTACAACGCACTCACTGGCAAACTGGAACGCCGTTTCCATAACGGCCTGAATCTTCTTGCGTCTTACACCTGGTCCAAAACACTCACCGATGCGGATTCTGTTCTGCCTGCATTCTCTGCCTTCAACGGCGGGCCCGGCAGTGTCCAGAATCCATACAATCTGAAAAGCGAAAAGGCCCTCAGCTTTCAGGATGTTCCACAAAACTTTGTTGTGAGTTATTTGTATGAACTTCCTGTCGGCAAGGGTAAGCGCTACCTGAATCACAATCCTGTCGTCAATGCAGTGGTTGGTGGATTCCAGGTCGGCGGCATTGATCGTTATCTCAGCGGTACCCCAACCGCATTCTCGTGCACACAAACTTCCATCGGCGCGTCGCTCGCTTGTCTTCGCTATGACATTGGTCCGAACTTCGTGAATCATAATCCCTCTGCAACGTCGGGCGACCCTACATCTCGACAGGTCTTCAATCCCGCATCCTTCACCAATCCCAGCACGTCGAGTGCACTTCAACTGGGAACTTCGCCAAGGGTGAATGGAGGCTATCGCACGCCGCTTTACAAGAACGAGGATTTCTCCATTACCAAGCAGTTGGCCAACTTTGGAGAGTTCGGCAATCTGCAACTCCATGTCGATATTTTCAATGCATTTAACCGGGTACACTTCAGTGCACCCAACACCAACCCAGCGGATCTACCGACAGCCACCTCCACCCAAGGTCATTTCGGTTCCTACAATGGAGACTTTGGCTCACCAACGATCAGGCAGTTTATTCTTCGATATAGCTTCTAGCAAAAACCGTGCTCCGCAAGGAAAATTGAGGGTGATGTCTCCTGACATCACCCTCTTTCTAATGCGGCACGTGTCCTGAATAATAGGCAGGGAGGACTCCATCATGAAGCGATTGCTCCTCAGCCTGATCTGCTGTGCAGGCGTCACCTGCCCCGTCCATCTGCCAGCGCAGGCGTCGCGGGACACGGCCCCGTCCGCGGCAGCTTTAGACGATCTGCAAAAAGGGACGGAGGCCCTGCGGGCAAATCAACCCGATGAGGCCGTATCGCATTTCGAGAAGGTCACGCAGGAGTCGCCTCGTTTTGCAGAAGCTTATTTGAACCTCGGTCTCGCGTATTCGCAGCTCTCGAAAAACCAGGAGGCTGTCTCCGCATTGAAGAAGGGGATCCAGGTCAAGCCATCTATGCGTGGGGCTCATCTTTTCCTTGCCATTGCAGAGTACCGACTTGGCCTTCTCGCCCCGGCTGCTGCGGATGTCCGCAAAGAAACAAGTGCCTCAGCACATGATGCCCAGGCATGGATGTGGCAAGGCATCATCGACCTCTCGCTCGAACATCTGACCCAGTCGGTTGAAGATTTAGATCATGCGTCGACACTTGATCCCGACAACGTCGACATCCTGTATCACCGGGGAAGGGCCGCGCTTGCGTTGTCCCGGCAAAGCTATGAAACGATGTTCAAGCTCGATCCGAAATCATGGCATGTCAACCAGGTCGTCGCAGAGGCTGATGTCGAGTCAGGTAATGATGCAGATGCTGTTGAACAGTTTAAACTTGCGATCGCCAGTGCCCCGCCTCAAAGCGGCTTGTATGAAGCCCTCGGAAGTTCCTATTGGCGGACAGGAAAGTATGATGAAGCGCAGCAGGCCTACGAGACTGCGTTAAAGGTGGATCCTAACGACATGCTTGCGCTTTATAAGCTTGGCTGCCTTCGTGTCGATCGTTCCGATGCAGCGGGAGGGAAAATGCTTCTCGAACGTGTCGCCGTTGCAGATCCGTCTTTAACGATGACGAGCTACTATCTTGGGCGAGCGGAATTGCAACTTGGCCAGGACCAGGCAGCCGCCGAACATTTTCAGAAGACAATTCAAGAAAATCTGGACGACGATACTACGAAGCAAGTCTACTTCCAACTTTCTCGTGTTTATCGTCGTCTGCACAACTTACAGGCCGCGGCGGCCGCCGAAGCCCAATATCGATTACTTGAAAAGAGAGGAAAGGACAACCTGCAAGAGCGTATGAGCCGCCGTCAGCTTCGCGCCGATCGCGACGCGAGCATCCCAGTTCCGCCCGACGATAAATCACCGGCTAATCCTTAGATTGCTCGGCGTTCTTGCTGAAGGTAGCTGGATTGACCGGCCGCCTCAGGAAGCAACAATCGCCGCGTGCGTTTCTTCCCGCTACAAAGGCATTCTATAGAGCTAACGAACGCCGAATCTCACCGAAAAGTAACAGTTAAGAATCAGCAGCTTTCGTACTCACTTGTCTGAAACACCAGGATGTGACGAGCTAACCTGGTCATGTTTCTCACAACGAAACATGGCCCTTCCGAATGGCTTCTGTTTACTTTAACTCCTCGCTTTGTTGGGCAGGAGTTTTCTTTCGGTGGAATATACTTCTGCACAGAATCTCGCAAGTGAGTTTGCATATCTGCGCAAGCATCGAAGCTCCCTCGACTTGCTCAACAGGGGCGATGCGAGGATCTTTGCAACGACGTCGCTAAGTTGCGACTGCTGGAGTGAGATGCCGGAGCTATGACAGCATAACCGTGTGCTTGGGATGTTTAAAAGTCCACCTAAGTTTTGTTTGGCCGATGCTTTAGCTTGAAGTGGTTAAGAAGCGTCTTCACTACAGCAAGAACCTCGACAGGTGACTGGGTTCTCGGGGTCCAACAGAGCATCGACGGGCGATTCGCCAAGTTCAGCGTAACCGGCAAGGAAGATGGTAAGGCAACACAATGCCCATCGCTTATGCCTCATGAATGATGCTAGGCAAGCGACTGCGTACCAGGTCGACGTTACGCCTGGCCTTCGCGGTTGTTTCCTCCGCACTCACTGCCAAATCAATGAGTCAAGGGATTGCATCGGCTGCTTAGTATATCCCCCAGTCGGTCAGAAGGAAGAACGCGCAATGGGGTCGTCTCAACAGTTGAAGCATCGATTGCCCGTCTCCTATTGAGATCCTGTAGGAGCAGGTGCTACTCCTATCGTCATTCGATAGGAAAGATAAATGAGTTCAAAACAGGCGAATTTACTGCAGGGCACACTCGATCTTTTGGTCCTCAGGGCACTTGGGACTGGAGAACTGCACGGCTTAGGTGTCTCGCGGCGAGTCGAGCAGATGACAAAAGGAACTTTTCTGGTAAAGCCCGGCTCACTGTTCCCGGCACTTCATCGCATGGAGGAAGCGGGTTGGCTGAGTTCGTTCTGGGGCGAGTCGGAAAATAATCGGCGCGCGAAGTTTTATCGGCTCACCAAGGCGGGAGAAAAACAGCTCGAAGTGGAGACCGAACAATGGAAGACAGTGGCTCTCGCCATGACCAATGCTCTGAAATCCACATAGGAACAACGATGAGACTCTGGTCGCGCCTCAGCAACATATATCAATGCCTTTTTCGCAAGTCCCGGGTCGAGAGCCTGCTTGATGAAGAGGTGCGCTCCTATGTGGAGATGATTGCGGACGAGCGCATTGCGGCTGGCATCTCCACGCGCGAGGCCCGGCGTACTGCCCAGGCCGATTTTGGCGGGATCGAGCAGGTCAAGCAGGCGGTACGCGACAACCGCGCTGGCATTGCGCTGGAGTTGTTCTGGCAAGACGTGCGTTTTGGCGTGCGACAGTTATGGCAAAATCCCGGCTTCACCCTGTCCGCCATCGCCGCGCTGGCCCTCGGCATCGGAGCCAATACCGCGATCTTCAGCGTGGTGAATACGGTACTGCTTAAACCGCTCACCTATCCCGATGCCGACCGCATGGTAGATTTTCCCGTACACCAAGCCGGCCTTGCCAACAACCTGCACAGTGTTCCGGAGTTTCATTTCTTTGAGCGCCAAACCAACCTCTTTAAGGCGGTTGCGGCATACGATATTGCCGGTCCCGGGTTCAACCTGACGGGCGACCATCCGGAGCAGGTACATGGTATTCACGTCACCGAAGGCTACTTCCGCGTGTATGGCGCCCCCGTGGTCTTGGGACGGACCTTCACGCCGCAGGAAGACTCGCCCCACGGCGGCAAAATAGTGATCTTAAGTTACGGCCTGTGGCAGCGGAGGTTTCACGGTGACCCGGCCATGGTAGGAAGAGCTCTCTCACTGGGCAATGAGCCGTATACCGTGGTCGGCGTGATGGGAGAGGACTTCGTGGCCGATCCGCAGGCCGATCTCTGGCTCCCGTTTCAGTTCGACCCGGTCAGCAGTGATATGAATGTCTTCTTCGCGGTAACCGGAATGCTCAAGAGGGGCGTCACTGTGGCGCAGGCGAACGCTCAGTTGCGGGTAGCGAGCAAGGAGTACCACCGTGAGAATCCAACTACAGATTGGCGGCCTTATTTTACGGTTGCGCCATTGCGCGACAGCATTATCGGGGATGCGCGCAATACGCTTCTGATGATGCTAGGCGCCGTGGGGCTGGTGCTGCTGATCTCCTGCGCCAATGTCGCCAATCTGCTGCTGGTGCGCGCCATCAGCCGTAAGCGCGAGTTTGCTATCCGCTCGGCCTTAGGCGCAGGGCGGAGCCGCATCGTCCGCCAGTTACTGACCGAGAGCGTGTTGCTTTCTCTGGGCGGTGGCGTGCTCGGTACGGCTCTCGGAGTTGCGGGAATGCGCGGACTGCTCGCCTTCAGCCCCGCTGGCCTGCCTCGCATCGGCGAGGACGGCTCCGCCATCGGCATGGACTGGCGCGTGCTTTGCTTCACCCTCGGAGTCTCGTTGCTTACGGGCGTCCTCTTTGGCGTGTTTCCTGCGTTCAGCGCTTCGCGCGCTGACTTGAACTCTACGCTTAAAGAGAGCGGTGGCCGCTCCGGCACGGGATTCCGCGAAGGAAAGGCGCGATCTCTGCTGGTCATCAGCGAAGTCTCGCTTGCCCTGGTGCTGCTGGTCGGGGCCGCGCTTCTCATCCGCACCGTAATCGCCCTGCACGAGGTGGGGCCGGGCTTCGATGCGCACAACTTGTTGACCATGGAGATGTCGCTGAACGGCCCACGCTACCAGAACACAGCCGGCGTGACGCAACTCTTGCGAGATGGACGCAATCGGCTCAACGCGCTACCTGGAGTTGAGGTCGCCGCCGCCGGCTTTTGGACGCCCATCGATGTCGAAGACAGCACTGGGTTCCAGATCGTCGGACGCCCGATGCAAAAAGGCTGTTGCTCGAGCCAATGGATGAGCATTACGCCGGGATATTTGAGATTGTTCAAGATCCCAATGCTGCGTGGACGCGATTTCACGGAAGATGACATCGCGAAAGCGCCGGCTGTCGATCTCGTGAATGAGAGTTTCGCCAAGCAATACTGGCCTGGCGAAGATGCCATAGGGCAGCAGATCCGCCACGGTGACAGGATGGAAACGATTGTCGGCATCGTCGCCGACTTCCACGACAGCGGTCTAGCGCAGCCCGCGAGCCCGATGATCATCGCTCCGATCGCCCAGGTTGCGGATGATTACAACGCAGCCTATTCCAGTATCCAGCCACTGCTCTGGCTGGTGCGAACGCATAGCGACCCGCATGGTTCCCTCCCCGCGATTACCGAACAGTTGCGCCTCGCGAGTGCGGGATTTCCAGTGGGCCGCATTCGCACCATGGATGAGGTGATGGGCCGCTCGACGGCGCGGCAGAGCTTCAACATGCTGCTACTTACTATCTTTGGAGCAGTGGCTTTACTGCTCGCCGCGATTGGCATCTATGGCCTGATGGCCTACTCCGTTGCCCAGCGCTCGCAGGAGATTGGGATTCGTATGGCGCTTGGTGCGGACCGTCTCATGATACGCAAGCTGGTTGTGTGGCAGGGGATGCGGATCGCTTTGGCCGGTGTGGGCATCGGGATTGCTGCATCCTTCGGGCTAAGTCGCCTGCTGGCCACGTTTCTCTTTGGAGTCAAGCCGTGGGACCCTGTCGTGTTGGTTTCGGCACCTTTGATCCTGACTGCAATTGCTTTACTCGCGGTGTGGCTGCCTGCCACGCGTGCGTCTAAGGTTGATCCTATGCAGGCGTTGCGTGCAGAGTAATCCGAAAGGTTCGAGTGTACTTTCAAGATTGGAAGGAACAAATACGGCCGGTCTTTGCGATTGAGGCTGTGTTGCGAAACGAACGAGACCGTTACGAAATTCGAAACGAAATGTAGATGGAAAAAGAAACAGACCAACTCTCTCGAACGAGAGGACAAGTTTTAGGGCTCGGTTCTGTCAGCGATTTTGCAGTTGTGCGGCCAGAGTGGCCGCACCGAGCACCTTTGTGACTCGTTTGAGGTCATAAGCCATCGTTGCAGTGGGAATTTCGCTCTTTGCACCGTTCAAGCCACGCAGCAGGAGACGCGGATGTCCAAAGATCCGGTACTTGATCGTCGCAAAAGGATGTTCCACGGTTTGCCGACTGAGCCTCATCGCTTCCGGTGTCATCCGCTCTTCCATCCGGTTCAGAGCATCCTCATAGAGATGCCGCGCCAAGCCGCGTCGAGAAGCCAGCGTACAGCTCGACTTCAAAGAGCAAGCACCGCGATCGGCACTCGAAGCCTTGTACATCGTGTACCGGTCTTCGAGGTTCGTGTGCTTGCGGAGAAGTTTCTTGTCCATTCTCCACGAATCAGCCCCGCTTCCCGTGCAAAGCGCACGAGCTCGGCACCGGCGGCAACGATTGCATCCTTATGAACACGGCGGAATTCTACGATGCTCTTGTGGTCTGGATATAGGCGACCAAGAAGCCACATCAGTTCCACATTGCGACAGCACTCGGTCTCCAAACGTTTTGAGGAGCGGATCTGATTTAGGTATCCATAGAGGTAGAGCTTCAAGAGATCACCGGATTGTATCCAGGCCGTCCGGTATCGGCGGCTTCAGCCCGTTCGAACCCAAGTTGCGACATGGCTAGTCTGTCTACGAACAGATCAATCACGCGACCCATATGGTCAGGTGGCATCAATTCGTCAGTACAACGGGGATAATGTTGCTTGATGTCTACCTTCGCTTTCAATGAAGCCCATACGTGCGATGTCTCCCTTATGTAACGCTTTCCCACCTCAAACGATTTCGTAACCACAACGCTACATTGACCAACCCGATGAGCGCGGGTACTTCGATGAGAGGACCAACGACACCGACAAACGCCTCGCCAGAGTTCAGGCCGAAGACCGCAACGGCTACCGCAATCGCCAGCTCGAAGTTATTGCCTGCGGCGGTGAATGAGAGGGTCGCGGATTGTGCGTAGTTCGCTCCTAACTTCTTGCCCATCCAAAAACTGACGAGAAACATGATGAGGAAATAGATGACTAGAGGGACAGCGATCTTCACCACATCGAGAGGCAAACGCACGATCAAGTCGCCCTTAAGCGAGAACATCACCAAGATCGTGAAGAGCAGAGCTGCCAGCGTCAGGGGGCTGATACGCGGAATAAACCGCGTTCGGTACCACTCCTCGCCTTTGGCCCTGAGGAGGACGAACCGTGTCAAACACCCGGCCACGAATGGAACGCCCAAATAAATGCCCACGCTTTTTGCAATTTGGGCTATGCCAATCTGAACGACACTGCTCTCCAGACCGAACCACTTCGGCAACACCGTGAGGAAGGCCCAGGCATAGAGGCTATAGAAAAGCACCTGAAAGACGCTGTTGATCGCGACGAGGCCCGCGACATAATCCGCATCGCCTTCGGCCAGCTCATTCCAGACCAGCACCATCGCAATACAACGAGCCATGCCTATAAGGATGAGCCCGCGCATGTAGGAAGGTTCGCCGCGTAGAAAAGCGATTGCCAATAGGAACATCAGTACCGGGCCGATAAGCCAGTTCTGGACCAGGGACAAACCAAGCACGCGCTTGTTGCGGAAGACCTCTCCGAGCTTTTCATAGCGCACTTTAGCCAACGGCGGGAACATCATAACGATCAGCCCGATGGCTATAGGAATGTTCGTCGTGCCGCTTTGAAAGTGATTGACGAGTGAGGCAGTCGATGGAACGAAGTGGCCGAGGGCCACGCCAATTGCCATGGCAAGAAAGATCCAAAGGGTGAGGAAGCGATCGAGGAAGGATAGTTTCTTTCGTTGCACGGGAGCACAGACGCGGCCTTGTGTAATTATCGAGGCCATCAGCACGCCTCGCAGGATTGTTCGGAGACAGGCGCAGGCAACGGAGCGCCTTCGAGAGCATACTTCGCCGGAGAGCAGCAGGCTTTCGTGAGACGCGCTCGATCGGTCAGCATAGCCTTGTCTTCCTTCAGGCAATTGAGCGTCTGCCGGAGGATTTGAGTCGCTCCAATGTGCGGCGGCATGACGATGCGATAGTGCATCCACTTGCCCTCACGCCGGGCTTCAACGATGCGCGCATTGCGTAGGTATGCCAGGTGCCGTGAAATCTTAGGCTGCGGGCCCCCAAGGATCTCGACCAAATAGCAGACGCAAACCTCCTGCTCGCCCATGAGGTTGAGCAGCCGCAGCCGGGTGTTGTCCCCGAGCGCCTGAAAGAACTGTTGCATGTCGAAATCGACTCTACGAGGCATGGCTAATGTATACGCCTTGACGAATGTGATTGCAATACATATATTCACCTAAACGAATGTGTTTCGGAGGTGAGGCATGGCAGAAATTCTTGACGCGGTTCAGTCGAAGTATGGAGCAGTGGCAGAGAGCACGCTTTCTAGCAATGACGCGGGTGTAAGGGCGGTCGCCGAAGCCTTCGGCTACTCGGCCGAGGAACTGACATCCATCCCGGCAGAGGCCAACATGGGTTTGTCGTGCGGCAATCCCACAGCGACCGCACACCTGCGTCTTGGTGAGGTCGTCGTAGACCTCGGTTCAGGCGGCGGCTTGGACGTTTTTCTGGCTGCGAAGATGGTTGGGCCAGAAGGCCGCGCCATCGGCATCGACATGACTCCGGCCATGATCGACCGTGCGCGCGCGAACGCTGCCAGTGGCGGCTACACTAACGTGGACTTTCACCAGTCCACCATCGACAAGATTCCCTTGCCGGACGCTTCGGTCGATTGCGTGATCTCCAACTGTGTCCTGAATCTTGCGCTGGACAAACCTGCGGTGTTTCGTGAAATTGCTCGGATTCTCAAGCCCGGCGGTCGTCTCGCCGTCAGCGACATCGCTCTCAAGGGAGAACTGCCGGAAGCGATTGCCCGCAGCATGGCCGCATATGTCGGCTGTATCGGTGGCGCCATCAGAATCGAAGAGTATCGAACAGGCCTGCTTGCTGCCGGCTTCGAGCATGTAGAGATTGTGGACAGTGGCGCAGACCTCAACGCATACGCGAAGGTGGAGAACCAATCCGGCTGCTGCTCCCCGGCGATGGATGGAGCGGCCTGTTGCTCTCCCACACCAGAAAGTCCAACTCTGCACGCTGAACTTTCTGATCTATTGAGCAAGTACGATGTGAACGCGGCGGCGGCCAGCGTCAAGGTCTATGCCATCAAGCCCAAGTCTGGCGCCGGCAACACATCCCACGAGCCGGCCTGGCCGCAGCTCGCGAGGAAGGACGAATAGGAGGACGTCGGCCAAAGCTCTCAGACTATCGAGGGAACCGTGCGCACGCGAGTGTTTCACCGCACCATTCGGGACATCAAGCCCCGCAACGCCGACACTGATCCCGACGAGTTGCAAGCGATCATCAACCAGGCTGTGCAGGAAGTCGGCGATGCAAAGCCGGCTGCTTAAGCCCCGGCGGCATGCGGGTCATCCTCCACACCAATATCTTGATCTCGGCTTTGCTCGTGCAGGCGGGAACGCCAGGCCTGCTCTATCACGCCTGGACGGACGGGGCCTTTACCCTACTGTCATGGCAGTGGCAGCTCGACGAGCTACGCGCCACCTTGCGCAAGTCTGGCCTGGCCGAGCGCATCCGTCCGCACCACGCCGGCCACAGGATCAATGAACTGAAAGATATGGCCGTGATGGTCGAAAGCTGCACCAACGGATCATGAATCCAGGAGCGCGAGTTCCTCGTCAAAGGCGACTTGTTGACTCCGGAGCCCGCTCTTTGCCGGTGAAGTAGAGACCGTTATGGAAGGTAGTACTCAACAGGCTTTTGATCTGGCACTTACGGTGCTTCTGCTCTAGCATCGCCTTATGGCGTTGCTGGAAGTTGCCGGTCTTTCGAAGAGTTATGCGGATCGCGGCGGCATCTGGAAGAAGGCAGAAGAGCACCTGGTCGTTGACCGGGTGTCGTTTTCGATTGAACGCGGTGAAACCCTCGGCCTGGTTGGGGAATCGGGCTCCGGCAAGAGCACGGTCGCGCGCATGGTACTGGGGTTGATTCCGCCCACCGCCGGTACGGTCCACTTCGACGGACAGCTGGTGAACGGCGCCTCCGCACATACCATGCGGGCGCTGCGCCGCCGCATGCAGCCGGTCTTTCAGGACCCCTATGCCGCGCTCAATCCCCGCATGCGGGTGCTTGATATTGTGACCGAGCCACTGGTCATTTATCGCGAGCTGGCTAGCGAGCAGTCGACGCCCGGACTGCAGGCGCGGGCGACAGAATTACTGCGGCAGGTGGGGATGGACGCATCAGCGCTTGATCGCTTTCCGCATGAATTTTCCGGCGGCCAGCGGCAGCGCATCAACATCGCGCGGGCGCTTGCCTTGCGGCCGGAGCTGCTGATTCTCGATGAGCCGGTTTCGGCTCTCGATGTCAGCGTGGGGGCGCAGGTGGTGAACCTGCTGCGTGACCTGCAGCGCGAATTCCTGTTGAGCTATTTGTTTATTACGCACTCCATGCCGCTGGTGCGCTACCTGGCGGACCGCATTGCCGTGATGTCGGGCGGCAAGCTGGTCGAGGTGGGTGGCACGGAAGAGCTTTGTCGCGCACCGCAGAACGCCTATACACAGAGGCTGCTGGCGGCGACGCCGGAGCTGCCGGCAATCGTGGGTTAGTGGGAAGAAACGCAGATCCATTCGGTTCCGCTTCGGATGACAAATGCCTAGCCTGCGCTTCGCTCAGGATGACAGAGTCATAGGCTGCGCTTTAACAGGGAGGCACGTTATACGCTACTCAGAATGGCAAAAATCCAAGCCTAATCCTGCGGAGCGATGGCGTAATACCCTTTTCTAGTCTGGATCTTCAGGTTATCGCCCTGCACTTTGCAGCTGACTTCTACCTTGCGGTAGGTGCCGTCCAGTTTCAGGTTGGTCGGCGTGTAACTCGCGATGTACTGCGTGCGTAATTCGTCCTCGATCTGGGCAAAGGCATCTTCCATTTTCTTGCCATTGTTGCCGACGTCGATCATGCGGCCGCCGGTCGAATCTGCCAGCTGTCGCATGACGTAGTCGCCGCGATACATGCCGCCCATGTTGCGGCCGTAGAAGGGCCGGTCGGCAATGAGCAGGATGTAGACCATGACGTTCGATTTCTGCGCCGCTTCGATCGCGTCCTGCAGTTTGTGGTTGCTGCCCTGATCTTCCCCGTCCGTAAGAAGGATCATCGCCTTGCGACCGTTCTCGGCGGACATTTTCTCGCGCGCCGCCAGGTAAACAGCGTCGTAAAGCACCGTACCCTTGGGGCCGCCCGGCACGTTGACCGGTCCCTGCCCGATGCCCGGACCGCCATACCCGCCGCCCCCCACATTGATCTGTGCCTTCTGCATATCGCGGCTCAACTGGTTGGCGTTATTGGTGTAATCGGAGAGCAGGTTGGTATCGACATCAAAATTGATCAGGAAGGCTTCATCTTTTGAACGCAGAACGCGGTGGAGGAACTGCGAACCGGTCTGCTGTTCCAGCGGCAATACATTTTCCTGGCTGCCGCTGGTGTCGAGCAGGATGCCAAGGGTCAGCGGCTGGTCATCCACACGGGTAAAGTTCTTCACCGTCTGCGGGGTCTTGTCCTCGGAGACGCCGCAATCTTTCTTGGTCAGGTTCGGGACCAGTACGCCGTGCTTGTCGCGCGCGTCAAAAAACAGGCTGACCAGGTTGACGTTCACCTTCAACGTGGAAACGTCGCTGTCGCCAACATTGGCATTCGGATCGCCCGGGGGGCCCTGCGGCGCGCTGTCAGGGGACGGAGCATCCTGCGCGAACAGGTGAGGCGCAGACAAGACAAGGACGCCGGCAAATGCCAGGAGTGGAAGCAGGCGGCGAAGCAAAGATGGAAACAGGCGAAGCATGAGGATATAGACGTACCCGCGGCACCGAAAGCTACAGGGCAGACGCAGGGAGTGGTCAGCAGCCAATCTGTTACTCTGACAATACTTTCCAGCGGTCATCCCGGCACGATTCTGCGCCTAGCATCTATAGTAGAGCAGGTTCAGGCCGGTTGAGGCACGACCGCGAGATTCTGTGTTCATGGTGGTATCGGGGGTTAGTAGTGAGGCAAGCAGTATTGGCATTGGCAATGGCGTCCGCACTGGTCGCGGGCGGGCAAAATCAGCAGGGTAGTGTACCGGACGCGCCGGCGCCTCAACAAAATGTCCCCAGTGCCCCTACTCCGCAGGCTCCTCCAACCAGTGACAGCATTTCGGACCTTGCCAGCCAGGCAGCACGCGGCAAAGCTACGTCTTCCGGCAGTGATGATACTGCCGCACCCGCCGCTGCGCCGGCTGAACCGGCGGCACAAAGCAACGCTCCAAACCCTGATGGACCGCCCCAGGCCGAACCGCCCTACACGCCTAAGAATGCCGAAGAAGCGCAGGAGTTCCTGCTGCATGTACCGGTCAATTATGTGTCAGTCCCGGTACTGGTATTAGACAAGAACCACGGCGAAGTTCCCGGTTTGCAGTCACGCGACTTTCGCGTTTATGAAAATGGCCAGCGCCAGCACATCTCCTTTTTCAGCGCCGACCCGGTACCCCTCTCCGTAGCCTTCGTCATTGACCAGAGCTTGCCCCGCGATGTGATGAGCGCTGTGAACAAGTCGCTGAGCGCGCTGGTAGGCGCGTTTACACCACAGGATGAAGTGGCTGTGTTTACCTATGCCGATGGCGTAACGGAACAGACTACTTTTACTGCGGCGACCGGCGACCGTCTGCCCCTGGTATTAAGCCGCGCGAAGCGTAACGGCGAAGACATGGGCACACCGCAGGATATGGGCGGCCCCTTCGGCCAGGGTCCCACCATCAACGATGTACCGATCGATCCCAACCTCGCGCCGCAGCGCTCCGGCAACGGCATGATCATTCTGCCGAAGGAAATTCATACGTTGAATGATGCGATCCTGGCTGCCGGGCAATCACTCGCTCGGGTCAAGAAGGAGCGTCGTCGGATCATTTACGTGATCAGCGATGGCAAGGAAGCGCGCTCGAAAGCCCACCTTTCCGAGGTGGTCCGCTTTCTGCAGACGAACCAGGAACACGTATACGGCACGGTGGTCGGCGAGTCGGCACTGCCGATTGAAGGCTACATCGACAAGTTCCACATCCCGCTGCTGTCTTATGACAACATTCTGCCCAAATACACCGGCGCGACCGGCGGTGAGCTGGCCCACGAACTTTCATCCATGGGGATGCAGCGGTCCTTTGGACATATTCTCGATCAGGCAAGGACCCTGTACACGCTGGGCTACAACACCCACCTGCAGGTACTGGACAGCCGCTATCGCAGATGGGTTGTCCATGTAGAACGGCCGGGCCTCGACATTATCGCGCCCCCGGGCTACTATCCAACGGCTACCAACCTCGAGCGATGAGCCCGGCAGTGATCGCTCTGGCCTCGGCTGCTTGCTGGGGCTCGAGTGATTTTCTAGGCGGCGTCACTGCGCGCCGCATCTCTCCCTACCTGGCAGTCGCGATCGCTCATGCCATCAGTCTGTCGGTGATCGCCCTGGTGATTCTCTCGCTGCACCTGCCTGCCCCTGCGCTTACCCTGATTGTTCTCGGCTTGATCGGCGGCCTCTTCGGTGGCGGCGGCCTGATGCTGTTTTACCACGCGCTTTCGACCGGAAGCATGGGCATTACAGCAGCTGCGGCCGGCGTGTTGACGGCAGCTGTGCCCATGCTCTTCGGGCTCCGTACGGAAGGCCTGCCGGCGATCCACCAGCTCTCCGGATTTGCCATCGCCGTCGCGGCCATCTGGCTGATTGCTTCTGCACCCGGCCGCGTAAACCGGCGCACGCTCTGGCTGGGTTGCGTTTCGGGCTTCTGCTTTGGCATTTACTTTGTCTTGCTCAAGCTGGCCAGTACTGGCGGACCGGTTTCGCGGACAGTGTGGGCGATGGGCATGTCACGCGTCACCAGCACTTCGCTGGCGCTTGTGGTCTGCCTGTGGTTTGCGGCTCGGCCGGGGAAAGACACCGTTACCAGCCAGTGGGGTTGGCGCACATTCGCTCTTGCTGCGACAGTAGGACTGCTTGATACCGGCGGCAACATGTTTTTTATGCTGGCTGCGCGCCTGGGCAGAATGGATGTCGCTGCCGTGCTCTCTTCGCTCTATCCTGCGGCCACCATCCTGCTGGCCGCGTGGTTGTTGAAAGAACGCACGACTCGCACGCAGACGATCGGCATGGTACTGGCCATCGGCGCGGTAGCGCTGATTGCCGGCTAGAGGCGTTCTGCTGTTATTGTCGGAGACATGTCTTTGACGGCCATCGATCGCACCTGCACCATCGTTGTCCCCTGCTACAACGAAGCCGTGCGCCTGCAGCCGGAGCGTTTCCACGAATTTCTGGCGCACGATGATCACGTCAATTTTCTGCTGGTGAATGACGGCAGCCGCGACGACACGCTCGCCGTGCTGCGTGGGCTGGAGGGTCGGCATCCAGAGCGCATCCATGTACTCGACCAGCAGCCAAATCAGGGCAAGGCGGCGGCGGTACGCAAAGGGATGCTGGCTGCCATGGCGAGGAATGACAGTACCTATGTCGGCTTCTGGGATGCCGACCTGGCGACGCCGCTCTACGTGATTCCGCAGTTGCTGGACAAGATGCTCGAGGACGCTCATCTGGAAATGGTCTTCGGCTCACGGGTGCGACTGCTTGGCCACGCCATCCATCGAAAACCGGTACGTCATTATCTGGGACGCATTTTTGCAACGGTGGTTTCGACGCTGCTGCGCATGCCCATCTACGACACACAGTGCGGCGCAAAGCTCTTTCGCATCACTCCGACGCTTCGCCGGATACTGGCGGAGCCGTTCTTGTCACGCTGGATCTTCGACGTCGAAATCATTGCACGCTTCCTCGCTGTCCATGATCTGAATACCGCGCATGTGTGCAACGTGATCTACGAGAAGGCGCTGCCCCAGTGGGAAGATGTGGCGGGTTCGAAGGTGGGTCCACTTGATTTCTTTAAAGCTTTTTACGAATTGATGCGGATTGAAAAAGCCTACCTGCGGACGCCGCGCGGCCACACCAATGCTGGTGGCCGGTAGGGCTTGCCGGTGACGAGTAGGCCGTATAGTTTGCAACTGTAACTGACAGTACTCATCGTAACTGACAGTACTCATTAACGTTGATACAGGCATCTTGCACAATTGGGCTTTTTCTTGGTGAAGGCCGGTCGAGAGCGGTCCTCCGCTCTACACCTACTGTAGAACTGCTCTGAGCAAATTACCTGAAGGTGTACGGCGAAGATACGATGAACACGGCCTTTCGCCAGGAAAAGGCCAACCTGTATCCAGCCAGAAACCCCTTAGCACCAGGTAACTTGCTCTAATGCCTCGAGTTTGAAGCCGGACTGGGGCCAACCTTTTCCAGCCCCACCGCCGCCGGTAGAATCAGCCCCCGCGGCGTAGGAGAAATGACCAATACATGTCAGGGCCGCAAGGTACCTCGAAGGTGTGTTGAAAAGCCTGTTCGATGGAGAAGCCTACCCGGGGAAAAAGGCTTCTCCAGGAGGACAAGGGAAGCACGCTGTAATGATTGGCATTAGTTTCGTGATGCGCCGATGTGTCCGGGGCAGGAACCTCGATGTAGGCGAGTCCATTGGGTCGGAGGATTCGGTGGTATTCGTGAAGGGTAAAAAGCGGGGCGATGCTGTGCTCTAACACATGACGGCACCAGAGCAAATCGAATGCGCCATCGTCGAAGGTCAGGAAACTCTGATCCATTTCGCGGACGTCAAACCCTTTTGCCCGGCAGAGGTCACCGTCTGAACCCAGAGTGATGCCGGTCGCTTCCAGGCCCAACTCCCGGAATATCTCCAATGCAAGACCCTGGCCACAGCCAATATCAAGCACTTTGTTCCCTGCCGCTATGAGGCCGCCCCGGGATAAGCGATCGATGGTCTCTTTGGTAAATGTGATATGTGGCTCGCTTGGAATCTCTGGATAAACGTCTCCGACGAGCGCATCAAGAAACTTATCGAGAGAAGCATAGTCGCGCATTTATGAGACCCTTCCGCACCTGGATCGCCAAACCATGCCGTCTTCCTTCCAGGAGCTTGCGACAGCATCGTGAGATGAGGACTTTAATTCGAGGTTGAGTATAACACCGGTGTAGGTGCGCCTAATCGTAACTGCTGCCGCCACGAAAGAAGGACTCAAGTGAGATTGGAGACGGCTTGTGAAGGTTTGAACGCAGGGGTAGCGGTCCTAAGCACGTTGGTCGTTCTCACGCCCACTATTTTCGATGCCCTTGTGGGTCAGGGTCGCTGTAACAACAGCGTTCCCGGCGGCCACCGGTTCAGTTAGCCTGTACCCACGAGGCGGCTCATGTACATCCCCAAAGCGAATGAAGAAACGCGTGTCTCTGTCATGCAGGAGCTGATCCGCGCGCAACCGTTTGGTTCGCTGATCACCATGGGTGTGTCGCGGGGAGGAGCCGGCCTGGTCGCTTCGCATCTTCCCATGGTCCTTGAACTTGACGCTTCCCAGGTCGCCGGCCAGGTCAACATAGGAACAGATGGCGCTCTGGGCACACTGAAAGCCCATGTTGCCCGCGGCAACACGCAGTGGCGCGACTTCACCTCATCGATCGACGCCCTGGCCATCTTTGCCGGGCCGCATCATTACATCTCGGCTTCCTGGTATCCCCAGGCGCATGAAACAGGAGCCGAGGTGCCAACGTGGAACTATGCGGTCGTCCATGCCTATGGGCCGTTGAAGGCGATCGAAGATCCTGAGTGGCTGCGCGCGCATCTGCAAAGTCTGACAGCTATCCATGAATCCGGTTTCCCGGAGGCGTGGGACCTGGATGCTGCACCGGCTGGCTACATTGCCCAGCAGATGCGCGGCATTGTCGGGTTGGAACTGCCCATCCGGCGGCTGGAAGGAAAATGGAAGGCCAGCCAGAACCGCAATGAGCGGGATCGCGCTGCTGTCGTGCAGGGACTGACGCAAATGGGCACGCCGGAGAGCCTGGTGATGGCAGAGATGGTTGAGGAGCGCAGACCAAAATAAAGGACTTTAGCGCAATGTTGGCTGGTTCAAGCTGCCGCTGATTCAAGATCGCTGGCGATGCTCTATGCAGCACCACCACGAACAAAGCCGCACCTGAGGGTGCGGCCTTATGAATACGCATGGTGACAGCTAAGCCGTACAAGCTACGGCCAGTAAGCGCCAAGAGCCTTTACTTGATTTCCGGCGTCGGAATCGGCTTCGGCGTAACGGCTACGTTCGCTGCATCTTCATTCTTGACTGGATCAGGCGAGCCCTTGATGCCGTCCTTGAAGCCGCGCAACCCTTCGCCTAATCCCTTGCCCAGGCCAGGCAGCTTGCTCGGTCCAAAAATGATCAACGCAATCGCAAGAACAACAAGTAGGTGTGTCGGCTGTAAAAGTTCACCCATAATCAAAATCCTCCCGGCTTCAGCTATCAAAGCGAAACCCGGATTCGCATCCGTGGGTTCCATTGTCGCACAAAGGCCTGTCTACTAGGATGTACGGAATGATAGTCGCGGCGGATGCAATCGTCGAAATCATTCTCCGCACTCCTGATTCCGCCTTTCCCAGTTAAAACGCTAGTGGACTGCCGTGGCATTGCCAAGTCTTTGCTGGATCAGGCTGAGAAATGCAATCAGACTCTCCGCTTCCCCCATGGTCAGCCTGCGGTAGACCTTCATCAGCGGGTACAACCTAGACCCGGCAATTTCAAGGGTCGGCACTGCCGAGACAGCCTCAGGATACTGGGTAAGCGACCACTCGCCACCCCACTGCCGCCGAAGCACCTCGCCAAAGTAACCACCCCAGGTGCGCGTCTGGTACTCCAGATCGACGGCTGCCTGGCCTTCCAGCAGTTGCTCCAGCTTTTCGATCGATCCAACGGAAAAGTCCAGCTTGATGCGATGGTCGGCTGCGGCAATTCGGACCGCCTCGGCGGCGTAGGCCACAAACATCGCTTCGAGCGATTCGAACTGCGTCTCCGCCAGTTTTTCCTTCTGATTCTTCACAAAAGCTCTCCTACGCTCCCAGACTACCGCCTCGGCCGCTGTACAGGAAATCTAGCGATCAGGCACGCTTGCCTGCAGCCATGTATCTTTGAAAGGAGCCTGGTACGCAGGCGAATGAACACAGGAAGAGTCTGCAGGTGCCGAGTGGAACCGGTGATGCAGCGAAGTGGAGGCACGAAGTTTGCTGCTGAAGGATACGTTAAGCATGACCGCAGCCCGTAAGGCTGCATCCGCTGCCGCTCTCGGCATCACCCTATTGGCGATCGCATGCGGTCCTCGCAACGCAGTTGCCCAGGATCAGGCGCCAGCACCCGGAAACCAGACCAGCGCTTCCGGTACCAAGCTGCCGCCTCCGCCGACCATCGACGCCAATGTCAATCGCAACCTGACCCTGGCGGACGTGCGCTACGACAACAAGTACGACATCTACGGCGGCATTGGCTCCTACCACGCGAACGCAGGCCCCAGCCTGATCCAGGGCGCTAATCTTGGTGGCTTCGATGTGCAGGGAACACGCTGGCTGACCTCACGACTCGGCGCTACGGTCAATGTTCGCGGCGATTACGGCACCACCGGAGTCAGGCCGAACCCCTACCTGATCCGCGGCCCGTTCATCATGGAACACTTTGGACTGGGTGGGGTCTCTTACCGCGTCAAGCAAGGGCACCCGGCGGCGCTGACCGTCCGCGGCCTCTTTGGCGGCGCCTATGGCGACTTCGACAGCGCTCTCGGAAATTTGCCGGCGCCGGGAAGCGGTCCGGTGCCTCCTGCGACCCTAGGCCTGTTCAATAACAGTGCGACCTTCGCCATGGCGCTCGGTGGGTCGATTGACCTGAACCGTTCGCCGCAGCTCGCCTTCCGCATCTCGCCGGACTACGTATACACCCGCTTCGGTGGCGTGACGCAGAATGAGTTTGCCCTGTCAGTCGGCATAGTTTACCGGCTTAAGTTCCCCAAAGGGGCCTTCAAACCACGCACCCCGTAAGGCGGCCTTTCTTCTGTAAGGGTCCCGTTGTGCACGGGACTTTTATTTTGCCGCGAATGCCGAAACGCATACTGACGCCGGGATGTTCGTTTGTGCTTGCCATCCACATCCAGCAGCAATGCATTGATATGTCCACCCCCAAGGTCTTCGTACCATTGCGTTAGAATTTTGGCAGACTTGACCTCGTGGTTTTCCGAATAGGCTGGTTCATTCCCAGCTCAATCAACCGGTACTTGGCTCAACACTCATAGCCTGGTGCTGTGAAATTTTAATCGGAGTTCAAAGCTTGACAACAGCCAAACATTCAGTCTCTTCCAACCCGGAGCGTTTTGACCGGGCACGCCGCAAGCCTGCCGCTTCCCTGCTGGGTTTTTCCCTGCTGGG
>CAZZXL010000064.1:0-24233 GCA_964658035.1 uncultured Acetobacteraceae bacterium
TACAAGGCGCTTGCAGAGAAGCTGTTTCAATCCACACGCCCCTTGCGGGGCGCGACTCCTTTTTTACCCGGCGATCGACGTTCTCTTCTGGTTTCAATCCACACGCCCCTTGCGGGGCGCGACCGGCATGAAGGCTGGGCGCTGCAACTCGCAGATTACGTTTCAATCCACACGCCCCTTGCGGGGCGCGACCGAGCAGCAGCAGGCCAACGCAACTGCCGTACAAGTTTCAATCCACACGCCCCTTGCGGGGCGCGACCGAGCATCGCAAAGCACCTTGCCGCAATGAGACAGTTTCAATCCACACGCCCCTTGCGGGGCGCGACCCTGTACCCCCTGGCTCATGCTCGAGCAGGGCAGGGTTTCAATCCACACGCCCCTTGCGGGGCGCGACCGTCATGCAACTGCTCAGAGAGGACCGAGCCACAGAGTTTCAATCCACACGCCCCTTGCGGGGCGCGACGGACAGCTTTGTGGCGGGGCCGCCTGCTGTGCAGGTTTCAATCCACACGCCCCTTGCGGGGCGCGACCGGCGCGGACCGGAATCACTAGAGGCCATCCTTTGGTTTCAATCCACACGCCCCTTGCGGGGCGCGACGGCACATGGCCTAAGTTGCTCCTTGCGCACGCTTTAGCATGCCACATACGCGAACATTTGAATTTAGCGCGGGTTCCTTACAGTCACAACATGAGAAGTATTTCAACACCTTAATAATCAAAGGTTTGGAACTGCGCGAACATCCCAGGAAATGCGTGCTCGCTTCGGGTCCGCGCACAGGCTCATTACCAGATCCAATCAGACGACGAGCGGCCCTTCAGGATCGTACGCAGGTTTTGCGCCTGCATGCTCCACTCGGCGCTTCCACTCAGCACCTAAGAAATAGAAGCGAAGGCTATCTTGCATAGGATCAGCTTCAGACAGAAGCCTGGCACGAAGTACCACCCACTGCGACGGATCGACGAGGCACTCAAAGACTGAATTCTGCACCCGTTGCCCATGATTTTCGCACAGACGAGCGATGCGCCGTAAGCGCCGACTGCCGGCCTCATCTTTCGTGCTGACGTCGTAGCTGACCAGAACCATCATCGAGGGCTATCTCCAGAAACATGCCGGATAGGCATCGAGGCCACCTCGTATGTGACGCGCGAGTAGTAATGCCTGCACATAGGGAAAGAGCCCGAGTGGAATACGCTCTTTAAGAAAAGGGTGTTCTAGTTCCTCCTGTTTTCTCGTCTGCCATGCAACAATCACAAACTTTCGCGTGACTTCATCCATTGCAATGCCCCCGCCATCCTGTTCATTAAATCCCGAAGCATGCACCTGCCGCCGATTGATGAGCGTCAGCACGAGACGATCAGCAAGCACAGCGCGTAGCTCTTCCATCACGTCGAGAGCAAGGCTCGTCCGCCCAGGACGGTCAGTATGCAGAAAACCGACCGCCGGATCAAGCCCCACGGATTCAAGCGCCGACTCAATATCGTGCCGTAGAAGTGAGTAGACAAAAGAGAGCAGAGCGTTCACGCGATCACGCGGTGGGCGCCGTGAGCGTCCGTTGAAACGAAACACTTCGCCGTCGCTGGTGACAAGAGCATCGAAAGCGGCAAAGTAAGTCTGCGCAGCCAACCCCTCATGCCCTCTGGCTTCGTTTATCGAGGAGGCCCGAATCGCATCAAGGCCAATCCAGGAGAGGCGTTCGCCGGCCCTACGCAGAGTATTCTGCCTCTCAGCATCACCGCTCTCGCGAGCACCACGTAACAAGACCACGCGACTGTTCGCGATCTTGGCCGCGACAATGGTCCGCACAATGGCCAGCCCTCCCTCTTCACCGTCGGAGAGCCGGTACTGCTGACGACGCAGCAACACGTTGCCAGAGACAGGCCCCGTTACTCTGGCCAGAAACCGGCCTTGCTCACTAAGAAACGAAATACCCACACCATGCTCGCAGCAAAGACCAAGCACAGGCGGGCTGCAGGAGACTTGGCCCCAACAAACCAATCCTTCAAGAGTGTGAATCGGAACGCGAAGTCTTAGCTCGTGGTCTATCTTCACTGCCACCGTCTCACCGTCACGGTGCAGGTAAGCGCCAGGCGTCATGACATGTAGTGTATTCAGCAGCTTGCGCATGGGTTCAGTCAGGGCTCCTGGGAGAGTGAATGCATCTGCTGTTCGACCCACCGTTTAGCCGCCTGAGGGCAATCAGTAGAAGTAGGCAAGCAGATGTCAATCAGTGAGCAGCTTCTACAATGAGGGCCAGGGAGGGCAGGCGAAGTAATGCGTTTGTCGTAAAGGTTATGCATGGTCGATGCGAGTTGCTCTGTTCGCTGGCGCAACTCCGGCGTGAACGGGACCTCAAGCCGCCGCCGCGGCTCACCGTAGAAAATTGCGCCGCACGCAATGGTGGAGCTTAGCATTTCTTCGAGACATAGGGCCTGCGCGCACAGCTGCACGAGATCGCAGTCAGTTGGCTTGCGCTTGCCACGTTTGTACTCGATCGGGTAAGGCTCGGGGCGAAATTCGACGACATCTGCACGACCGGTAAGGCGCAGCCGTCTGCTCTCTAGCCACAAGCCCCGCACAGTGCGCAGAGTGTCGCGACGGCTCTGGCCCGGAAGGTCAGCACGCTCGTGCAACAGCCGGCCCTCGGCGGTAAGTCGATTTTCCTTCCACGCTTGCTCCAAGTGGATGAGCGCCCACTGCCGAGGACAGAACGCCAAGTGTTGCAAGCCACTAAGCGGAAGAGTGTCGTCGTCCGCTGCAGAGCCGTCAGACATAACGCCAGCAGGTTACGCCAGGCAACGGCTGAGCACCATCATCCGGCGCCTGCAGGCTTGGCTCGTATTCGGCGAAGCTGCGCGCAATCGGCACTGAAGCCAATTGGACAGAGGCGAGCACCTTGTGTGCAGGCGCGTTGCCGAGCTTGCTCTCGTGCTGGAAGAGGAAAAGGCCGCGGACAGACATCTCTCCACGCGTTGCAGAGCGGTCATGATCAAAGAGGTGCTCGAGTGATTCGAGCAGCGTACCAAGATCACGCTCGGTAAAGCCTGTCTGTGCGGCGAGGAATGGGGAGACAAAGCCATGCATGCGATACAGGCCGTATGCGACTCCATGCTTGCGGCCCATCTGACCACTGGAGGCCTTTTCATCGCCGCTTTCGTCGACAACTGCCTGACCACCCGCGTCGCCGGGATTTGTGAGTGCAACCCGAGTGATGGTATGGGCGATGCTCATTACCGGGTCAATGGAAGTTGCAAAGCCCAATTGCACCGGACCACGTACCTGCCCGCAGTTCCAAAGTTTGGTCTGACCTTTTGGTTTCTTGCCTGCGTTGAGTGCCGCATCGTTTTCAACTTCGGCTTTACCCGTTGTCATCACCGCGCCAAAGGTACGCACGTCGTAGTAGTTCTGGCACATCCATCCTCGGGCCTTATCGATGGACTTGCCGTCTGGCTCAACGCCCAACGTTCTGTAGGCAGTTCGCTGCTCGTTGGCGAGGATACCCCGCTCCTTGACGAAAATATTATTGGGCGCGTCGAAGTTGCGCGTCAGCCCGACGTAGTTTCGCACCTTGCGCTTGATGCATACATCTGTCACCAGGCCGGTACCTGTCTCGGGATCGACGCGGGGAGCATTGTCTGCGTCCGGATCGCCGTTCGGGTTGCCATGGCGCACGTCAAAGAGCAACAACAGTTCATAACGGTTTTCGAGCGGAGCGTCTGTATCGAAGGTGGGGCGGCTCATGCGGTGGTCTCCTCGGGGTGAAGCTTGCCGGTGCTGTCTGCGTCGGCTTGTGATTCGGATCTGTTTGTGGGTCGATAGTAGCTTTGGCGCTGATGGTAGTACCCTATGGCGAACCGGCCTTGCTCCTCAAGGCTTAGAGTGGCGCCAAATCCTTCAGCAGGATTCAGACCATTGAGTATGGCGCCTATCTCTTTATCTAGGTTGATCGTCCGGCCTGGTGAACTCCTGGCCGATTTCGCCTTGTGGTGCAGAGCCAGCTGCAATAATTGTGGAAAGACTACTGCCGGCCGAGTAGACGCCGCGCCAAAGAACCGATCGACAACGGTACGGTTGATTCCCTGTGTTTGTGCTGCAGTTTGCAGGTTCTCAAGCACGCCCAGTAAGCGGCCCAGCAGATACGATCTGTTCTTATTTTCGCGATCTAGACTCATAGAGCAACTGGTCTCCTCGAGGATTGCTGGTGGTTGCGGCGTTGGCGCGTTGCGTTTAGTACGGCAGGCGAAATAGAACTGCAGCAGTGCGGCGCGCTCGGCGGTGACCTTCTGCTCGGCGCAATTGCGAGAGACTACCGCGGTAAGGAACCTCCGCGAGAGCGGCTCTGCAAAAAGGCTAGCCATCCAAAGCTCCGTTCCCAGCTCTGCCGGGAGGCGATCCAGTTCTCCCTTGAGCACCAGTGACTGTAGCAAGCGGAAAAGGGGCATGGGAGCGGAGCGGTCATAGCGTTCTACGTCAATGGCTGCAAAGTAAAGACGCAGGTTCGCCTGTACCACAGCCACAGTGCCGGTGTGCAATTTGCGCACGATGGCGCGGCCTTGCGCGCCGGTGAGGATGAGGCAGAAGAAGCGCTCGGCCTGGCGCAGAGCTCGCTCCTTTCCGGCGTGGGGACTGGCAAGGAGTTTCTCAACTTCTTTTGGGTTATCGCGCAGCATAGGCAAGCACGCGACGAAGTCCGATGCGGCGTCCGCCCAGTAGATCGCAATTGTGTCGGATGTAAGCGAGGTGCGCAAGGGGCCAACTGTTTGGCCGGTGCCTGGGATGACATAGCGCGGCCGCGTAAGGCGACGCAGTCCTTCTGTGTAGGCCGTCATGCACTCGTTGCAAACAGGCGCATTGTCATTGCCGGACCAACCATATTTTTCGAAGGCATTGGCATTAAATGTCACCAGTGGAACACCGTTGGTGACAGCACCAGGAATCTGGATGAGGGCGTGGTTGCCTGCGAGAGGACGAGCTTCCCCACATATAAGGCACTGCTGCCCAGTTGAGGGACTGGTACTTCCCGCCAAATGCTCTATCCACCAGGCGCAGAGATCTTCAGCCTCGTGCAGAAGCTCGCCGTCCACACGAAAGGTGAACAAGTCGTTGCTGGCAAAGCCGCCTGAACGAGCCAGCTTGTTCGCGCACTCGGTCATACGAGTAGTGTCTTCAAGAAACGAAAGAACTGCTTTGATTTGACGGTTTTCTGTTCCGGCATGCTGAAGCAGTTGGATAAAGGCGGCATGACGGACGGCTGTCTTTTCGTCGGCTATGCCTTCGTCGGCCATGAGCCCGAGCGCATACTTCGCATTGTCGACGAGAAAATCTGGAGCGATATTGACGGTTCGACCTCCCCGCCGCGGAATCACCATCATCTTCGCTTCCGGCCTGGGTTTGGTCTTTTTACCTTCAGGCGTAGGGGGCTGTAAATTTGTATCAAGCACACCGGAAAACGAGCCGTCTTCATCGAGGTCGATGATCCATCGCACCGGCTTACTCTCAAAGGCGGAGTCACCGACCAACACTTCGCGAAGAGCCAACTCGCGCAGCGACTGAAGAATCATGCGCCCCCCGAAGGGCCATCGCTCCAGGCCGGAACTTCCAGGATGCCCGCATCGAGCCGCGCGGGAAAGAAGCGCGCCTTATTGACGATCTGTCGGTCCTGTTCAGCTCCAAAGTGAATGTCATGCAGCATCCAACCCAGATCACGCGACTCTTCGTTGAGCGCGCCCGTGCCATCCCAGACTTCGATCGCCGCCGGAAACTCCCGGCATCCGAGATAGGGCTGAAAATGTTGCTGGCCCTTGAGCAGCCGGCGCTCGAAGATCTCTTCAAATTTGCGCAGGGACTCATCCGTGCCAGCGCGGCGCGTGAGTATGAATCGAGCCGAGATGCCATAATCCACATCGCGCAGGGCGAGCGTATTACGCTGCGCACGGTCTTCATCGGCGAAGAATTCTGGCATAGGCTGGCTACCGGTGGAAGCACGCAGGGCATTTTGCGTCGAGGCACGACTATTCACCTCGTTGCGCCGGAACTGCATCCAGCGCACCGGCCGCAAAAGTGCAATGCTTGTGACTTTCCAACAGATAGCTGGCTTCCATAGAACGGCTTCCAGAACGCCTCGCGCCGCTGATGGCGTGATGAGGTCGTAGGAGACACGTTCTGTCGAGAACTCTGGACGAGAAAAGCAGGCCATCTCACCCCGCATACGAACCAGAAATTTCTTGGATTGCATTTGCCATCCTTCGCAAACAGTCGGGCGCAATTAACTCCAAGCTTCACGCGGACCGCTAGCTATTGACTGAATCATTCAGTTACTTATACTGCCTGAACAAACAAGACAGTACACTCAAATGAACCGTAACAACACTATTTTCAATATTTGATTAGTCGGGTTGTGGATTGAAACACTGACTCATTTCCGTTTAAAGAGAACGCAGCCCTGATCACATGTCACACGATCAGGTGCTCCGGATCCACTATCTCCCCC
The DNA here is from genome assembly GCA_964658035.1 of uncultured Acetobacteraceae bacterium. Taxonomy (GTDB): domain Bacteria; phylum Acidobacteriota; class Terriglobia; order Terriglobales; family Acidobacteriaceae. The sequence continues at coordinate 6,489 of CAZZXL010000064.1, forward strand.
GCGCCCGCAGTAAAACCAAAGCGCGGGTGGTAGACCCCGGCGACAGCTTCCCGCACCATCCACAGCACGCCGGCGCGCTCCTTCGCTGTTCCGCGTGGCGCACCCGCGAGTACAGGTTCGATTGCACCCAACGCGTAGAGCCGCTCCAGAGCGGGGAGGCGAAGAGTAACTGCAAACCGCTGCAAGTGGCGGAAGGCCTGCCGGCTCGGACCTTGGTTCCGCAGTTCTCGTACATACTCCATCGCGCAATCGCCTGGACCTCGCCCCGAACAGTAGGGGGCCACCAGCGCGGCCCCCGCGTCGTCGATCATCTGGAAGCGCTCGGCAACCGCAGGAAAATCTAAATCTTCTTCGAGCTTCAGGATTCCACGCGCATCTGTCTGCGACGCCTCTAAGACAAGTCGTGCGTACTTGGGAAAAAGCTGTGGGTCATGCAGGTCGGGCTCACCCTTGCGAAAATAGTGACTCCAGGCAACCTCCGCGCCGCGCCGGGGAGAGCCTTTCGGCGGCATCGATTCACGTAGCGCTCCGTCCTCCTTAATCACGCCGGGACGAAACACGTAGAGTCGTCCAGGCCCTTCCAGCTTCATCTCACGATTGCATCGCCCGGCAGCCTGCGCGAGGGTCTCCAGACCAGCAAGTGCCCGAAAAACGACCGGAAAATCAATATCAACTCCGGCCTCAATGAGCTGTGTCGATACCACGCGGCAGGATGCTCCTGTAGCGAGCCTGATTCGCACGGTGCGGATTACGTCGCTGCGATGCGCGGCACACATTGCAGCAGAAAGGTGAAAGCACTCTGGCCCAAGTAGCTCGGCTAACTGCTCGGCTTCAGCCCGGCTGTGCATCACGGCCAGCACACACTCGTGCTGCGCAATATGCTCGGCTAACTCGAAAGGCGATATAGGCATATCGAGATTCCCTACACGGTGCAGCGTATAACGCTTCCTCAGCACGGCGAAGTGAAGCTCAGGACTGGGTATTATCTCTCGGGCTTCCACCCGCAGAGCCTGCGGCAAAACATTCCCGTTCAAAAGCAACGGTTGCGTGGCTGTGCCATGCACCACGGTGACACCGAACTGTTCAATAAGTTCCTTAAGGGCCCGATGAATCGGCTGCAGGAGCTCGACAGGGAACGTCTGTACTTCGTCAAGAAGGATGACGCTGTTTGCAATCCGATGCAACTTGCGACAGGGCGCCTTATGGGCTGCGTGGAGACTCTCAAATAATTGCACGCTGGTTGTGACAATGATTGGAGCATCCCAGTTTTCACACGCTTGTCGATTTCGATCGGTGTCGAAAGACGGGTCGAGGTTGGAATGATGCTCGATCACATTCTCGGCGCCAAATGTTTCTCGATATACCTGCGCCGTCTGCTCGAGAATGGAAGTGTAAGGTGCAACGACAATGACTCTGCGCATTTGGTGGATAACTGCATGATGGAGCGCAAAAGCCATGCCGCTGAGCGTCTTACCACCGCCTGTGGGCACCGTTAGAGTGAAAACTCCCTGTGCTTTCCTGGCAGCCTGTAAACAGGCTAGGTAAACATCACTGCGCATGCGATTGAGTGGCGTTGGCGGCGCGTCTGCAATGCGCGCTTCGCAAGCTGTGGCAACCAGGTCCCTCAAGACCACCAATGATTCAGTAGGCGTATAACGAGACTTCCCGCGATCCCATGCCTCAGTGTTCAGCAAATCAGCGTCCACAAGCGCAGAGAAAAGTAGTCGCACTGCAAGTGCAGAGACCCGATTGGACGCATAGAACCATGCCTGTTCAAGTTCGAGCGTCAGAGGCAAGCCGCCTTCGCGTGCACGCTTCAAGAGCGGCATCCCGCGCTGCAGGACCGCACTCTCTATGTCGTACAACGCTTTCAGTGAGCCGTGATGCGCTTCAATGACCAACGCAAGAAGCAATCTCCGAACGTCGTCGGAGGCGAAACGCTCCCAGGCCAATGCAGCACCTGCAGCCGAGTGCGGAGTGGATCGGATGGCTGGATTGTTCTCGTTGGACGCTTCTGGGGAAGCACCAGTGTATCGCTGAAACTCCTCTTGGTACTTGCCTGCATCATGCCAGAGAGCAGCCACGCGAGCCAAACTGCGCCACTCGGCTGGAGCAAACGCTTCAGAGAGAACAGCGGTCTGTTCTAGATGCTCCGCCAACTCCTGCCAAGTGCTCTTATCTGGAGAAGGCCTGCTATGTGCATAGTGCGCCATCAGCTTAGCCTCATAAACTATGGCATAACATAGCAGTCGGAATTAAGCTACGGAGAAAGCTCCATAAGTAGGCGAGCCAAATGTCCGGTTCAGCGATGAATGGCAAGAACTGCGCAGAGTTCATCATTGTGGGTATTGCCAATAGTGAATCACCTGTCTGCCTCAGAGCTTTAAAATACAAATGTATCCCTTCTCTTTCAGAGAACCTCTCTGATTGACAACACCTAAGCCGCGATAGCTCACCTTGACGAAGCCGAAGCCCAGCTTGAGCGGAGCGACGTTCAAGGATGGCCCAGGCCTATCAGACTGCGCCATCGCATATGGAGGCGACCATGCCAAGACACATAGAACAATGATAGAAATCGCTTGAATGTTGATGGTGAATTTGAGCAAGTATAACCCCACCCGGTTTCCTACCTCGACGGTGAAATCGACCGACTTTCCTGTTAATCCGCCTTTGTTTCCGACCCTTAGCCTACGAACGTAGACGATCTGTTCCCGTACTTCTCTCTACGCGCTGTTGTTAAAAAATATACTTGAACGAAAACTGAATGAACCTCGCATCGGGAGTGTTGTTCTGGAAGAAACGCGGCGCGGTGATCTGACCTCCGTTGGAGTTGTTTGATGTCACGCTGGGATCACCATAGGCTGGCGTATTCAGCACGTTGAAGATATCTGTTCTAAATTCGGCCTTTTGCTCGCGGAGTGTACTGAAGTCTTTAAAAATAGACATATTTATGCGCTCATAACCAGGGCCGGTGATCTGGTTCCGGCGGCCACCCAGGAGTGAAAGCACCTCCGCTGTGTTCCGGACATATTCTGGATAGACATAGCCGGGTTGAGGCTGCGTCGAATCTCCGGCGTTTGCTCCAGGACTGATGAGAGACCCGGCCGGCGGATTGGCAAAAGCACAGGGGTTGTACCAATTGATCTTGTTTCGTGTTTTAGCAGCGCAGGTGGCCCCGGGATTGGAGGCGTCTGATTGCCCTCCCGGTGCAAACGGATCCCTCAATAGGATTGCGCGAGAGCCACCACCACCAGCAGTGGTGATGTCAGGATAGACGGTGAATGGATTACCTGATTGCGCAGAAAAGGTGAGACTAGTACTCCAGCCTCCCGCGACGGTGTCGGCCAGGCCCTTGCTATTGAGATGAGGGCGGCCAAACCCGAAAGGTAGTTGATACAAGCCATTAAAGGTGAAGCGGCTACGAGTGTCCCAAGGTGAGTTCGCGTAATCATTGATGATTGGGACGAGGTTAGTGTTGCGATAGCCGCCATCTCCGGTAGCTCCCAAAGCAGAGGGTGCATCATCCATCGAATGAGACCAGGTATATGTAGCTAGAAAGCTCAACCCACCGGATAGACGTTTCTCCATCTTGGCCTGCAATGCGTTGTAGGTACTCACGCCTGACATTGCCACGAACTGATCTCCAGCAAACTGCGGAAACGGCTGTACAATCTGCGAGCTATTACCAGGGTTAATGAGAGCTTCAGCGGAATTTTCATTTTCTACATTGAATAGGTGCCGGCCGACCGATCCCACATAACCGATACTTGCTGTCAGGTTATTACTAAGGGACTGTTGGAAGGTGAGGTTCTCTGATTGTGTGTAGGGCGTCTTCAGAATCGGCGATTCACCGATCAATCCGGGCGTACTCACGAAGTTTTGAAGTCCCGCACTAATCGCAGCATCAAAGCCGGTCTCCAGCGACAGTCCATTAGATGGGCAGTTCCCTACCCCGGCATTGCAGTTGGGCGCAGGAAAACTTGAGGTGAACTGAAACGGATATTGGAAGCCGAGATTAGGCGAACCGCCGATATTCTCTAGGCCACCATAGAAAATTCCGAAGCCGCCGCGAATGACAGCTTTCGGACTCAGCTGGTAGGAGAAGCCGATGCGCGGAGAGAAGTCGGTGAGTGGGGCGTTGGTCAAGAATTGATTGCCGCTGTACTGAAGGGCGATATTGTCCTGCTTTAATGCCGAGAGGAAAGAGGCAGAAAGCAGTGTCGATCGTTGCTGCGTCGGTATCAGCAGAGATCCCGTGCCAACTCCTACCCCGAGACCGCCAGTTGCGTAAAAGTTCGCCTGGGCTCCGGAGTTCTCTTTGTAGGGCTGGAAGTATTCATACCTCAATCCAAGGTTAACAGTTAGCTTGGCATTGATTCTCCAATCATCCTGACCGTACGCTGCGCGATACCAGCGGCTGTTCGCTACCGTCCTCAGATTCGAAAGGCTCGCTGAGTTGATCTGGTTGGTCATGAAGTCAGCTAAACCGTAACCACTGAAACTCACGCCTGGATCGCTCGAATACTGTCCATTGAAACCGTACGCACCTCGCGAGTAGGGCGGCGCCAATGTGCTAAAACGAATACCTTCAAAATCAACGCCCACCTTTACCGAATGATTGCCGATGATTTTGGTTGCGTTGTCGAGAATTTGATACGTGTCCTGATATTCATTCGCTGTGTAGTACGCTGGCGTACCGAAAGAAGAGATGCCTCCGACCGCAGTCGCGCCGCTGATGCTGGCGGTTCCTGCTGTTCCCGGAACGCCCCCTATGGTTGTGGGAGGAAGACCGCCGTTTACAGGGCTGAACGGAATTCCGCCCAGCCCCACGTTAGCAGCCGTGTCGACGCTCACATTGAGAGGTGCGTCTTCGAAGTGACCATACTCGAAGCTGAAGCGAAATTCATTCGTCATACTCGGACTGAAGATATGGGTCTCGCTGCCAACAAATTGCTGCGCAAGATCGATGATGTTTCCGTCTGCGCCGTAAGAGCCCCCGTCTAGAATAGATCCCAACGGTGGTGGGTAGCTGCTACGTTCATTCAGGTAGCTATAACGCGCGAATGTCTGATCTTTCGCGCTGATGTTCCAATCGATACGCCCGTCCCAAGACCAGCGATTATCCACTGAATTCGTGGTTACGACATAATTGTTGTATGTCAAGCCATTATTGTTGTTCGGTAAAGGATATAAATTGACTATATTCTGGGCGACTTTATCGATCTGTCCAGCGCAGTAGACGTTGTTCTGGCCATTGCAACTCACAGTCTGTGTACCCCCGGAATTCGGCTGGTATAGCTGAATAGGTTTTGCCAGACCCGTGAGACCTGTATTCAGCAATTCCGAGAAGTTGCCTAGCCTCATGTTCGCCGTCGGTACTGTCTCGGTGCTGGTTTGTCCAAAGACGACCCGGTTGTCTTCGACATCGCCGAAGAAAAACAGCTTGTTCTTAATGACTGGTCCCCCGAGAGTGGCCCCAAACTGGTTCTGGTTGTATTTCGGCACACTTAGTGCGTCGAAGTCGCGTGCATCGAGTACTGTGTTTCGGAAGTATTCCCAGACATCGCCATGAATCTCGTTCGTTCCAGACTTGATACTTGCATTTACGACAGCTCCGGCAGAATGGCCGAGTTCGGCATTATAGTCGCTGGTTGATACTTCAAATTCGGCGAGTGCATCTGGCGGCGGTCTCACAACAAAACTCGCACCATTCAGGAAGTCGACGGTATTCACGTTGTTGTCGACGCCATCAAGAATAAAGTTGTTCTGTCCAGCATCCTGACCATTTGCCTCAAAGTCACCCTGACCTGCGCCGCGCGATCCTTCTGCAGGATCCACGCCAGCGGTCAACTGTGCGATGTATACCCAATTTCTGCCATTCAGCGCAGTCGTATTGATAGTTTCCGTACTAAGTACCTGGCCCACCGACGCCGACTCCGTCTGTAGCAACGCAGGTGCAGTCGTCACACGTACTGTGTCGGAGACAGCGCCTGGTTTGAGAGATACGGCGATGTTTAGCCGTTGACCCAATTCCAGGTGCACCTGCTCCTGTGTTGTCGTCTCAAAACCGCTTGCGGTCGCGCTCACCGTGTAATTGCCAATTTTTATCGGAGAGAAGACATAGATGCCACTGGTGTCTGCAGTGGTGGTCAGTACTAACCCTGTCTCGACACTGGTAAGCGTGACCTGTGCGTTGGGGATGGCAGCGCCACTCGGATCTTGAATCAAACCTGTGATCGTGCCTTGATCCATTTGTCCGAGAAGGCGGGGGCTCACCGCAATCAGAAATAACAGGAGAAGCACTAGCCTTAAAATAGTAATCGGCAAAATAAATCGTGCAGTCTTGTTGGTTAGAAAAGTCACGCACTTCCTCCTCAAATCTCGCTCTTGCATTCCAATTGCGCTGCGCTGATATCTATTCATTGATTCACACTCAAGTTGGCAAATTGAACCTGCGCCCAGTTGCAGCCAAGAGAGAACATTCCGTGGGTATGCGACGAATCCGCAACGCTCGTGACAGAACGGCCATCAATCGAAGCTTCAATCGAGGCATCGTTGAACTTGATTTCAAGATGATGCCACGTGTCGGAATTTTCTGGAAGTGCGCCAGAGGCCAGTACCAGTTCTGTCTTCTTGAATGCCGTCGAGATCAGCTGCCACTTGCCATCGCTTTTCAGAATCAGTCCATAGCCGGCTGGATATTGAGCTTTGTTGTCTGCAAATACATTGGCTGAGTCGATTCTTCCGAATACAGATGCAACACCAGCATTTGGTATTTGCACCTCGGCTGAGACTTTATAGTTTTTCCATTCGCTGTTACCCGCCAATGTGAATGGGTCGGGCAGCGGCGACCATGGCGTCGGAACGACAGTGACAACTTGCGTCAGGCATTTTCCTGGGCGAAGGCGGCACGGTTGTATCTCGAATGCACCATCCTGGTCCGCAAGATAGCGAGCCGTGCCGTGGAGCGCATACGAATCAAAATTGTCGTTGTATGGAAGAGGATAGTCGGCGGGAGGAGGAGGCACAGCACTACCACTTCCCTGGCCTGTCGTAGTAGTGACCGAATAGAGAGAATCAGGATCGATTTCGAGAGAGTAGAAGCCATGCACGGCTTTGAGATCATTCACGTGAGTGAAAGTTTTTGAAGTGTTCGTTTCCCAGACATGTACCGTCCCGCTGGTCGCCTGCGGGACCTGAAGCTGCACTATCTGCGACACTCGCGCGTCGATACTCTCTATGATCGTGCTCCAGGATTTGTGGTCGGGCGCAATCAAGGTAACGAAGCTACCTCCGCGCTGTAGGTAGCCACTTGCCGAGTCATCATAACGCCAACCGGGTTCAGCGAATTGTGTCGTATGAGCGGTGGCCCAGATTGCGCCCTGTACCTGATAATGACCTGACCACGGCGTGTTTGCGTACATCAGACCGGAATTGGGAGCTGCAAGGATGTCGTAATAGGAGGTGATGGGACTCCAAATTTCGGTCTTAGCAAACCCGCCCTCAAGGTAGTTGCGGTTGTAGAGCTTTGCGAGAAGCCGGCCGCCTACATTCCAGTCACGAGAGACGATAGGTCCACCACCGTCATTCGGCTGATCTTCGCTTGACCAGAGAGGTTTTTGAAGATCCCGTGCGTCTGCCGGCGTGGTGCTGTGGTTATAAATCCAGGGATAGTGGACACTTAAAACATCGACCGACTCGTTAAGTGCGGGATCTGTCCTTATTGCTTCCGCGATCTGCCATTGACCTTCGCCCTCGCCTGGATACTCATCGCAACAGACAATCTTCGTGTCGAGTTTGCGCACAGTCAACACCTTATGGAGTTGCTTGACATAGGCGGCGTCATACACACGCTCATTCCATATGCCCGTATAAGCTATATCCAAACCGCGCTCTTTCTTCGCGCCTTCGAGAAAGTCCGCAACATAGTTCGCCATGTCTGTCGAATACAGGCGCCCACTGCCAATCCAGCCGGGAGCGCCCCACGCGAGAGAATCGAGGATAATTTTTGGATTTCTCTTCCGGGCTTCTTCCATCAACCACCACTCGTAGCCACGCTGAAAGTTGTGGTCTGTTGCCGAACGCATATGACTTGGCTCGGCACCGTCTGTAGAATTCGCATCCGACCCGATTTCAACTTTGAGGTGCTGGAGCGCAGCGCCGTATCCTGGTTTGAACAAGTAATCCAGGATCTGGCTTCGCTGCGGCTCTGGATAGTCGATGAGCAATCGTGAAGAAGCTCCTGCACTTGCGGCACCGATGCCCTCATACACCTTTCCGGTTCCATTCATGTCGATACGGATGATTTGGCCGGCCGGGTGTGCGGAGGGATTGTTCGAAGCCTGCATCCAGAACGTGCTGCCAACGCTCAGTAGAATGGCCGGCAGCAAAAAACGCCGCGACCTAATCGGCGATGAAATCAGGCGTGCACTCATCCTTACCAGCTTCCTTGATGGTCGACTGTCATATGGCCTTCGCTTCGAATAGCTGCTCAGTAGGAGTGGAGAGATGGAGATTCGTCGAACCACACTCTGCACGCCGCATATTTCCGTGTACGTTAACTGTCTCCGGGACGCTAATGCACGAAAGATGTCCGTGTCAAGCCCCTGGTTTTCACAATTGGCCCGACCACCCCTTCGAGTTACTTATCCCGCAACGGAAACCATCGCCATGTTGGCAGGCCTACCGCTACTACCCAGAGTGCACAAAGATCCTAAGTACAATCTGTCCAAAGTCAGACTGATCCTGCTGCTGCAAAGCGGTGATCTCGCAAAGTTGTGCGGATCGATATCGGTCTCCCATACCTCGATTGACACGCACCAAAGCCACACGTACGCTGGTTTGCGTGTACGTTACGCATCAATTGCGAACTGCTTCGTCTATGCGCTACTCGGATTTGCCCGGTGCAGAACTTGCGGGAATAGCACCCCGAGAGTGGAGCAGGTAGTTGCTTGAGTCCAGAGACCACCATCGCTGGTTACATCCGTCTCCTCAAGCAGAGTGCGCTGGAGACTATATTCGCAGCCGGACTCGTTCTTGCCGCAGACCCAGCGGTTGCCATGATCGATTCGCCAAAAAGCCTTGCTGACCAGCAGCACTCCACCGGTGCTCCCGCGCAGCAAAGCCTCAGCGACGCACAAGCCGCACTGGATCGCGGAGACTCTCAGCTGGCAGAATCCATCTTGCGCCCACTTTGTATGCGCCAGCCAAAGAACTTTGAACCAAACGAGGCGCTTGGGCTGCTCTATGCCTCACAGTCCCGCTTTCGAGAGGCATTGCATTTTCTTGCAATTGCGGCCGCGGCCAAGCCGGGCTCACCAGTCGGACATGCAAACCTTGGAATCGCATTGCTGAAGACCGATCATGCTCTACAGGCCGCAAAGGAACTTGAGCTCGCAGCGCACCTTGATCCAGGCAACATCCACACCCAGGAGGCATGGGGTGAATCGCTCATGCTGCTCGGGGAGTGGCAGCGGGCAATATCACCGTTAAAGGCTGCGATGGAGGGCGGAGCTTCTGATCCTGATCTGCCATACGATCTCGCGCTCGCACTGTTCAATCAGGGGGATGCGGCGCAGGCTCTTCCAATCATGCAGAACGCGTCCAATCTGGCGCACTCAGCGCCGGCACAGTCGTTGCTCGGAGACATCCAGGAGAAGGTGGGGAATTATAAAGAGGCTGCTGAGCACTACATCGCTGCTGCGCAGATCGAACCCTCAGAATCAAATATCTATGCACTCAGTATGGAATTACTTCGGCATTGGACGTTCGATCCAGCGATCGCGGAATTTACGATGGGAGTGCAGAAATTCCCAGAGAGCGAGAGAATGCAGCTTGGACTTGGGCTTGCGTACTATGCAAATCAAAACTACGACCAAGCAATTACCACGGTTTCAGAGATCGTACGTTCTGATCCGGAAAATTCGTTGGCTGCCGAGCTCCTAGGACGTAGCTGTACGGCTCTGGCGGAGGGCTCAAATCCTGGCTGTACCATCTTGCTCTCTGCTGCAACCATCCATCCGAAAGATGCCTCGCTTGCGACCTACGCCGCCGCCAGCCTACTGGTAAAGACTCCATCTTCAACCGATTTGGAGAGGGCTGGAGAACTTTTGCACCATGCCCTTTCTGAGAACCCCAAGTCGGCAGAAGCCCACCTCGAGCTCGGAATATTGCTTCAGTTACAGAGTTCCTGGAAGGAAAGCATCGGTCCTCTTGAAGAAGCGCTGCGCGAGAAACCAGGCGATGCCAAGGCGCATTACCGGCTGTCTCGGGCGTACCAACATGAAGGAAGAAGCGCGGATGCACAGACGCAAATCGCGTTATATCAGCAGTACAGCAGTGCGCAGAAGAAGGATCTCGATGGCCGACTGAAGGAGATCACCACGCTGGTCGTCACAATGGCACCGGTCCGCTAATGGCGCCTTTCGATCCCTTCAGTTTTTAACCTTAGCTACAATGCAGGCACAGTGAAAACAGACGATACGAAACGGGCCGGGATCAAAGAGATTGCGCTCGCGCTTGGCACGTCGATCGGAACTGTCGATCGTGCCCTGCATGGTCGTTCCGGAGTGAGTCCGAAGACGCGATTGCGTGTCCTCAAGATGGCGGAGAAGCTGGATTATCAGCCGAATGTGGCAGCACGCAGCCTCAAGCTCAACCGTCGCCTGCGCGTTGCCGTCTACCTGCCGCAGCAGATCAGTTCATTCTTTGATCCTTTGCGAGATGGCCTGCGGGCCGCTGCCGCCACCACGCACGGGGTAAACGTTGAATTGCTTTTCCGTGACTACGCGCGAATGGGTAAAGGTGACGTCAAGTTGATCGAGGACAACCTGGGGGAGCACTATGATGCAGTCGTACTGGCTCCCGCAAATCCATCGCTCTTCGGACCTTTAATGCGAAAACTCGCAGTCGCAGGCACCGCAGTCGTCTGCGTCGCAACCGACGCCCCGCACGCCGAGCGATTAGCCTCGATAGCCATAGATGCGGGTGTAAGCGGCGGTTTAGCTGCAGAACTGTTGGGCAGATCCATACAAAACAACGCGAGTGTAGCCGTTGTTACAGGCGATCTGAGCACTGAGGACCATGCGGAGAAGTTGCGCGGATTTGCAGCAGCGGCAGCCATGTTTGCTCCCCATTTGTCCCTGCTACCTGCGGTTGAGACGCACGAAGAGCCAAAAGAAGCTTATGAAGCCACGTTGCAGCTGCTCCGACGTCGGCCTCGACCTGTTGGTCTGTATATCAACACCGCCAATAGTCTGCCCGTTCTTCAGGCGCTCAGGGAGAAAGGTACGTTGGGCGAGATGCAGATCGTCACAACTGACTTGTTCGCAGAGCTCGTACCTCTCATCGAAGGGGGGAAGATCCTGGCAACCTTGCACCAGAGACCTTTTACACAGGGCAAGACAGCATTCGAAGCACTCGCCCATTTCTTCGTCCGCGGCGAGAAGCCAATGCAGGTCACCCGGTTAGCACCTCACATAATCCTGCGAAGCAATCTCTCCATGTTCACTGGACAGTTGCGGGAGCGAGAAGAAGAATAAGACCAGAACTGAGCAAGGCACTTCGTCCAACCGAACGAATACCGCCTCGGCCATTCACATCAATCCACATTGACAGGGCTTCATGGTTGGCTTAAAGTACGTGAACGTTACCGTCAGTGGCGGGTCCCTTTCGACAGTTTGTGTTTCACGCCTTAAATTCGAAGCTCCCGACAGCCGGCTTCACTATATCGAGGTGCTCATGAGCAGGACGACCGCCGAGTGCGCATCGGGGCAGACTGCCTCCCATAGACTGTTACTACCGCAGGCTCCCGTCACTGAGGCGGGACCTGTCAAAGCATGGTTCGAGCCGGTGGAGATGGCCACCTATTTGCCGGGCACGCCAGACAAGAACCCATTGTTTCTTGAGCGGCGCGTCTACCAGGGCAGTAGTGGACGTGTGTACCCCCTTCCGTGCATAGATCGCATTGCGACAGAACCTGTGCTTCATACATGGCAGGCATTTCATCTTGAGAACGACTTCATCCGCCTGATGATCTTGCCGGAAATCGGAGGCCGCATCCACGTCGGCCTCGACAAGCTAAATGGCTACGATTTCTTCTACCGGCAAAATGTGATAAAGCCGGCTCTCGTGGGTCTCGCTGGGCCCTGGATGTCCGGGGGGGTTGAATTTAACTGGCCTCAGCACCATCGCCCTGCGACCTTCATGCCGGTAGAAGTAGCGATTGAACGAGGCCAGGATGGAGCTGTAACAGTGTGGTGCAGTGATCACGACCCGATGCAACGCATGAAAGGTATGCACGGAATCTGTCTTTACCCAGACCGGGCCTTTCTGGAACTGAAGGTACGCCTGTACAACCGCACGGCAGTGACTCAGACCTTTCTCTGGTGGGCAAACGTTGCAACCCGCGTGCACGGAAAGTATCAATCATTCTTTCCACCAGATGTTCGCTTTGTTGCCGATCATGCGAAGCGGGCCATTGCTCGATTTCCATTGGTTGATCGGCCTTACTATGGCATCGACTATCCGGAACGAGCACGTAATGGTGTTCCTGATGATGAGTTGCCATCCAGGTTTCAACCTGACGGCTCCTACGCAGCAAATGACCTTAGTTGGTTTGCAAACATACCAGTCCCCACGAGTTACATGATCACCAGCACGCAAGAAGACTTTTTCGGAGGATATGATCACGCAAGGCACGCCGGACTAGTACATGTGGCGAATCACCACATCGCTCCAGGGAAGAAGCAGTGGACCTGGGGTAATCATGAGTTTGGATACGCATGGGATCGCAGTTTGACCGACACAGACGGGCCATACATCGAGTTGATGGCAGGCGTCTACACTGATAATCAACCTGATTTCTCCTTTCTTGCACCCGGTGAGACAAAGACGTTTAGCCAATACTGGTATCCCATCCGCGAGATAGGACCACCGTCTGCAGCCAACCTTGATGCTGCGCTCCGGTTGGAAGTTCGTGATGGCCGCGCATGGCTTCGCCTGTTCGCGACGCATGAAATTTCCAATGCGAGAGTCAAGTTGTTGTGCGATGGAAAATGCCTTAAGGAATGGCAGACGTCTTTGTCTCCTCGACATGCGCGGATGCTTGATTTGGTTTTGCCAGACAATGGGACAATGCAGGATCTCGAGGTTGAAGTAACGAGTGGTCCTGCTATGTTGCTGCGCTATGCTCCTCGCGAATATCAACTGGCACCAGCACCGAAGATAGCGACAGAACCACTTGAGCCACAAGAGATCAGCAACGCCGAACAACTCTATCTTACGGGGCTGCACTTGGAGCAATATCGTCACGCCACCCGGTCTCCCGAGCCCTATTGGCAAGAGGCATTGCGACGCGACGAAGGTGACAGCCGCGCTAACATGGCGCTGGGCACCTGGAGGTTCAAGCGGGGTGAACTTCGCATCGCTGAGAAGCATTTCCGGAGGGCTATCGATCGTCTCACGGAACGAAATCCTAATCCCGCGGACGCTGACGCTTTTTACTATCTCGGTATCACTTTGCGCCACTTAGGAAGCATGGAGGAAGCTTACGGCGCCTTCTATAAAGCAACGTGGGTGGCAGCCTGGCGTGGGCCTGCCTACCACGCCTTGGCAGAACTGGACGCGCGTGCCGGCCGTTATAAAACAGCCTTGGAGCATGTCAAACGAGCGTTGCGGGCTGATGCAGATAACAACAACGCAGCGTCGTTGCTGATCTCTCTCCTAAACCAACTTGGGCACCCAACTGAAACTGAGGAGCTTCTACGTGAGGCGTGTGCCCGCGACCCACTCGATGTATGGTTCCGGCTCCTCGACAGCGGGCAGCCTCCATCGGACGGTCAGCAATGCATCGATCTTGCCCTGGACAAAATGCGTGCCGGGATGTTCGACGAAGCAGACTTCGTGTTGCAGACAGTCAAACCTTCCAAGGCAGACGGCGCTGCGCCTATCGCACTTTATCTGCGCGCCCTGATAGCAGAAGAAAGAGGGGAAATCGATCGCGCCCTCGAACTATCGCGACAAGCCGAGGCAGCCCCGCCAACGTACGTTTTTCCTGTTCGGTTGGAAGAGATGCTAGCACTCGAGAAGGCCTGCAGGCGCAATCCAGAAGATGCTAGGGCTCATTTCTATCTTGGCAATTTCCTCTATGATCGGCGCCGGCATGAGGAAGCGATCGCGCATTGGGAAGCGTCCGCTGCTCTATGGACTGATTTTCCTACGGTGTGGCGTAATCTCGGTCTCGGCTTCTTTAATAATCGGCACGATCAAGAAGCAGCGCTCACGGCCTATGATCGAGCCTTCGCCGCGGACCCCAACGATGCGAGGGTCTTATATGAGCGTGATCAACTGTGGAAGCGCGTGGGCATGGAGCCAGGGAAGCGTCGGGCGGAGCTTGAGCAATATCCGATGTTAATCGCTTTACGCGATGACCTGAGTGTTGAATTCGCGACATTACTCAATCAAAGCGGCACGCCGGATCGCGCTTTGGAGTTGCTGGCGCAGCGACGATTTCAACCGTGGGAGGGAGGTGAGGGATTGGTCCTGGGACAATTCGTTCGCTCGAACCTCCTGCTGGGACAGCGGGCTCTCGTTGCGGGCAATCCTGCCAAGGCGGCAACCTTCTTTTCTGCTGCGCTCCAGCCGCCTCATAACCTTAGCGAAGCCAACCATCTGCTCGCAAACCGAAGCGAGGTGTACTACTGGCTCGGCGTGGCTTTGCATAGAGCCAGTGACGAACAAGCAGCCAATCGGGCGCTGCTTCGAGCAGCAAAACAGCATGGGGATTTTCAGCAAATGAGCGTGCGATCGGTTTCCGAGACGACGTACTGGTCGGCCAAGGCAGAGCAGCTACTCGGGGATCATGAGGCGGCAACAAAACTATTCCAGCGAATACTCAACTATGCCGGTGAGCTCGAACAGGCCCCAGCGAAAATTGATTATTTTGCGACGTCCTTACCAAGCATGCTGCTTTTTGAAGAAGATCTCGCTCTTCGGCAGCATACACAAAGTACCTTTCTCAAAGCTCAGGGAATGCTCGGGTTGGGTAAAACACGCGAAGCCACGGAGTTACTGAAAGAGGTACTTGCCCTCGACATAAACCATATGGCAGCTACATCGCTTTTAAGCGACTTGGTGCTGGACGGCGGTGCGTAATGTTGATCATTCCGACGGGACCTGACAACAAGAACGCATCAGACGCCTTCATCTTGAACACACCCTACGTATGGGGCGTCGCGCTCGTTGCCGCACTTGGCGGTCTGCTCTTCGGCTATGACTGGGTCGTCATTGGAGGCGCTAAACCTTTTTACGAAGTTTACTTTCATCTCGAAACTCAGCAATCGGTGGGATGGGCGAATAGTTGCGCGTTGGTAGGCTGCTTTGCTGGCGCACTTGCCGCTGGTCCCATCGCTTCTCGCCTCGGCCGCAAACCTGTACTTCTTTTATCAGCCGTCCTTTTTGCATTTTCGTCTATCTTGACCGGCTGGTGTCATGTCTTTGCCTTGTTCGTCTGGTGGAGGATACTTGGAGGGGTTGCGATCGGATTAGCATCGAATGTCTCTCCACTCTACATCGCTGAAGTCAGCCCCTCGAAATGGCGCGGCCGCCTGGTGTCACTTAATCAACTTGCCCTCGTGAGCGGTATCCTCGCAGCACAGATCGTCAACTGGCGGATTGCGCGCCCCGTCGCTGAGCACTCAACCCATGCCATGATCGCACTCAGCTGGAACGTTTTGTACGGATGGCGCTGGATGTTCACTGTAGTGGCAATCCCAGCTGCAGTATTTTTTTTGTCAGCGTTGTGGATACCAGAAAGTCCGCGCTGGCTAATGATGCGCGGACAAGATGAACGAGCACGTACTATTCTGACCCGCATCGGCGGCTACCTCTACGCGAAATCAGAGATGGAAGCGGTGGCGCAGACTCTGGAAGCTTCGAACAGTTCGTCGCGCTCCATTTTGGGCGAGCTAAGTGCTCCTGGTATCCCTCGCCTCATAGCAATCGGTATAGGTTTAGCCGTCCTTCAGCAGTGGAGCGGGATCAACATACTCTTTAATTACGCGCAGGAGATATACCACAGCGCTGGCTATGGCGTGAGCGACATTCTCTTCAACATCGTGATCACTGGGGCGATCAACTTCCTATTTACTGTGGTAGCAATGCTCTTTGTTGATCGTGTCGGCAGGCGCGGACTCATGATCTTTGGATGCCTTGGAGTCGGATTTGCTCATTTTTGCGCCGGTATAGCGTATCGCATGGGTCTTCATGGCAGCGGCGTACTCTTGCTCACTCTCTGCGCCATCGCCTGCTATGCCGTCTCCCTTGCTCCAGTCACCTGGGTGCTCATCGCTGAGATATTTCCAAATGGCGTTCGAAGTTCAGCAATCTCAATAGCAGTCGCCGCACTCTGGTGCTCATCCTTCGGCTTAACTTATAGTTTTCCGGTCCTGAATAGCACCTTGGGAACTGGTGGGACATTTTTCCTCTACAGTGGCGTCTGCTTTGCCGGCGCCATCTTTATCTACAGAGCAATTCAAGAGACGAGAGGTAGATCCTTGGAGCAAATCGAAGAGAGTTCGATGTATCGCTCCTATGCAGATAGAGAAACCTGAGTTTTCCGCTCGGGTATAGAAAAGTCCGATTTAGGCCATGACTTCGTGATATCTGCACTAGATACTAAGATTGCAGTAACTTGGTAGCCTCTTCGGAGGGAGACCTGAAATATAATCGCTTAAATCGACGGTGAAATCTTTCGGTTGCAACAAGCGAAGAGATTACTCTCCGATCCACCCGAGAAAAGAAAACCAGAGCGGCCAGCAGTGAAGACGGGGGCAACCCCGAAGAGGCGTCGGATGTCAGCAGAGGGCCGGGATCGCATCGCCGCTTCGCAAAAAGCGTGTTGGGCAGCCGCTAAGAAGCAACTAAAATAGCAGCAATTTAAATGCAACTACTTACTGCGTCTGTATGAATACGCTCTTCCAGGAAGTAGAAGTAAAGGACGCGTTACCTGCAATCTTGCGAAAAACTTTTCCAAAAATCTCTATCGCCTGACAGATATGATTCAACCGCGACCGCATGCGGTCGCCGATCCTATCGCCGATTCAGCCGGCATGAGCTTGACATCGTGACCTTGCGCCCGGAGCAAACGCGCCGGCATGTGGGATCCAGCGCAGCCCCCATCCCTATGAGACACGCCGGCATGTTCACGGTGAGCGTAATTACCTGCTTCCGACTCAAGCGCTTCTTCACGACAACGTGACCTTACGCGCTCAGGCCGATCGGATGAAATACGGTCTTGCAGATATCGATGCCACATACGTGTGCTGTCAGTTGCATCTGACCTGGCGGATGAGCTTTTGGGCGACCAAGACAGCCGTGAGATTATATCCCCACGAAGCAGACGCTATTCGAAACAGAGCCTATCGGCCGGCTCACCTACCCACCCTCACCAACATGGCAAGTTAACGACCGTATCTCGGCGCGATGATATTTAATCGTGCGGCCTTGCCAGTCATAGTCGTCCCAACTCGAATAGGTGACCCTGGTCTGGCGTACAAGGTACTCGATAGCTGCATTGGGGACATCGTCGCGGCTGGCTGGAAAGCGCCCTTCCCGTTGAAAGCACTTCAGCAAGACTGCGAAGCCCAGGCGACCCGCGCCGCTCTTGTTCATGAGCAGCACGAACTCGCCGGGCGCAAGCGTCCAGTGCTCGATCGATTCGTCGTGGGTTAATTCTCGCTTCATCTG
>CAZZXL010000065.1:0-20925 GCA_964658035.1 uncultured Acetobacteraceae bacterium
TCCGGGGCCAGCCTTGAGGACCTCCGGGTGCATGGGGCAGGTGTAGCCTGCCTTGGCCGTATCTCCCTTCCAGTGCTCCGTGGCCTTCAAGTTCTCTGCGGCTGCTACTACCTGATTCTTCGCGAGATACTTGTCGGGATCCGCCTGAAATTTGGTTGCACATCCCGGGCAGCAGAAATAAAACTTCTCTCCCTTGTAATCCGCGGATACCGCTTTTGCAGGGTCAACCTGCATACCGCAAACCGGATCCTTCAGAAGCTGCTTCTTAGGATCAACCATCGTGGGCATCATAGGACCTTTCACTTCTTCCTTTGCTTTTCAACAGCATTACATTTTCCTCCCCGTTCGCATACTGCTGCTCACGGACGAGGAGAAGAAGTCTGAACGCTCCCTCCCTTGTTATTATTTATGCTTCCGCAATGAGCATTTTATTGGGAGCTATGTTTCCGGGGCAGACGCGGCTCCCTATCTCCGATGCGGCTTCCTTAACCCCTGACCGAGAAGTAACTCGCCTGACTAAGAGGGAGATGAGCCATGGCTGGTCTCACTCTCTTCGTTAGTATCTTGGTTAGTATCCTCATGAAGCGTCACGCTTAGTTCCTCAACAACTTTCGTTTACCTAGAAGCTTAACTTGAGCGCGCCTTGCAGGATGCGCGCCGGAGCGGCGCTGACGACGCTATCAAAAGTTGAATCACCGATATTCCCATCCACCGAACCAGGACCGTTGAACTGGGTGTGATTGAAAACGTTAAAGCCCTCAACGCGGAAGAGGAGCGCTTTCGACTCTGTTAATTTCAAGTTCTTGGCGACGGCCATGTCGTAGTTCTGAGCCCCGGGTCCATAGAAGAAGCGTCGTTTGGCTGATCCAGCTGTGCCTAGCGCATTCATGCTGAAGTCTGAAGCGTCAAAGTAGTTGTTTCCCTTGTTCCGTGGATTGTGATTGAGGTGAAGCGCTCCCCCATTGTAGTCAGGCTCGTCGATGCTGCTGTTGTTGATCCCGTTGGGATTTGTCCCGATCAGCGAGTTATCTCCATTGTTGACCATGGTGACCGGAAAACCGCTGACGACATGGGTGATGCCTGAGAGAGACCAGCCGGTGGTGAGGCGATTAGGATGAAGAAAATGATCGAAAGGCAGTTGATATTCGTAACTGGCGACGAAGTTCTGTTTCACATCGAAGGAGGAGACAGCATAGCTCAGCCCTGGATCAAAGGGATTTACTTCTTCAGCAGGATTAGAAGCCTGGTCCATTGATTTGCCATAGGTGTAGGCAAGTGAAAACTCCAGCCGGCCCGTGGTATGGCGGGCACTCACTTCGAGTGCATTGTAGTTAGCGTGGCCTATATTGGATTGCAGGGCATTGGCGCCGAAGTTTGAACCAAGGGGCCTGCGCGTGCCGTTAACCTGGCCACCTGCAGCAGGGAAGTAGACTGCGTTCTCGCCGTTGGGACCGCACGGCGTGGTGCCGGGTTGCACTTCGCTGGTCTCGCTCAAACTAAGACATTGCTGCGGATTTCCCGGGTTGGCAGCGATCAGTACGCGCTGACGGTGACTGCCGTTGCCGACATAAGTCGCCGTCAATACGGTATTAGGTCCCACCTGGCGTTCCAGTGAAAGCATCCACTCTTCCGTGTATGGCGCATGGTTGGTGTAGTTATAGCCTGGTATGCCGTCAATCGGCAGGTAGTTGCTCCAGTTGAAGTTGGCGTCAGGATTCTTCCGTGACGAACTTAGCGGCGCAAAGGTATAGGGGAATGGCTGGCCATTGCTTTGCCCATCTGTCGCGTTGACGAAAGGTGTGGCAAAGAGCGGCTCCACAGGGCTGGTGTATGTGGTTCCATAGGGCGTGTTTGCCGCGAGAACGCCTATCGATGTTGCGTCAATAGCGGTAAAGAACACGCCAAAGCTGCCACGAATGCTGGTGCTTCCTGGTGAGCCGAAGGCTTTTTCAAGAAAGCTGCCTGCCTCTGCCTGGGGTGACCATGCAAAGCCGACGCGCGGTGCGAAGTTGCGGTTGCTGATAGACGCCAGCGTGTTTGGAAGGGTCTTGCCGCCGGGTAAGACATCGCCGGGATAAAGAATGCCTGCAGGCGCTCCCGGGAAGACGACAGATTGCACGCCAGGTGCAAACGTAGAGATCTGGTTGTATTTCTCAGACCAGGGAGCAACACGGTCCCATCGCAGACCATAATTCAATGTCAATGCGGACGTAGCTTTCCAGCTGTCCTGGGCGAAGAGACCGGCATACTTGTTGCGGCTATAGAAAGGATTTAACTGGCTCTGGTTGTACTGGCTGGGAACACCAATGAGAAAGTCCGCGAAGTCTACGCCAGTCTCCGTGCCAGAGAAAACAAAGCTGCCGTTGTATTGGGCGATGGGATGGGCGTTCACCTGGTCTGCGTGAAAGGCCCCCCCGAATTTGATCGTGTGGCTGCCGATGACACGGGTGAAACTATCGGTCACCTGGAAGGTATTGTTGATCTGCGTAAGTTCGTTCGCTGCGGCCCCGGTTGAATAGGCATTGAAGTTAAGGTTCTCAACGCTCTGCCCCTTGGGGTCAAGAGCGACGATACTGTCAGTTCCATTCGCGTTCACAAAGCCCTGCGAAGCCAGGCTTACACCACGGCCTCCCAGCGGTTCACCGAGGTCGGTGGCATCACGCAGGAAACTCAAGTGCAATTCGTTGATTGCGTTGGCTGACAGGGTATATGTGTCGCCCAGTGAGAGCAGTTGGGAGCGGCCGAGAGTAAGTGCGCTGAAGCCCGGAACGCTGGCGCCGCTCTGCGCCACTGGATAAGGGTCGTTCAAGCTGAAGTCATCAACAAAGTAGTACGCCGAAAGCAGGCCGAGGCGCGTGTTGCCGTCTATCCGCACTGCGCCTTTGTCGTCACGGACGACCTGGTTGAAGGCTGACGTCGCATATCCTCCGCTGACATTGGGCGCCGGGATGTATTGCAGCATCTTCTGCGCAGGTCCTGACCAGGCACTCAGCGGGATGGTAGCGTTTGGTAAAACACAGGTTGTTCTGGTGCAGCCCGGCACATAGTACGGCTCCCCCTGCACAACCGTATAGCCGAGTTTCTGCGTTAACAAGGTCGCGAGGTAAGGACCGCTGACGGTGCCGGAAAGATTGCTTGATAGGTCCGCTAGATTGCCCGCTCGGTCAGCGGCAGAAGGCACGCCAATGGTCCCTGTATCGACGCCCTGCGTCTGGCGGGTGCCTTGGTAATCGGTAAAGAAGAACAGCTTGTCTTTGCGGATCGGTCCGCCTACAGTACCGCCGAACTGGTTCTGCCGAAAAGCTCCACGGGTTGGCGAAAAGTAGTTGCGCGCATCAAGGTCAGTGTTGCGGAGAAAATCAAAGGCGTTTCCGTGGAAGCTGTTACTGCCGGACTTGGTAATGACGTTGATCTGGCCGCCACTGAATTCGCCATACTCCGCGTCAAAATTGCTGGTAAGAATTCTGAATTCCGCGATGGAATCCAGATTTGGAATAATTGCTGTGCCGACGTTGACGTCTTCCTCACTGTCACTGCCGTTTACGCTGAAGTAGTTTGCAAATTCCCTCTGGCCGTTCACGGAGATAGTACCAGGATTCAGGGTGCCTGAAGGATTCAGGATAGTTGCGCCAATATCTTGCACGGTCTGTGACGTAATGGACGTTTGGGGCGCAACGCCTGCCTGCAAGGAGAGAAGATCGGTGTAACTGCGGCCATCAAGCGGAACGGCACTCATCTGGCGGCCGGTGATGACCTGGCCAAGCTGTGTACTTTCGCTCTCAACGTGCAACGTGTTATCGGTCACACTTACCACCTGAGCAACATCGCCCACCACGAGTGATGCGTCGAGGGTAAGTGCCGAGCTGGTATCCAGTACGATGCCCTTCCTTTGATAACCGGCGAAACCAGCCGCAGTGACATCGAGTTCATAGCGGCCCACCGGCAAGACAGGAAGCGTGAAGTGACCGGCATTATCTGTGTGCGTGTTGTATTGCAGACCGGTGCTACTTTCGTGAACAGACACCGCCGCATCGGGTACAAGTTTGCCGGAGGCGTCCTTGACAGTGCCGGAGATGCTGCCACCGACACTGGCCCACAGCAAGGAAGCTGACAACGCGGCGGTCGCGACAAGCGCCCGAAATGAAATACGAATGATGGAACGTGTTGCTGCTGACAACATGCTGCTCTCCTGAAGTGTTTTTATGCCCTGCGGCAGGGATCTACTGAACGGTGATCGGAACATTTACGCTGGCCTGGTACTGCGTCGTACCAGTTCCCGCGGTCCCTGTTACGACGACCGTATAAGTGCCCGCAGAGGTTCCCGGGTCTGCCTTTGACGTGGTTCCCCCACAGCCAATCTGCATAAGAGCTACTGCCATAAGGCTAAGCAGAAACGCAGTGCGCATTCGTCGCAGCCGACCTGGGAAAATCAGGATGCAGAGGCAGGCTAGTGTGGTCCCTCCGCCAGTTGCAAGCCAGCCGGGCCCAGGTCTGTGGAAAGAACTGCTGAGTGGATGCGCCGGTGTGGTGTTGACAATCAGCGACACCTTTCCCGTACCTGTCACCGATGTTGGATTGACGAAGCACGCCGACTCGGTCAGGTTTGCCGGCAGGGCGCAAGTAAGTTTGATCGGTAACGCGTAATTCGTTGCGACATTTACGGTGACGGTAGCTGTTGCCGCTGCTCCTATCGCGGCTGTCGTCCCGCTTGACGTCAAAGCCAAATTCGAAATGCTGATCGGCATGGCAGCAGAGACTGACTCTGTGTAGTTGCTGTCCCCCTGGTAGAAGGCAGTTAGATTGCCGCTTCCCGCTGCGCCGTTGATCGTCGTTGTTATGGAAGCCTGGCCGTTCGACAGGGGTGTAGGATTGCCAACGTTAGTTCCATCTAATTCGAATTGCACGAGGCCGGTTGGCGTAGGTTTTCCGGTCGCTGCGTCGACTACACTCGCGGCGAGAGTAATATTTCCGTTCGGCGCAACGGTCGGTGTCGAAGCGGTAGCCGTCACCGCCGAGGCGTTGCCAGCTGGCAATACCTGGATCTCGCCCATCATGCCGCCATCTTCATGCTCAAGGATGTGGCAGTGATAGACAAACATCCCGATGATGTTGGGGTCGCGGAAATCCATGCGTACCTTCACGCTCGGATAGGCGCCACTGCCACTCCAGTAAGGAACGTCCACTGTGTCCCGTATCGCCGGGTCGCTCACAGCCTGTCCGTTTACTTCAAGCACTTGGAAGTGCAGCTGGTGGATATGGAAGATGTGATCTTCCTGCGCGCGATTCTCCACCACCCAGTCTTCCGTAGTGCCGGAATGGACAACAATATTTGGCGCCTGGTTCATGGTAAAGGCGGCAGGCGTCTGACCTTCTTGCGTGATGAAGAAAGTAGTTGGACTGAGGGGGTTCGTCGGATCGAGTAACGTCTCAGAGAAGTAGAGGTTCCGCTGTGCTACCGGCGTCGTTGTTGCCAGGTTCGCAAAGCGTGTCACCTTGGAAGGTGCAGTGCTCCGGGGCAGAAGCTTCGCAGCATTGTTCACGCCAGATGGACCTTCAACACCATCCTGGCTGACAATATTCGCGATGGGCCGGGCGGGATCGTAGTCGCCGTCCGGCCCTGTGTCCCAATACTGGGTGACCAGTTGTGCCTTGTCTCCCACGTTCGGCGTTGTCACTACAAACTCCGCACGCGCACCTGCCGGCAACAGGATGCTCGTCTCACTTTCGAAACTCTGGCCGCTGCTGCCGGATGCGATCGGATATCCGTCCATCGCCACCACTTGCAGTGGTTGGGCACTTCCATTCACGAGATATTGCAGGTTGAAGATCGTGTCAGCGCCGGTATTAGCAACGCGCCATAGCTCCTGCCGGCCAGGATTGGTCTGGATGACGGCAGGTGTGTAGGCTGGATACGTGACCGGCACATAGTTGATCGACATATCCCATGCCGGGATATTGCTGTCGTTCAGTTCAGAGGTTGGCAGTAGCTGGTCGCGTAGGACAAAAGTGCGTTCGGTGAGTCCTGCGAGTGCGGTATCCACATTCTGCAGTCCTTCGACGATGAGCGCTCCGGTGGCACCGCCCTGGACCTGCCCTTCTGAAATGCCATGCGGATGAGGATGATACCAATACAGGCCAGGTGGTTCATTGGCCGGAATCTGCACTGTATAGTTGAAACTCTGTCCAGGCTGCACCAGTGTACGGACGACTTCATCCTGGCCGCAGACCGGTGCCACATTTGTTCCGTGAAAATGGATGTTTGTAACGTTCGTGCCCATTGCGCCATTGCACGCGCTGCTTTGATCGGTATGAGCGCCAAGGGTCATGTTCATGCCCGCCATGTTGTCGCTGTTGTTGGCAGACGATGGCAGAGGAAGTTGATTGTTGAAGTGAATGATCAGCTTGTCGCCGGGGCTTACGCGTAAAGTAGGCGCTTCCAGCCCCGAATCGGTGACGTAGCAGTAGCGTATGAGCCCCTGCGTATCTGTGACACTCTTGAAATTCAGGGTAAGTTCCAGCACGCCGTTCGCGCTCTTGAGCTCCGGGGACGCGGGAACAACCGAGCCTGCTGCAGAACGGACGCAAACCTGATCTACCAGGCTCGAACCAGAAACCGCAGGTGACAACATCCTGGACGCGTCTTGTGACGACATGGCGCCGCGTGCCGGGCGACCATTCTGGGCTGTCGCAATCCAGAAATGGCTGCAGATCAAGAGGAGTGATAGAAAATGGAAGAAATGCCTGCTCGAGATTAACCTGTAGCCGCCCGTGGGTAGGCCTGCAGACTGATTCTGCGGGTGATTATTCATTGCTCAAGCCTCAAAAGTTACAGTTTCTCAGTGCCACGAATAGACAAGTGGCTACTGTGTAGTTGAAACTTTGCGGGCTGGCACCCTATAGTGAGGGAAGCCCGCAGTCTCGCTGACTGTTGACTCCAGGTCCTCGCGGTCTCCGCCAAGAGTTTTCCGCGAGGATCTGGCAATATCTATCGTGCGTTGAATTTCAAGCTGCCGTTTCAATTAAGGGCTTGAATGATGACTTTTCGAATATACGACAAGATTGGTCGTAGTACAAAGCTGCTAAAGGCTCTTCTTCGAAAATTGATATCGATGTGTGCACCCAGCAGGAAGTGCAGCATCATGACGATCGCTCCTGATACCTTCACCTGATAGCTCCGGGACACGAATAACCCGCGGTCGACGGCGTCATTTTCCATGAGTTGATCCGCACGCTCTGATCCGCACGCCTCAAGAGCAAGGTATGTGCGTGAGCGCGATGGCTTGCTCACTGTTCAGGGATGATGTGGTAAGAAGCCTTGTGCAGGATGGGTATTGTCATGCCGGCGCCGCGTAGAAGACAGAGTGGCAGCATCGAGGAGGATTAGTTAAACCGGAAGCCTTCTATCGGGGGGGGGAATTATGTCGAGCAGGCTAGGAAGAAGGTCCCTCCCAGCCCACTGACACACCAACAATCTACTTCTTCTTTGTCTTTGCTAGTTCCGGCTCTGCTTACTTCTCGTCCTGTTCGCTTTCTTCTTCCAACTCTTCCGTTTCAGCACTCTGCTCTTGCTCTTCGTCCTCACCCTCATCCTCTTGCGACAATGCTTCTTTGAGAATGGGGATTCCGCCTGCAAGGACGGTCTTCGCAGCGTTCTTCTCTTCGTTTAGAGTCTCATTAAGAAGTGAGACGATTTCTCGCTGTTTCAGCACTTTTGCCATGGCAATCGCGGCCGAATACCCGGCGATTTCGTAATGCTCAACGCGGAGGGCAGCTCCCAGGATGCCGGCGTCCTTCAACGCGCCTTCTTCATCCTTCTCGAGAGCTTCTTTCACTTCCTCCAGACAGCCTTCCATCCCTTTGCAATGTTCGCCGGTTGGCTTCTTGCCAAGGTGCTGAAAGACCTCGCGTAGGCGCAATACCTGCCCTTTGGTCTCTTCGAGGTGGTTGCGCAGGCTGGCTTTCATCTCGGGGTTCTTGGTTCCCTTGATTGTCTTAGGCAGCGCTTTCACAAGTTGATTTTCAGCGCTATAAAGGTCGCGAAGTTCATCGATTAGTACGTCCTGCAGACTCATTTTGGTTGATCTCCTGAACGTGGGATGCAGAGTCATCGATATCGCGGTGCCTAGAGCAAATTACCTGAAGGTGTAGAGCGAAGATCCGATGAACACCGACCTTTTCGCCAGGAAAAGGCCAAGCTGGATCCAGCCAGAAAAACCATGGCATCAGGTAATTTGCTCAAATTTGATCGTCGAGTGGCACGGATAGACCAGTTGACTCTTACGCATCGGTGCAACCTACACCGCTGTCGTTGATCTCGCCGTCCTGCACCCAGGCGACCGATCTCGAAACCTGACAGCCATGTGGACCCGCAAGTCCGTGAGCAGCAACAGTCCCAGACTTCCCGCGGGAGCTGTGCTGCTCCGCGTATGCAAGGCGTACCGTATAAAGTCCAATAGCTGTTACGTAATCGAGTTCATGGCGTCGTTTGTCAGGGCTCGAACGCAGCATAAATCGCTTGCGTAACCGGCTCCCCGGATTAGAATTGGCTTGCCGTTGATGCGAAAAAGCCGCCGCGAGTCGTCTGTCACTGCCGAGGTAATCTGCCGGATACCGAAATGTGATGTCAATTCATCCGACCTTGTTCCTCCTGTGTCGACCGCCAGATGAAGAGCGCTCTTGACTGGTACAGGAAAAAGGCAGGGAGCATGCGCGACGGAAGCATTCAGTTTATTCTGATTAAGAAGGAATAAACCGAATGCCATGTCTTATTTGCACCGAGCTTGAACGTCATATTCAGACTGCCCGTGAACCTGTGTCTCCAGATCTGCTTGTCGGCTTGACAGAAGCAGGGAAGCGAAACCGCACGCATCAGCAGGAAGAGCGGATTATCAAAGCCCAGAATGATCTCTCGCGCCACCGGAAGTCCTGCATCGTTGTCAATGGCGCCATCGAAGCTTCAGAGGAGCCAATCATTTGAGTTGCTGAACTCGGCGCAGGCGTTGATGTTCAGCAACTCGAACGTTACTTCTGGTAGTAGATTCCTAACTGGTTGATGGATGTGAAATACGACGTCCCGCCCGGCTGGCCGATGATGCGCACGCCGTCCCCCCACGTAGCCGCAAATTTGAAGGTGTAGGTGGTGTAGGCGCCGGTCTGGTCAGTGTATGGATAGGTGGGTGTTATAGTCGCGCCGGGCACGTCAATCCATTCAAAGTTCTGGCGCACCTGCACCCTTAGATTGTCAATGAACCATCCACCATCCTCGAAGATTTCTCCGGTCGTATACGCCACCTGGTTCAGGTTGTAGGACTTCGGCCAGATGTAGCCCCACCAATCCAGCGTCTTTACTTCTTCATCGAAATCATCCTCGCTCACGCTGGGCGTGCCGCTGCTTAGCTGGTCTGTACAGTTGCGGCCACAAAGTAAACCGTAATGTGTGCTTTTGCTGATCGCGCGAGTACCTGCCTCAAGCGCCAGGTTGCTGCCGACCGGCTTGTTTGCTGGTGCGCCCGAAGCACTGGGCTGCAGGTACAGCTTCCGCAGGGAAAAGGTATAGGAGTTGCCCCCGCAGCATACGTTGCTCTGCAGGTAGAGGTTCTTGCCGTCGGCGCTCATGAACTTGGATGGAATACTGGTGCCGTATTGTCCGCGATTGTGCTTAAGCCTCAGTGGACCAAAGTCAGTCGATTCAAAATGCTTCCATGGCCCCCACGGCTGCGGTGCTTCATAGAATTCATGCGTACTGCACGACCACGACGAAAATAGATACTTTTTTAAAGGTGCGTCGTACGTGACGCCGCCCTGCGCGATGACCTGCTGTTCAGGTGGACAATCGGTACCGAGCATGACCGGGTAGAGCAGTCGTTGATCGGTAAGGACCGGCAGCTTTTTTGTAATGCTGTTCGTCCATTTCGGCGTGCCTGCATCATCCGTGCCGGCATAGAACTGCCACGCAGAGCGCGTCTGTACTTCATCGGCTGGCACCCGACCGAGGTACATCTCCTCCTGAGAACGCCAGTTGTTGTCCAGGCCATAGGCATACACATAGCCATCGATCGCGTTTTCAGCGTTCTGACCGTAGTCCAGGAAGAAGACCGTGGTGAACTTGTAGGCCTTTGGATTGGCAGGATTGGTGGGTGTGCCAAACATGGGAGCTGCCTTGTCCCATGTCCAGGTAGCCCCGTTGTCTGTCGATTTGGCGATGGAGGCCGCTGGAGCATCATTAAACGTGTTGAGATTCAAGTTTTGAAAGGCCAGGTAGATGGCGCCGCCTTCGCAGAGCATGCCTGTAGGTTTGCGATTGTAGTTCGGGCCGCTCCAGTTTGTCCCCACGTTCGTCGCAATGGTGGCGCCGGTAAGTGCGTGGGGGCTCCCGCTGATGCGACTGACAGCCATGTCGTACCGGGTCTTGCTGGTGGTGAAGGCCGTGCCGTCACCATTGGCTGCATACAAGTTGTCGTCCTCGGCCCAGCAGGATGGCCACAGGTCACCGTCGCCCTTGAGCTGGTAAGTGGAAAATCTTTCCTCCGCGCTGGTTGCAAAGATTTTGCTTTGTGCCGGCGTGACGACGGTCTGCGCACCTGTTGGCAACGAAAGGACGAAGCCGGTTCCAAGCAGCAATGTGCAACAAAGACGAACGAGACCGATGTTTTTCAAGGCGTATTCCCCGGCTTCATAGACTTGATCCCTGTGGCATGAGTCGAAGGGCCGTTTCAATGCCAACATTCACGTCCCATTCATGCTGGTGAGGAAAACTCATACACACAGAGAGAAGTTCCCGCGGGCGTCACCCCTGCCAGTGTGCCATGCGAGAGCCGGGGAGTACACCGTCAAAATGAAGAAGCTTGTTCAACTGCTGGCTGTCGTTTTCTGTCTTGCGCAAGCTTGCGATGTACTTCTCGCCCAATCGGCCACGAACGCTCCCTGCGCAAGGCCATCTGCGGGCAGTATCGTGGAAGAGCCGCAGGACGTACGCAGCCACAACGGCGTGCTGGAAGCGCAGTTGACCGCCAATGATGCGCTTGCTGCAAACGGGGCCGCCCGGTACTGCTATACCGATGCTGAAGGCCACGAGTCTCCGAACCTCCGCGTCAGCCCGGGCGACCTGGTCATCCTTCATTTAAAGAATGCGCTGGTTGACCTGGGCCATACAACTGCATTGTCACCAGCGATGCAGATGGCCGGGCCAATGACAGCAAATCCGTGCACCAGCGGCATCATGAGTGCAGTCTCAACCAACCTTCATTTTCATGGCCTTACCATTCCTCCCGTCTGCCACCAGGATGACGTGATGAAGACTTCGGTGCAGCCGGGCGATCCGGCCTTCGAGTACCGCTTTCGCATACCGGAGGATGAGCCGCCGGGACTCTACTGGTACCACCCGCACATTCACGGCTTCAGCAAGGACCAACTGCTTGGCGGCGCATCCGGCGCTTTGATTGTTGAAGGGATTGAACGCGCAAAAACCGCCGTTATAGGCCTGCCGGAACGAGTCTTCATCATTCGTGACCAAGACCTGGTCAATCCCAATGCGTTACCAGCGCTATCAGAGCCGGTGGTTCCTAAATTCCTTATAGATAGAGACGGCGATGCAGCCAACAATGGCACAGGCTTTGGTAAGCCCGCCAAAGATCTCTCCATCAACTATGTGCCGGTGCCGTATCCCGACTACACTCCCGCCGTCATCCAGATGAAGCCCGGGCAACGGCAGCTTTGGCGTGTGCTCAATGCTTCGGCTATCACCTACCTCAACCTGCAGGTACTCATCCGCCGTGTGCCGCAACCGCTCGAATTGATTGCAATGGACGGCGTGCCGATCGGCCTGGAACGCACCGACCAGGTAGACGCAATCAAAGGCGCGGTCTACACCCAGACTCACATTGCGCTGCCACCCGGCGCACGGGTTGAATTTATCGTAACCGGCCCTGGAGAGGGTGAAACCGGCCTGCTGGTGACGCGCACAGTCGATACGGGTCCCGGTGGTGAAAACGATCCGAATCGGATGCTCGCCAGAATTCTTCCCTCCTCAAGCGCGCCTGAACCGCGCTCTACTTTGCCGGCTACCGCGGCGCTGCTGCCTCCGCCTGCTCTGGCGTGGCTTGGAAGCGTCACGCCGGTTCGTGTGCGCCACCTCTACTTCTCAGAAAAGCTCACCGACCCCAATGATCCAACCAGCGCCGTAGAGTTCTATCTGACCGTGGACGGACAAGACGCCAAAATGTTCGACATGAGCGCCACTGTGCCCAACATCGTTGCGGAGCAGGGAACAGTTGAAGACTGGGTCATTGAGAATCGATCGCGCGAACTGCACGCCTTTCACATTCACCAACTGCACTTTCTGCTGCTTGATTACTCCGGCAAAGCAGTCGATGAAGGCTTTCTGCGGGACACGGTGAACGTGCCCTACTATGACGGCCATTCTCTCGGCTATCCCAGTGTTCGCCTGCGCATGGATTTCCGGGATCCTGGCATGATCGGCACCTTTGTCTACCACTGCCACTTGCTCGAGCACGAGGACAAGGGGATGATGGGCTCGATTCAAGTGGTGGCGGCCGGACATCCGATCGCTCAGAATGCCGCCCCATAGCTGCGCCGCCGCAGGTGGTATGCCGGGGTGTGCAACGAGTGCGGGTCCTTGGCATGTGTCGAACTGACTCTGTCGTTCATCTGATTGCCACTTCTTGAGAATGGACTTTTCCAGAATTTCAAACTTTATTCACGATTTGTTCAAGACGTAGAGACGCTCCGTTAATTTTTCAGGGCTTTCATGAAGGAGTTGGGGTAAGCCCCGACATTCACGGAGGAAGTATGTACGCAAAGCAACTCGCATCGACTGCCATGAGAGCTCTACGCACCGGGCTGGTATCCGCCGCGGTCGTTCAGCTTACGATTGGCAGCGCCATGGGCGCAGATTTGCCCAAACCACTGGCCGCTCGTGACAATGACACTGCAACGCCGATTAAGCACGTAATCGTGATCGTCGGTGAAAACCGCAGCTTTGATCATGTATTTGCTACTTACGTGCCAAAGAAGGGTGAAAAAGTCTGGAACCTGCTTTCGGAAGGCATCGTTAATGCTGACGGCACGGCTGGTCCTAACTTCGCCACGGCGGAGCAGAAGAATGCGATCGACAAGGCGCCTGATGAGTTCATCCTCGCACCGGTGACCGGGAAGTTTCCCAAGTCCGTATTGCCAGCGCCACTCGTTGGTGGACCTGCTGATTCATACATCAAGAATGACAATCTCGATCTCGCAGTCAAGTCTGAAAACGGCTTGCCGTCGGATTACTACGGCTACCTCGTATCCGGTGGTACGGGTCAGAAAAGTCACACACCAGATGCGCGTATTGCGAATGTCAACGCTCTGAAGCCGGGACCTTTCCAGCTGACGAATGGCGATACCTTTACCTATAACTCGTATGCCGCCAGCCCTGTCCACAGGTTCTACCAGATGTGGCAGCAACTGAACTGCAAGGCCAGCCATGCTACGCAAATGAACCCTTCAGGCTGTGAATCCAACCTGTTTCCGTGGGTTGAAACGACGGTAGGCGCCGGCGACAATGGCTTGAAGCCGCCCGCAAACTTCAGTACGGAATATTCGCCGACCGCCGCCACGACGGGCGAAGGTTCAACAGCCATGGGCTTCTACAACGTCCAGAATGGCGACGTACCTTATTTCAAGTACCTCGCGGATCACTACTCCATGAGCGACAACTTCCACCAGTCTGTCAATGGCGGGACCGGCGCAAACCACATCATGCTCGGCCACGGCGATGCCATTTACTTCACCGATGGCAAAGGTCATGCGAAGACTCCTCCCCACAACCAGCTGGTAGCAAAAGGCTCCAAAAGTGCCGGCATTGTGGATGAAGTTGAGAATCCCAATCCTGCAGCTGACACCAACAACTGGTATACCGAAGATGGATACGGCGGCGGTTCCTACGGCACACCTTCGTATGGCGGCGGTTCTTATTCTGCCTGCGCCGATGAAACGCAGCCCGGCGTTGCACCCATCACCAGCTATCTGAAGGCGCTGCCTACCCCGATCAACCCGAATTGCGAAAAGGGTCACTACTACCTTCTGAACAACTACAACCCCGGCTACTTCGGTAATGGCAACAATGCTTACACGGACATCAGCTCAAACAACACCGTCTTCACGATACCGCCGTCGTCTGTACCCAGCATCGGCGACGACCTGATCGCCAACAAGGTTTCATGGAAATACTATGGCGACCAGTGGAACAACTATGTTCCTGATCCTTACCAGCTGAACTATGGCGCCGTCGGCAGCAAGACGGATGAATATTGCAACATCTGCAATCCCTTCCAGTACGACACTTCGATCATGGCGAACCCAAAAGTACGTGCCGCTCACATCCAGGACACGACCAATCTCTATAACGACATCCAGAACAACACTCTGCCTGCCGTCTCGATCGTCAAGCCCAGCGGCCTGGTCGATGGTCATCCCTCGTCCTCCAAGCTCGACCTCTTCGAAGGCTTTACCAAGAAGATTGTCGATGCTGTCAAGGCCAACCCAACCCTGTGGAAGGACACTGCTATCTTCATCACCATGGATGAAGGCGGCGGCTACTATGACTCCGGTTATGTGCAGCCACTCGATTATTTCGGCGATGGCACACGTATCCCGCTGATCGTAGTTTCTCCCTACACCAAGGCTGGTCATATTGCACATGACTATTCCGATCACGTTTCGATCCTGAAGTTCATCGAAGCAAACTGGGGAACTGAAACCGTCACGAAGCGCAGCCGTGACAACTTCCCCAACCCGATCGCCTCGCCTGAGAACCCCTATGTCCCGGTCAACAGCCCGGCCATTGACGATCTCTTCAGCTTGTTCGATTTCGGCAGCTACAACTAGTAAGAAGTAGGCGTATAAGGGCCGGAGTTGCTCTCAGCAACTCCGGCCCTTTTCTTTTTAGTGCTGTGCCGTTGAATTCCGTAAGCATCGCTGCCAAGCGCATTGTTTTCAAAGAATTGAACAGACTGCCATGCAGTTTGTCCGTCTAATTTTTAGTAGTGAAGGAACAGCTACTATCTCGGGCATCGCAGCGTGTCTAAGCGGCCTTCGCATCTTTTTCATTTCGTCCATACGCCCCTCTTATGCTTCATCATGCAAACTTCAGAGATGGAAGAGGCCCGAATCTTTGCAGATGGTCTGAAACGTCGGCGATGGCTGAATGCATGGGGCATATTGCATGCGGTCCGGCGCTACTCGCGAGTTCTTGATGATAGAGAAAGAGCTTACCGCCGGGCAGTTGGAGCCACGATCATCGTGCTGCTGGTGCTGTGTTGCCTGGTGTTGCTCACTTGTTTCGTGGGCAGGCGTTAACTCAGGCCGTCGGTGTCTGGTTTGCAGAGTAGATAGGTGTCCATAATCCATCCATTGCGTTTCCTGCTCTCCGTGCGGACTTCCTGTATCCTGTCCGCAACCTGGCTAAGCCTCCCGGACATCAGGATTTCCTTGTCCATGCCCAGATAGGCAGCCCAGAAAATATCGAAACCTTCGTCCACTTTCGTTCGGAAAGAACATTGCCCATCCAGCATCACGACGGTTCTTTCTTGGAGATTAAATGAGTCTGAGGCAAGCCGGCGTCCGGTGGTAATGTGAATCGATTCTCCAACTCCGTTCAGGCTAATTTGATGGCGAGCCGCAAGAGCCTGCATGCTCGTTATCCCGGGAATAACCTCCAATGTAAAAGGAAGCTTTTTGCAGGCAGTAATTCGATCGATGATCCTGAGAGTGCTGTCATAGAGGCAAGGGTCGCCCCATACCAGGAATGCGCCGCACTGATCCTCGGCGAGTTCGTTTGTAATCATCTCTTCGTAGATTAAGGCCCGCTGCTCATGCCAGTGTTCTACTCTCTCTTTATAGCCGGAAATATCTGGGTCGCGGATAGGATCGGTCGCTTCGACAATGCGGTACGACCTGTTCTCTATGTATGTCTCGCAAATCTGCTTTCGCAGCATTATCAGCTCTTGCTTCGCCTCGCCCTTGTCCATGAAAAAGAAGACGTCCACCTTATTCAAGGCTTTGATCGCCTGAACGGTTATGTATTCAGGGTTGCCGGCGCCTATCCCAATTACATACAGCTTTCTCATAGCACTATTTTCTCCGCCCCATATTGAACTAGCTGAGTATGTCTTCGAGTCTTAGCAGCACGTCGTCTAATCGGTCCAGCGTCGGATGGCTTTGCTTCTGTGGTCGGTCGATCATGACGATCGGTATCTCGAGTTCGCGGGCGGCCTCAATTTTGGAGTACGTCGCTTGACCGCCACTGTTCTTGGAAACGATGATGTCGATTGACTCAACGCCGAGCATCTTTCTTTCCGCGTCTACATTGAAAGGACCACGCTGAAGAATCAGTTTTGCATGCGACGGTAGTTTAGCTTCGGGCTCTTCAATGGCACGAATCAGGAACCATGCTTTCTCGCACTGAGAAAAAGCGCCAAGTTCTTGACGGCCGATAGACAGAAACACTCGGGCATGCTCTCGGTCCACTAATAACGCGGCGCTCTGGGCATCTGGCGCGGAGATCCAGCGGTCATTCTCCTGGGACTTCCATGGTGGACGCTCGTAGCAGATCAGTGGAAGCTTCATGGTGTTGCAGGCCAGCCTCGCGTTGCTACTGATCTTCGCAGCGAAAGGGTGAGTAGCATCGATGACGGCTCTGATTTCTTCGGCCGCAAGATATTGAGTAAGTCCATCTACTCCGCCAAATCCGCCAATCCTGACCTTTCCCGCGGGCATGGTAGGCGCACTTACTCGTCCCGCCAGGGATGAGATTACGGTCAGGTCCGCTCTGTCTTTGAGGCGTGCAGCCAATTGCGAGGCTTCGCTTGTGCCCCCGAGGATCAAGATTCTTGTTCGGGCTTTGTGGGTAGTCATCGCAGAATCGGGCTTCATGGAGCTAATCCTTGGACGCATCCGTGCGGTCGCGTTCCGCCGAGTATAAGTAGCTCTCGCCAAACAATGGCTGCTGGAGAGATCTGCCGACGAAAATAAGCGCATTTCGGTCAATTCCAGATGCCTCGACCATGGCTTGAAGTGTAGACAGAGTGCCGCGAAGAATCTGCTGGTCGGGCCAGCTTGCACGGAACACTACGACGACGGGGCAGTCGTCTCCATAGAGTGGTGACAGCTTAGAACACACCTGCTCGACATTCATGATGGAGAGGTGAATGGCAAGTGTGGCACCGGTGCGACCGAGCATGGTGAGGTCTTCACCATCAGGCATTGGGGTGGAACGGGTTGAAGTTCGAGTGAGGATAAGCGTCTGCGCGACATTGGGCAGGGTCAGTTCCTGGCTGAGCGCCGCGGCGGCCGCGGCGAATGCCGGCACTCCAGGAGTAACGTCATACGGAATGCCAAGTTGCTGCAGACGCCGGATCTGTTCCGCCATCGTGCTCCAGATGGAAAGGTCGCCGGAGTGGATGCGAGCCACATCAAGGCCGTTCGCGTGGGCCTGGGCAATCTCCGCGATGATCTGGTCGAGGTTCATCTCAGCAGTGTTGACGATGCGGGCGCCGGTTGGTGCATGAGCGAGGATTTGCTGAGGTACGAGCGACCCTGCATAAAGGCATACAGGGGAGTTGTGAATGTGGTCCCGGCCGCGAAGCGTGAGCAGGTCAGCGGCTCCTGGCCCGGCTCCGATAAAGTGAACAATCATGGAAGCACCGGTAGATGTACTGCCGTGCGGATGGCCGCCACGGCGCACGTACAAAGGCGGCCTTTCTGCTGGGTGACGATGAGACACGCCGATGGACCAAGCGACGCCAGCGCCGAAGCTTCCGCTACATTGGCGGTGTGTGTAGACGAAAGAGCGAGTGCTGATTGCGTGGTGACTCCTGCGACGTTTGCGAGAACGCTTGACGGAAAGACAACTAGACGAATGCCGAGCACTGCAGCGATAGCGCCGGCCATCGAAGCGCGACGGTCGATGGTCGCGAGAAGAGTATCTGGAGAAATCGAATGGACAGAAAGTCTAACCAGCCGGATCACGTCTTCGATGTTTACCCGTGGAGAGAAGCCGATGCCGATAGACAACTGCTCGGATCGCACAGAACCGCTCACAACAAGGCTGCTCATGGCTTCTCTACCGTCCACTGGGTGATCGGCATCATCGGTCGCCAGCCGTAAGAGGTGCCGACGGGTTCCGCCCTTGCGACCATCAGCCGCGTCAGATCGCCGCCGTAGCTCGCGTGGCGTGAACCGAGTCGAGTCTCACTGTCAATGGTGACAGCGTTTGCGACGATACGACCTCCGGTTAAAAGTTTTTCCCAGCATGCGTCGAAGAGTTCATCATCTGCAACGCTGCCTCCGATAAAAATGGCATTTGGACGAGGCAGATCCGTAAAACATGCCGGCGCCGTGCCATGCACAACCTTTAGCGTTGGCACGCCGAGCCGCTTGGCATTCAAGTGGATGCGCGCAGCTCGATCGTCTCGGACTTCGAATGCGACGGCTGAGCATGAGGGATGAACACGCATCCACTCGATTCCGATTGTGCCGGTACCAGCGCCGACATCCCACAGGCATTGATGAGGGAGGGGTGCGAGCCGTGCCATCGTCAGCGCACGGATCTCGCGCTTGGTCATTTGTCCGTCGCTTACAAAGGCGTCATCGGGCAATCCGGGAATGAGCGAAAGCGGCCTGCACGCTGGCTCAGCGACGCAGACGATCGCCATCAGGTTGAGTTCGCCGAACCGCTCGTTTGTCCAACCTGACGCTTGTCCGCAGGCCTGGCGCTCTACAGGGCCACCCAGGTTTTCGAAGACGGTAATCGTACTTGGTCCATAACCTGCTTGGGTCAACAGTGCAGCGACGATCGCAGGTGTGCCGCCGTGTTCGGAATAGACGATCAGCCGTCTGCCTGGATAGAGGCAGCGATGGAGTTGTTCAATCGGTCGATTCACCAGCGAGATGAGGTCTGCGTCGACCATCGGCCACCCCAGGCGTGCGCAGGCAAGCGAATATGCGGAGACCTGTGGCATGACGCGGAATTCTCCCGGAACAAGATCGCGTGTCAGCGGAACTCCCACTCCATGGAGCATTGGATCACCGCTGGCAAGCACGGCCACACGCTTTTCCCCCCGCGCTTCCGCCAGGATCTGCTGTATCGCCGATGCCATCGGCGAAGGCCACGCTACACGAGTTGCCGAAGATGCATCGACCGGCACCAGCGCGAGGTGACGGGCACCGCCGTAAAGTATCTCGGCGGATTGAACGGCCAGCCTGGCCTCCTGGCTCAATCCATCCCAGCCGTCTTCACCGACTCCTATGATCGATAACCAATGCTCGGAGGCAGTCATACGCTGTCACGCTGTTCATACGTGCGCGGGGTATAGATGAGCTTGCTGCCGTTTGCCAGCTCCAAGCCGCGGGTCGTTGAGGAGCCGATAAGAATGATGGTCTGCATATCAGCCTGCATGGGATCGAAGTGTTCAAGGTCAGTAAGCGTAATTCGTTCGTCCGATCTGCCGACGCTGCGCGCAAGAACGACCGGAGTTTCCATGGCTCGGTAGCTGGCAATGATGTTTCGCGCTTCGGCGAGCTGCCATAGCCGTTCCGACGAAATTGGATTGTAGATGGCGAAGGCAAAGTCGGCGGATGCAGCAGCTTTCAGCCGCTTCACGACGATCTCCCACGGTTTCAGTCGGTCCGAGAGAGAAATAACACAGAAGTCGTGGCCGAGGGGAGCACCAACCCGCGACGCGGCTGCCTGCATAGCTGACAGGCCTGGAATGATGCGGATATCAAGCGCACGCCATGCCGGCGGTCCCTCGTCTACGCATTCCAACACTGCCGCAGCCATGGCAAAAATTCCAGGATCTCCTGAGGAAACGACACAGACGCGGCGACCTTCTTCAGCAAGCGCCAGGGCATGTCGGGCACGCTGCGCCTCTACTTTGTTGTCTGAGCCAAAACGGCGCTGGCCGGCCCGTACAGGAACGCGATCCAGGTAGGTGTAATAGCCAACCAGATCCGTCGCTTCAGCCAGGGCCTGCTGTGCTTCAGGTGTGATCCAGTCAGCCGCGCCCGGCCCAAGGCCGACCACCGATAGCCAGCCTGGACCGTCGCATATTTCGTTTCGCTCCGGCTGACTGGCATCGGGAATCAGGATGAGCGAGAAGTACGGTACATCGACAGGATTGACCTCGCTGAGCGGTACGATGCGTTCGGCAGTCATGGTTGCCCGTTCGATGAAGAGCGCTTTTTGCGCCAAGCCAGCAGCATCAATTGCACGCTTCACCTTTGCGAAGTTTCGTCCCAGCTTCATAATGGCGAACGCGCCGGATGCAGCCAGTTTTGCAGTCAGAACGTCTTCGGGGAGAGTTCCCGGAAGGACCGTGAACTCGGTATCTCTCCTCACCAGGGGGGTTCCGAGTTGTGCGGCTGCACCCATGATGGAAGCGACACCTGGAATCACTTCGGTAGGGAAGCGGGAAGCCAGGCGGTCGTGCAGGTACATGTACGATCCGTAAAAGAAAGGATCGCCCTCGCAGAGTATCGCGACATCGCGGCCAGCCTCCAGGTGAGTGGCTATCTGTAATGCCATTTCATCGTAAAACTGCGAAATTGCACTCTCATAGCCGCCGGGATGGTCAGTCTGTTCTGTCGTGACCGGGTACATCATCGGAAGCTCAACCTGATGGTGAATCAATTCTGAACAGACAATCGCCCGGGCATTGCTATGTCCGTGACGAGCGCATGGATAAGCGATGACCTGGACCTGCCTGAGGACGCGTTGCGCTTTGACGGTAATCAGTTCCGGATCGCCGGGACCGACGCCAACTCCGTAGAGCCTGCCGCCTGATAAAGGTCCGCTCATTCATCCTCGCTGGCGAGTGCGTTGACGGCGGCGGCGGCGATGGCGCTGCCGCCGCGGCGCCCTCGAACGGT
>CAZZXL010000065.1:20935-23924 GCA_964658035.1 uncultured Acetobacteraceae bacterium
GAAGAAGACCACCAAGCCGCGTGCGCCTGCGAACACGACCACGCCGACGTCGACGCACGCTGCCGCCGCGGCGCCCTCGAACGGTCAGGAAAGGTATGGCGAAGCGGTTGTTGGCCAGTGCCGCCTTTGACTCGGCCGCACCTACAAATCCCACCGGGATGCCGACGATCAGTGCCGGGTGAGGTGCTCCATCTTCGAGCATGCCAAGTAGGTGGAAGAGCGCGGTAGGAGCATTGCCGATGACGACGACCGCACCGGCAAGCCTCACCTGCCACAACTCCACTGCTGCTGCACTGCGGGTGGTGCCAAGCTTCAAGGCAAGTTCCGGTGTGCGCGCATCGCGTAGCGTGCAGATGACCTCGTTGTTCCGGGGAAGCCTCGAGCGCGTGATGCCATCTGCAACCATGGTCGCATCGCATAGTAGTGGGGCACCTGCAAGCAATGCCCGGATACCTGCCGAGGCTGCACCCGGCGACGCCTGCACGTCCTGCGGCAGGTCTGTCATGCCACAGGCATGGATCATGCGGACCACCACACGAGCCAGCTCCGGCTCGAAAGCTGTAAGATCCGCCTCGCCGCGAATGATCGAAAAGGATTCCCGGTAGATGGCCGCGCCGTCCTTGACGTAATTCATTTAGAGCAGAACCTCTGAGAGCATGCTGGCATGCAATGTAGTAACTGCATCGAGTGCAAATAGCGGGGAGCATCCAGATGCAGCCGTTTGCCCCTTCATTCTGAGGGTGTACCCGGATGTGCCGGCAATCAATTCGGCAGCTGCTCCGTGACGTCGGCCGCATTGCTTATCACAGCCTGACAGGTTTACGGTCCATCCAGCCGCCGTAGTACGCCCTGCAAGGCGCTGCGCAAGGGATGCTGCGTCGCCGCGCACATCGGCCAGCGCCGCGTCGCATCCTGTGATCCCGGCACAGGCGGCAATCCCCTGAAATCCGTCGTGTCCGTCGCAGGACAGCCCGAGTGAGCGCAGTTCATTGACGATGCTGCCGGCTGTTTCCGCGGGAACAGAACCGAGGACAACACCGCGCCAGGGAGCAAGTCGAAGGTCGGCTTTGGCCTGCGTGGCCGCATAAGCGAGGTGCCTGCCTTGCTCCACAGTCAAGCGGCCAAGCGGGACCGAGGGAATAATGTTCACATGCCCGGGTTGGGCCGCCGGATAAGTACCTGGAAGTGCTTCGATAAACGAGCTTGCTTCTGCCGTGAACGGACATGGCGCAAGCAGGTGTGAAACGGAATCCGTGATCCGCTTCAAGGCATCCGGCAATGCCAGGATGGCTTTCGCTCGTGCGGGAACAGCCGCGTCTTTCGCGACGCCAATGCACATTCGTGCGACTTCCAGAAGACAATCCACGGCGCGGTCGTAGGCAACGGCAAAGCCTGAAGGTACTCCGCCGATCGAGAGTTGAAGGAACGGAGTGCCGTTGAGCAGCAACGCTTCGAGGGAAAGGTCGTCACTCTCCTGGCTGTATCTTCTGCTTCCTCCATACACGCCAAAGCTGAACTTGGGGTGGAGTTGCGCAAACACTTCGTCTGCTATGAGCTGTTGATCCAATGCCCGCACCAGCGGCCGCGTATCGATCGTCTCTTCACGTTCCAGTCCGGCGAACGGGCTGGTCGCAATGTTGCGCACTCGGTCATGCAGAGGAGAAGGCAGGAGGCCTGCCAGAGCGATGCGGTCTGCTATCCGGGCGATGTGCTGAGCCTGAATGCCTCGCAGCTGCAGGTTTGCCCGCGAAGTTATCTCCATCGTTCCGTCCGCAAATTCTAATGCCAAGTCCGCGATTGTGTGGAGTTGATGAGCAGCGATCAAGCCTCCTGGAATCCTGATCCGGACCAGAAGGCCGTCTTTTGCCGGAACGGCATGAAGGATGCCTGGGCAGAAATTTGCACCTAGTCTCATCAAGCTTGGGCCCCTGCTGCGCCCAGTCGGACGATCGCATTTAAGCCCGGGCAAGCGGTTAATCCTGCGTCGCTCAGATGGAAGTGCGAGTTTGGCCGGTACATGTGCGCCTCATTGCCAGTGGCAAACGGGCGCAAAAGCTCTAAATCGAAGCAGGGGACTGGTTCGGAGCGATTGCTTTCCGTTTCCACGCGGAGAAGAATCAGAATCTATCCTGGGTAGGTCTCCTGATTGACAGACTGAGCGTCGTGTTGCCGCTCCAGACCCTTCGCCTTCCCCGAAACGAACGAGTGGCTTACGAAGGGTACGTTTCTGAACACAGTGGCGGGACCATGCCGGACTTGCACCGGCTTCCCTGTTATGCCCTTGCGAGCACCCCGGAATCTTAAAACTGACTGTACCAGACTCGCTGTATTTCATGTCGTGTTTTCGTTTGGAAAGTAGACAGCCGCTGCTCCGGATTTTCCAGCACTCGACCTGTACAAACAACTTTGCGATGCCTTCCAGGCCCTTATCTTACGCGGCGCCTGGGAGCTTGGGAATTCTGCTTCAAACACTCTCAATCCATCTCGATCGGAAGTACATTTTTCACTTCCTACCCGCAATCGATGAAGTACCTTCCGGCTTTTCCGCGGCTGTTCTCTGGGAGTTTCGGATTGCCTCATGGGAGATGCACTGCCGGCTCTGCAGTACCCTCGGTCTGCTTTTCAGCTGGCTAACGGAACGCGACCCACCGTGCATGCACTTGCCGATAGGCGAATCCGCGGTTGGAGCAACGCCGGGCGTGGTACAACAAATGCAGACCCAAGGTGCCCGCGAGGGCTGAAAAGGGAAGTCCGGTGCAATCCCGGTGCGGTCCCGCCACTGTAAACGAAGATGAGTCGCCATTGTCCACTCGGTTGTGAAGCCGGGGAAGGCGGAGACTCGGCACCTGGAAGCAGGTGCACTTCGAAGCCAGGAGACCTGCCCGGGGTACATAGCATTTTCTGCGGAGAACAGAAACCATGCGCCTGACCCCGGCACCGATAATCCGTCCGCTTTCTATCCCCTGCACTCCCGTCTCCAGCAGTCTCG
>CAZZXL010000066.1:0-23653 GCA_964658035.1 uncultured Acetobacteraceae bacterium
TGACCCTATAACGGTTTAGCAAACCGCCGCCTTCAGCCACTCGGCCATCTCTCCGC
The DNA here is from genome assembly GCA_964658035.1 of uncultured Acetobacteraceae bacterium. Classification (GTDB taxonomy): domain Bacteria; phylum Acidobacteriota; class Terriglobia; order Terriglobales; family Acidobacteriaceae. The sequence continues at coordinate 57 of CAZZXL010000066.1, forward strand.
ACGACGCGCATCAGCAATCACGCTGATCGGATTATATCCGAACCAATCAATTGCGCTACCCACTATGCTGTGCAAACTATTTACCCCAGCGTCTCGTTTACTTTCGCGATCACCCATGTTTTCCGTTACATTTTCCGGATGGGGAAGCGAAGTTCATCCAGTAAATTGCGACTTATTCCCCTGGTCGCCGCGACGTACTTCATGGTCTCTGGCGGTCCCTATGGCATAGAGGACATCCTCGGCGGCGCCGGCTACCTTGCTGCCCTGGCCATCCTCATCGTTCTTCCCTTCATCTGGAGCCTGCCTACTACGCTCATGATCGGCGAGCTTTCCAGCGCCATCCCGGATGAAGGTGGCTTCTACGTCTGGGTGCGGCGCGCCTTCGGACCCTTCTGGGGTTACCAGGAGGCGTGGCTTTCCCTCAGCGCCAGCATCTTTGACATGGCCATCTATCCCAAACTTTCGGTCCTCTATCTGGGCAGACTCATGCCCTCCTGGACGGCAGGCAACCGGGGCATCTTCTGGGGACTCGCCGTGGTTGTCCTTTGTTGCTTGTGGAACATGGGCGGCGCGCGCAGCGTCGGTCGTGGCTCCGTCGCCCTCTTCCTGCTCCTGCTGCTGCCCTTTGCTGTGCTGGTGGGTGCGGGCTATTGGGTGGGCTGGCTGCGTCTTCTGCATCACGCGCCTGCTATGCCGCATGTTGTCCCGGAAGGCAGTTTTTCAACCGCAGTCCTCGTTGCCATGTGGAACTACATGGGCTGGGACAACGCTTCGACTGTTGCGCAGGAAGTAGAGAATCCACGGCGCAACTACCCCATCGCCATGATCTCGGCAACCGCCCTGGTAGCGCTGACCTACATCATTCCGCTCAGCGCGATTGCCGCTGCCGGCATTCCCGTTTCGCAGTTCACGACGGGTTCATGGACAGACGCAGCGACCCTGCTCGCCGGCCCGGTGCTAGGCCTCGCGATCGTGGTCGGCGGAGCGCTCAACGGCCTCAGCATGTTCAATGCGCTCACCCTGTCTTACAGCCGTCTGCCCGTCGTGCTCGCAGAAGACGGGATGCTGCCCCACAGGATGACCATGCGCAACCGCCGCGCCAGTCCCTGGGTCTCGATTCTGTTGTGTGGCGTTGGCTGGGCTCTGGCCCTCGGTCTCAGTTATGAGCGACTGATTTCGATTGACCTGATCGTCTATGGCGCCAGCCTGGTACTCGAATTCGGAGCCCTCATTGCCCTCCGCGTCAAAGAGCCTGCTCTCCATCGACCCTTTCGCATACCCGGCGGCACTGCAGTCGCCTGCCTGGTAAGTTCCGGGCCGGTCCTGCTGATTGCCTACGCGATTTATTCTGCGCGGGCCGAACGCATCGCCCACATGCCTGCCATCCTGTTTGGATCAATCATCGCAGCCGGCGGCCCGGTCTTTTACTTGATCTCATGTAAGGCTTGGGGCCGCGGTAAAACTGCCATCATTGCGTTGGCTGATTCGCCCTCAGGCGACTAGCGCAAGTTACCTGAAGGTGTACAGCGAACACACGATGAACACGGGGCCTTTTCGCCAGGAAAAGGCGCCATGTGTCCAGCCAGAAACACCATAGCATCAGGTGATTTGCGCTAGCGAGTCATCAAGCCGAGCCTGGCTCGCGCAGCGCAGGGAAATGGATCTCCCTCCGCACTTACGTTAAGCCTTCCCAACAAGCGTTCAAACGCCGAATCTACTTCTTCGCGCCGGCCTGCGCCGCTTTGTTTTCGAGGAAATTTTTCTGGGATTCAATCACCTTGTCGCGAGCATACGCTGCATCGTGCCAGCCCTTGATCTCCACCCGCTTTCCCTCAAGGTCTTTGTAAATCGAGAAAAAGTGCGTGATCTCCTTCAAAATATGTGGGTAAATCTCCGAGTAGTTCCATACATCCTGGTACCGAGGATTACCCTTCCCGACAGCCAGCACCTTTTCATCCGCCACACCCTGGTCCAGCATCTCCAGCAGACCGATCGGCCGAACTTCCATCACGCAGCCGGGAAAACTGCCGGCATCCACCAGCACCAGCACATCGAGTGGATCGCCATCTTCGCTGAGGGTCGATGGAATGAAGCCGTAGTCACCCGGATAATGAACAGGCGAGTACAGGTTGCGATCCAGGCGGAATACGTGCAGCTTCTTGTCATACTCGTACTTGTTGATGCCTTCCAGCGGAATCTCTATGACGGCATTAATCACTTCCGGGCTGCGTTCACCCACGGGAAGTTCGAGATAATTCACCATTCTGTATTCACTCTTTGCTTTTCTTTGGAGTTATGACGGCCTGCGCCAGCGATCTGTACCTTTATAATCAGCGAAGATGAAGGCACATGTCTACGTTACGCTGAAACGCACCGTCCTTGACCCGCAGGGGCAAACCATCCACGGCGCATTGAAAAAGATGCAATACAAGGGCGTCGCGGACGTAAGGCAGGGCAAGTATTTTCTGCTGACACTGGACACTTCGCTCGCCCAGGATGCCGCGCAGGCAGAAGTGGAACGCATCGCCCGCGAAGTGCTGACCAATCCTGTGATCGAAGAGTTTACCTACCGCATTGAAGCTTAGGCCGCAGCAAAGGTGAGCGATGAAAACTGATACGTTGCTCAAACTCAACAAGGAAAAGCGAACGATCACGGCTGATGACGCCGATTTGTCCAACTCAACCTTTCAACACACCCGTCTTTCAAGCGCGGCCTTCAGCGACGTAAACTTTTCAGACGCAGTCGTCGATGACGTGAAGATGCCCGGCTGGAAAGTGACCGCCAGCAACATGGCCAACTGGCGCGTCGAAGATGTCGATCTCTCGAACCTGCATATCACCCAGGCCAATCTCTCCAACGCGACCATCGAAGAATCGCTGCTCGATGGCATGACCATCGACGGGATTCCGGTGCAGGCCCTGCTCGCCACCTACCGCGCCGTCCACCAGGACGACTAGCTCCTGCGACTTCAGAATACATTTCGGCCATCGTGATGAGCAGTGCCATGCTGAGCGAAGCTGAAGACCTGCGTCTTCTCGCCCGTCACCAGCTTCGTGGCAAAGCCATAAGCCACCCATAACGTTGCTCAGCAGGCCGCTCCGCATACAATAGCCGCATGTGTGGAATCGTTGGCTACGTAGGACAGGAAGACGTCACCGCAGTCATTCTTGAAGGTTTGCGGCGTCTCGAATATCGCGGCTATGACTCTGCCGGCATCGCCGTCGGAGGAGAAACACCTGCAGGCAGCACGACCAACGTCCTCGAACTTCGTCGGGCTTCCGGCAAACTGCGCAACCTGGAAGAAGTCCTGCGTAGGAATCCCATCCACGTGCCGGGGAAGGGGAGCTACGGCATCGGCCACACCCGCTGGGCCACGCATGGCCGTCCAACGGAAGAGAATGCCCATCCCCACCGCGATTGCACCGGCCGCATCGTCGTCGTGCATAACGGCATCATCGAGAACTACCTCGCGCTCAAGCAGGACCTTCTCTCGCAGGGGCACATCTTCGTTACCGAAACGGATACCGAAAGCATCGCCCATCTCATCGAGCAGGAGATCAAGTCAGCAGAAGATTCCGGCAAATCGATGCCGCTCGAAGAAGCCGTCCGCCGCACCGCCATCCGCCTCAAAGGTTCGTTTGCCATCGCCGTCATTTCTGCCGACGAACCGGACAAGATTGTTGTCGTCCGCTGCGGACCGCCGGTCGTCATTGGTCTTGGCAACGGTGAATATTTCGTCGCCTCCGATGTTCCCGGCATCCTGAATCACACGCGCAACTTCTACTTTCTTTCGGATGGAGATGTCGCCGTACTCACCCGTGACGGCGTCGTGTTGACGGACTTCAACGGCAGCCCGGTCGAGCGACCCATCCAGCGCATCCTGTGGGACCCGGTGCAGGCAGAAAAGGGTGGCTACAAGCACTTCATGCTCAAGGAAATCTTCGAGCAGCCGCGCGCCATTCGCGACACCACGCTGGGCCGCATCTCGCTCGAAAGCGGCAATGTCTTCCTCAACGAAATGGATATCTCGAGCGAAGAGTTTCGCTCCGCCGACAAAATTAACATCGCCGCCTGTGGCACCAGCTGGCACGCTGCCCTGGCCGGCAAGTACATGATCGAGCGGCTTGCCCGCCTGCCGGTTGAGGTTGATTACGCCAGCGAATACCGGTACCGCGATCCCATCCCCGACAGCAAGGCAATCGGCGTGCTCATCACCCAGTCCGGCGAAACAGCCGACACGCTTGCCGCCCAGCGCGAGATGGTGCTGAAGGGCTCGAAGACCATTGCTATCTGCAATGTTGTCGGGGCGATGGTAGCCCGCGAAGCGCACGGCGTCATCTATACGCACGCCGGCCCGGAGATTGGCGTTGCGTCCACCAAGGCCTTCACCGCACAACTCATGGCGCTCTTCCTGTTCGCCATGCATCTCGCGCAGGAACGCGGCACCATTGCCAAGGACTACAGCAAAAGATTAGTCGAAGAAGTCAGCCTGGTCCCCGGCAAAATCGAAGACATTCTTCGCACCCGCGACCAGGAGATTGAAGTACTGGCGAAGTCGTACGCCACCGCGCGGGACTTCCTCTTTCTTGGCCGCGGCATTCACTATCCCATCGCTCTTGAAGGCGCCCTTAAGCTGAAAGAAATTTCCTATATCCACGCTGAAGGCTACCCTGCCGGAGAGATGAAGCACGGCCCTAATGCGCTGATCGATGAGACCCTGCCGAGCGTCGTCATTGTCACCCGCGACGAAGCTGATCCTACATCCTTGCAGCGGTACGAAAAGACGCTCTCGAACATCCAGGAAGTGACCGCACGCTCGGGCAAGGTGGTTGCCGTCGCGACCGCCGGCGACCACCGCATCGCACAGATGGTCGATCACGTGATTTATATTCCGCCTGCCCCCGAACTGCTCGCACCTGTACTTGAAACAGTGCCGCTGCAACTGCTCGCCTACCACATTGCCGTGCGGCGGGGCTGCGATGTCGACCAGCCGCGCAACCTGGCTAAGTCGGTCACAGTTGAATAAAGAAACAAGTACGTGCAAATGAAACGAGGATGAATGGTCCAGCGTCAGATCTATACCGCACGACTCGAAAAGAAGCTTCTGCTCTCTGAACCAATGAAGTGCTTTCACATGGAGTTCTCCGTTGAAGGACTGCATGAGTTTCCATTCGCAGCCGGCCAGTTCATCTCTGCCGTCGCCGACGACAACAACGGTAAGACACAGACCCGCGCCTACTCCATCGCCTCGGCCGCGCGGGCGAATCAATTTGACTTATGCCTGAATCGCGTGGAAGGCGGCTTCTTTTCGAACCTGATCTGCGATCTTGAAGTTGGCCAGACCATGCAGTTTCACGGCCCGCATGGCCTCTTCACCCTGCGGACACCGCTCACCGACGGCATCATGATCGCTACTGGTACCGGCATCGCGCCCATGCGCGGCTTTGTGCAGCACCTGTTTCCTGAAGACGCTCCGGATCGCACCGAAGGCCGCCATTTCTGGCTGGTCTACGGTACCCGCCACGCGACAGAACTCTACTACCGGCATTACTTTGAGAAGGTCGCCGCTGAGCATCAGAACTTCCACTTTGCCGCGACCCTCAGTCGTCCCCATGACGACTGGGAAGGCCCGCGCGGCTATGTGCAGGAGCTGGTCGCCAAGATCGCGACCGAACACGCGCGCAAGCATCTGCATGGCGAACTGCCGCCTCCTGCCGCGCCCGATGGCTTCAATATTCATGCCTACATCTGCGGTCTGAATGACATGGTCAGCGCCAACCGGGATTGCCTGAAAGACCTGGGCTGGGAACGTAAGCAGATCATCTTCGAGCGCTACGACTAAGCAGCCGCCGTGCGCCTCAAAAGCCGAAGATCAAAAAAGGGGACGCTCATAAGCGTCCCCTTTTTGTTGCCGTCAAGCAGCCCGCCCTACTGGATAGGCTGTCCATTCACCATCATCTGCTTCAGCGTGTCTGCATCCTGCGCCTTGATGGCGTCAGGAAGCGGTGCGTAGTTGAGGGAACTGGCAGTCGCCTGCCCATCACCCACAACATACTGCACGAACTGCTTCAGCGCCGTGCGCTTCGCCTTGTCCGTTCCGTCCTTCGGAATAATGAAGAAGGTGAGGCCGGAGATAGGATACGCATCAGTCGCTGTTGCAGCCGGGTTGACGATCGGGGTCCGCACATCTTTCGCAAGATCACCAGCGAAGCTGGCAATCGCAGCAGAAGCGCTGGCAGTCGATGGCGTCACAAACGTGCCGGCCTGGTTCTTGATGGCTGCGACCGGCAGGTTATTCTGCAAGGCGTAAGTCAGATCGACGTAGCCAACAGCGCCGGGTGACTGGCGTACCTGGCCAGTGACGCCTTCGCTGCCCTTGCCGCCATTGCCGGTCGGCCAGCTTACCTGCGAACCCTTGCCGACCTTACTCTTCCACTCTGCGCTCACCGCGGTCAGGTAAGTCGTCAGGATATTGCTGGTGCCGCTGCCTTCCGCGCGATGGACGACCAGTACATTCACCTTCGGCAGATCGATGCCGGGGTTATCCGCCTTGATCTTCGCGTCCTGCCAGGTCTTGATGGTGCCAAGGAAAATTCCGCTGAGCGCTTCAGGCGATAGCTTTACCGGCGTCTTCAGGGTGGGCAGGTTGTAAATAATCGCCACGGGACCAGCCGATTCCGGAATCTGCAGAACAGGCGCCATGCCCGTCATCTTGTCGTCCGCCAATGGCGCATCGGAAGCCCCGAAATCCACCGTACCCTGCTTCACTGCCTGGATACCGCCGCCACTCCCGATCGACTGGTAGTTGATCTGCACATTGGGGTTCTTGCTCTGGAAGTCGGCAGTCCACCGCGTCATCACCGGATAGACGAAAGTGCTGCCTGCGCCAACCAGCGAAACAGCGTTCGAAGTAGAACCGGAATTGCACCCACTTATCCCGGCGATCGCAATGACAGCCAGCGAGCATGCAGCCAGGCCGGCGGGAACCCACGCTGCGGGTAGAGTCTGCTTCACTTTTTCAGAAATCTTCAATGGAATCCTCCAGCCTTATTCTGTCAGAGGCAATCTACAAAAGACGCACACGCGGAACACATTCATCAGAGTTTCATCAACTCCGATTATTCAAACAGTGGCAACGCAGTCCACTCCGCAATCCTCTAACTGGAGGTAACGCAGGAAAGGTAGATCGCGTATGAGCACAGAATTAAGAGGCAAGAAAGTAGCGTTTGTGGCGACCGACGGCTTCGAACAAGTGGAGCTGACCGACCCTAAAAAGAACCTCGAAGACGCCGGCGCAACCGCCGAGGTCGTTTCCATCAAGTCAGGCGAAATCAAGGGCTGGGACCAGACCGACTGGGGCAAGACTGTCAAGGTCGACAAAACCTTTGACCAGGCAAAGCCGGGGGATTATGACATCCTCGTGTTACCCGGTGGCCAGATCAATCCTGACAAGCTTCGTGTGAATGAGCGGGCTGTAGCTTTCATCAAGGAGTTTGCCCAATCCGGCAAGCCGGTCGCGGCCATTTGCCACGGTTCGTGGACGCTGATCGAAGCAGGCGTAGTCAAGGGAAGGACCATGACTTCGTGGCCCTCAGTCAAGACTGACCTCAAAAATGCCGGCGCAAACTGGGTGGATCAGGAAGTCGTGCAGGATGGCAACTTCATCACCAGCCGTAAGCCGGAAGACATTCCGGCGTTCAGCAAAAAGATCATTGAAGTCGCCTCAGAAAGCCTGCAGTTAAAAGCCGCTTCGTAATCACGCAGCAGGCATAAGAAGGGGCGCTCGATGCGCCCCTCCTTATCGAACAGTCTCACGAACTATAAGAACGCGCCCATTCAAGAATACTGCGCATCGCCACCCCGGTCGGCCCTTTTGCCATCCAGGGCTTGGCCTGGTCAATCCATGCCAGCCCCGCAATATCCAGGTGTATCCACCGTGTATCTTCTGCAAATTCCTTCAGGAACATGGCGCCGTTAATAGCGCCGCCCCAACGGCCATCGCCAGTGTTCATAATGTCGGCAATGCTCGACTTGATGTGCTCGCGGTAGTCTTCTTCCACCGGTAGACGCCAGAATCGTTCGCCCGACGTTTCTAGGGCCTGGGTAAATTTGTCGTACGTTTCATCGTCGTTTGAGAAGGCGCCCGCATTGATCAGCCCCAGCGCCACAACAACTGCGCCCGTCAATGTAGCAGCATCAATCAGGTGCGTCGCACCCAGGCTTTTGGCATAGGTCAGGCCATCAGCCAGTACCATGCGGCCTTCTGCGTCGGTATTCATCACTTCAATAGTCTTGCCGGACATGGCCGTCTGTATATCGCCCGGCCGCTGTGCCGTGCCCGACGGCATATTCTCTGCTGCGCAGACTACGCAGATTACCTTCACGTTCGGCTTCAGAGCGGCAATGGCCTGCATGGCGCCGATCATCGCCGCGCCTCCCGCCATGTCGTACTTCATCTTCTCCATGCCGTCGGCCGGTTTGATCGAGATACCGCCCGTGTCGAAGGTGATCCCTTTTCCGACCAGCCCCAGCACAGGCCCCCCGCCTTTGTAATGCGCAGGCTCATAGGTCAGCACGATCAGCGCCGGCGCTTCGGCCGAACCCTGCGAAACTGCCCAGAAGGAACCCATCTTCAATTCATGTAATTTCTCGGTGCCGTAAACCTCTGCCTTCAAACCGGCGGCTTCGGCCATCTTCGCGGCACGCTGGCCAAGCACCGTCGGCGTCAGCACGTTGCCCGGTTCGTTCACCAGGGACCGCGCAAAATTCTGCGCGTCGGCGACAATCACGCCTTCTCGCACGCCGGCGTCCACCACCTCGGCATCTGCCCCCTCAGCCGCAAGCACGTTTACCGTTGCCAACGATCGGTCCACGCGGTCAGACTTGTAGCTATCCGAGTCGAAGTTGCCCAGGATCGCGCCTTCAGCCAGCGCTCGGCCGCTTTGCTTGGGATCAAGCTCAGAGCCAGTCGGCACCAGTAGCGTCACTTCCCGGATCTTGCGGGGTTTGGCGAAGCGGACCGCCGTCCCTGCAGCCTTGCGCAGTTCATGCACCGTCGCCTTCTTCTTGCCCGGCGCGGCAAGCCCCACCACCAGCAGCCGTCTGGCCGCCAGGCCTGCCGGGTTGTGGATCAGCAGCGTCTCACAGCTTCCCGCCGCAAATTCACCTGCTGCGAATACCGCAGCCGTAGCACTCTTGACCGCCGCATCAGCATGAAGCAGCTCAATCACCGGTTCGGCATCTGCATCCTTCTTGTCTGCCGTGTTGATGGCGAAGGCCACCAGCAGTTCGGTCGCAGTCGCGGCCATGCCGGTCTGTATCAGCTTTGTATCCATTTCTTCAAGTACTCCCTTAGCAATCTTTTGTTATGCGGCAGCCACGCAACTGCGGCGCTACTCCATCGCGCGGCGCTGACTGCGCACGATAGCTGCCTTCGCTTCCAGATCAGCTTCACGCCGGCGCACGGTTTCACGCTTGTCCCAGTCCTGCTTGCCCTTCGCTACGGCAATCTCGCATTTCGCGCGACCATTGCGGAAGTAGATACGCGTCGGAATCAGTGTCAGACCCTTTTGCTGCGTTGCATCCAGAAGCTTCATCACCTCTGCCCGGTGCAGCAGCAGTTTTCGCGTGCGCGTTGACTCGTGGTTCTCGTTGTTGCCATGAGAATACGGACCAATATGCGCGTTCAGCAGGAAAGCTTCGCCATTCTTCACAATCCCATAAGCGTCGCGCAGGTTTGCCTGCCCCTCGCGGATTGACTTGACTTCGGTCCCATGCAGCACCAGACCGGCTTCGTACTTGTCTGTTAAAAAGTAGTTATGGCTGGCCTGGCGATTGACCGCGGCATCCCGTGCGCCTGCCGCAACCGGATCACGAGGCTTGTTCTTTTGTGGGGCGGACTGGGTTGGAATAATACTAGCGGAGCGGGGCATAAGCCAAAGTGAATCCTAGCATGTAGCGGCAGTCCGTTGGATGCCTGGGCCATGCTGCGCGATGCTATAATCACGCCACAGCGACACGGAAAACTGCATGGCATGCCGTAACCTCTGCGGAGAACCTTGCCGGGGGGCGGTTCCGAATACAGATCGCGGGGACGGCACCATCCTTCGAGGGGCACTAACTGATTTGTTGATGGCTTAACCATCAGCCTGGAGTTGCATGAATAGCCGTACCGCGAACCTTACCTTCAGATGGACCTTTCCTGTCGCCCTGACGTTAGCCACTATCGCGTTGACCCCGTTTCCCGCCGATGCGAAAAAAGATAAATCCGCCAAAACCTACTTCAAGGAAGGTTTGAACGCCGAGGCCCGGGAAGACTACATTGTCGCGTACGAAGACTACTACCAGGCCTATCAGAAAGACCCGAAGGACCTGGCCTACAAAACCTCCTACGAGCGGATCAAGATCCAGGCCGCGGGCATCTGTGTCACCCGTGGGGAAAAACTGCGTGACCAGGGTGACAATGCCGGGGCTTTGACCGAATTCATGCGGGCGCTCGAAATTGATCCCACCTACGAACTCGCGCAGCAGGACATCAAGGCCGTTCGCGAGAAGGTGGACAATCCCGGCCCCAAGGGTGATAGTTCGCTCCGCGACCCTACCAAGAACAGCACCCAGATGTCCTCCCCGGTTCAACTCAAGCCCGCGTCGGATGAAACGCTGCCCGCCGTCCACATGGTGGATGATTCGAAGGTGGTCTACCAGACCATCGGTAAGATCGCCGGCATCAATGTCCTCTTCGATCCTGACTACAACTCCAAGCGCATTACAGTCGACCTGCAGAATGTCTCGCTGCTAGATGCTCTGCACATCGTAGGGCTTGATTCCAATACCTTCTGGCGGGCCGTCACACCCAACACAATCTTTGTCGCGCAGAATACTCCTACCAAGCGCAGGGAACTGGAAGAGCAGGCTGTCCAGACGTTCTATCTCTCGAATGCCGCCCAGCAGAATGATCTGAACGACATCCAGACTGCCGTGCGCCAGCTGCTGACCGGTGCCAAGCTGTATGCCGTTCCCAGTCAGAACGCAATTGTCATGCGTGCCAGTCCGGACGAATTACTTTTGGCGCAACGGGTTATCTCTGACCTGGACAAAGCCCGTCCAGAAGTGATCATTGATGTTGCCGTGCTCGAAGTCAGTCGGACTACCGAACACAATATCGGTATGTCACTGCCGCAGTCCTTCGGCCTCACCCTGCAGTCTAGTACCACCACCAGCTCCAGTACCAGCAGCAGCAGCACCACCAGTTCATCCACCACCAGCTCCACCAGCGGCGTCACCCTCAACGAGCTTGGCAGCCTGAGTGCCAGCAACTTCGGCGTCACCCTCGGAGAAGCGACCGCTAACCTGCTCTACACGGACACCAACACCAAGGTCCTGCAGAACCCGAGGATCCGGGCTACCGACGGTCAGAAGGCTGATCTCAAGATCGGTTCCAAGATTCCGGTAGCGACCGGTTCGTACCAGACCGGCTCCTCCACAGCCGTGGTCAGTTCACTTGTTAACACGCAGTTCCAATACCTGGACGTCGGTGTCGAGGTTGAAATCACGCCCACGGTCCACTACGACCACGATGTCACCTTGAAGTTGAAAATCGTCGTATCGCAGACCAATGGCACCTCTACCATCAGCGGCGTGGCAGAGCCCATCATCACGCAGCGTCAGGCAGAACAGACCATCCGCCTCAGGGATGGCGAGCCCAGCATTCTGAATGGCATTCTCACCGAGCAGACCTCGAATGACGTCAGCGGCACGCCCGGTCTGGGCGAATTGCCGTTGCTTAAATACCTGTTTAGCTCGACCAACCGCACCGTGTCGAAGGACGAGATCGTCTTCATCGTCACGCCGCATGTCGTTCGCGGTACGGAGCTCAGCGCCGACAATCTGCAGGAAATCGACACCGGCACCGGTCAGAATGTGGAAGTCCGCCGCATCGCCACCATTCCTGTCAAAATTCCCGCTGCTGTTGCCGACAAGATGATCCCGTCGAGCGGCCCTACCCAGTCGGGCGCGCAAATTCCTCAACCCGGCACCGGTTCACCAGCGGTCCCTTCCGCCGCGCCGAATGCTGACACACCGCAGGCCGCTGCCGCGCTCGAGCGTGATGCCGTCAATGCCAGCCCCTTGGGCAATCAGCCGCCCATCCGTCTGCAGGTGACTACGCCGCTCGCTTCGCCGCCAGTCGGGAAGAGCTTCCAGGTGAGTGTCAACCTTTCCGGCGGAAAGGATGTGTACTCGGTGCCCATGCAGGTGATGTACGACCCCTCCAAGCTGACCTTCATCAACTCTGACACCGGCACCTTCCTCGCTAAGGATGGCCAGGCAGTGGCCATGGTGCATCGCGACGACGCTGACAAGGGCAATGTCACGCTCTCCATCTCTCGGCCGCCCGGCACCGCAGGCATGACCGGCGACGGGCAGCTGTGCGTCCTTACTTTCCAGGCCAAGGCCGCCGGCGACAGCATCATCAATGTCATCAAGGCGAATCCAAGAGACAGCAAGCAGCAGGCCATCCCGGTGAATATGTCGGGCGCCATCATGCACGTGACGCAGTAGGGGCCTTCGTGATGCTTCGCCATCCCTTTCCCCCAGCCAGTACCTCTACACGGCGATTGCACGCGTCCGCGGGCCTTACCCTTGTCGAGCTGATCGTGACCGTGGCGATCCTGGCTATTCTTGCGTCGGCGGCTATCCCCATCGCCCGCTTCCAGGTAAAGCGTGCCAAGGAGCGCCAGCTGCGGTACGACTTGTGGCAGATGCGGGATGCCATCGACAAATATAAAGACGCCGCGGACAAGAATGCCTTTACGACGAAAGTCGACAGCATGAACTATCCACCCGACCTCGATACCCTGGTGAATGGCGTAGAAGTGCAAGGCAAGAAGGTTAAATTCCTGCGTAAAATTCCAATAGACCCCATGACCGGTACCGCAGAATGGGGTGAACGCTCGATGCAGGACGAGGCCACCAGTACGTCCTGGGGCGGCCAGAATGTTTTCGACGTCTTCTCAAAGTCAACCGGCACAGGCCTTGACGGCACCAAGTATGTGGACTGGTAGAGATACTTTATGCGCCTGATCGCAAAACAATCCGGAAGCCGGACGCCGGCATCCGCCAAAGCCACTGCCGGCTTCACCCTGGTCGAGTTGATGGTGGTCATGCTGATCATCGCCGTGCTCGCGGCCATTGCCATCCCCAGCTACCTGGCCTCGGTCAAGGCCGCCCGCGAAGCCGTACTCAAGGAAGACCTTCACGTATTGCGGGCAGCCATCGACTCCTACACCATGGACAAGTCGAAAGCGCCGCAGGCACTGGACGACCTGGTCACCTCCGGCTACCTGCGCGAAATTCCGCCAGACCCGATGACGCGTACGAACGATACCTGGGTGCCGAGCACGGAAAGTGCCTACACCGACCTTAACGAAACCGATCCCGGCATGACGGACGTCCACAGCGGTTCAACGGAAACCGGTACAGACGGCCAGCCCTACTCCAGCTGGTAACCCGCATCCCACGGGATCCGGCGTCCGATCGTGAAGTATGCCCGCATCCCAGTGCGCCTGCGCGGAGATTTTGTCATCTCCACCAAAGCGCAGCCGGTAGAGAGATCTGCGTCTGCTTTTTGCCCCCATTGCGACCTTAAATCTGCAGCGCCCGCATAGCTACCCAGAGCTCTTTAATCCCCAGCCCGGACTTGGCCGAACAAAGCAGGATCTCATCAATTCCCAGGCCGCTTTTCAGCGCCGTCGCCGCCTTCGTCTTCTCATTCCCTGACAGCTTGTCCGCCTTTGTCCCGACCACCAGCAACGACCGCTGAATCCCCCGCAAATACCCGATCAACTGGAAGTCGCTCTCCTGTGGCGGGATCTTCGCGTCTACCAGGCAGACACATAATGCCAGCTGCTCGCGGTCAGCAAGATACGGCTCGATAAACTTGGGCCACTCGGCCGAAATCGACTTTGAAATCTTGGCGTAGCCATACCCTGGCAGATCGGCCAGCATCAGCGTCGGCGGACGCTCCGGCGCACCTTCATGCAACGCGAAGAAGTTAATGGCCTGGGTCCGTCCAGGCGTGGCTGAAACATGGGCCTGCTTCGAGCCGACAAGCGCATTCAGCAGGCTGGATTTGCCGACATTCGAGCGTCCCAGGAAGGCTACTTCGGGCGCATCCGATCCGGGAAACTGCTCGGCCGAAGTAGCGGAGAGCAGAAATTGTGGCGTAGGTCGCATGGTCTACTACGAGTCTATAGAAGAGCAGCTAAGAACGAAAAAAGGAGCCATTTTGGCCCCATTTTCGTCGTTTTTTAGCCAAAAACTACTGTTTTTGGTCGATTTATAGCAGAGTTTTACTGGTGAGCGTGGGAGGATTCAGGAAGCGGCGGCCGCACCCCGGCAAGCGCTTCCGGTGTCTCTTCACGCAACTCCGGCAGCGGCCCTTCAAGCGCAATCTTCAACACTTCATCCATTTGCTCGACAAAGTGCAGCTTCATCGCAGACTTGAGAGCAGCCGGCAGGTCGGCGACGTCCTTCTCGTTTTCCTTCGGCAGAATTGCTTCGAAAATGCCGGCCCGGTGCGCCGCCAGCAGCTTCTCTTTCAATCCGCCGATAGGCAGCACCTTGCCGCGGAGAGTGATTTCACCAGTCATCGCAATATCGCGCCGGATCGGAATCTTTGCCAGGGCACTTGCGAGACCGGTCGCAATGGTGATGCCGGCAGACGGCCCGTCCTTCGGGATTGCACCCTCGGGAACGTGCACATGAATGTCGACGTTGCGGTAGAAATCCTTCGGTAGGCCAAGATGTTGCGCACGACTGCGCATGTAGGAGAGCGCCGCCTGCGCCGACTCCTGCATCACGTCGCCAAGCTGGCCCGTCAGGGTCAACTTGCCCTTGCCGTCCAGTACCTGCACTTCGGTCGACAGGATGCTGCCGCCAACCTCCGTCCACGCCAGCCCGGTTACCAAGCCGATCTCGCTCTTCTCATGCAGCTGCGAATCGCGATACTTGGCTACACCCAGAAATTCGTGCACCAGCTCTTCAGTCAGCTCGGCCTTGTGCTTCGCACCCTGCTCAACCACCTTCCGCGCCGTTTTGCGGCCGATGTTCCCGAGCTCGCGCTCAAGATTACGAACGCCCGCTTCCCGCGTGTAAGCACGGATGACTTCCGTTAAGGCGCCATCGGTAAAAGTCAGGTTTTCAGCCGTCAGACCGTTCGCTTCCAGCTGCTTCTTGACCAGGTACTGCTTGGCAATCTCCAGCTTCTCCGTCTCGGTATAGCCGTGCAGCCGCAGTACTTCCATACGGTCCTGCAGCGGGCCCGGGATGGTATGCAGCACGTTCGCAGTGGCGACGAACAATACCTGTGACAGATCATATTCAACGTCCAGGTAGTGGTCCTGGAAGCTGGTGTTCTGCTCCGGATCAAGGACCTCAAGCAGCGCCGACGCCGGGTCTCCGCGAAAGTCGGACGCCATCTTGTCCACTTCATCCAGCATGAAGACCGGGTTCTTGGTACCCGCCTTCTTCATCATCTGGATAATCTGGCCAGGCAGGGCACCGATGTACGTGCGCCGATGACCGCGAATCTCAGCTTCGTCCCTGACACCACCCAAAGACATCCGGACGAACTTGCGGCCGGTGGCTTTCGCAATCGACATGCCGAGCGAGGTCTTGCCGACGCCCGGCGGCCCGACGAAGCAAAGAATCGAGCCTTTAGGATTCTTGACCAGCTGGCGGACCGCGAGAAACTCAAGGATGCGCTCCTTGATCTTCTCCAGGCCGTAATGGTCTTCGTTCAGGACCTTCTCGGCAACCTCAATACTGCGGGTTTCCTTGGAACGCTTCTTCCACGGCACTGCAAGCAGCCAGTCCAGGTAGTTCCGCGAAACGGTTGATTCAGCTGACATGGGCGGCATAGCCTCGAGCTTCTTCAGCTCCTGCACCGCCTTCTCGAAAACATCCTTCGGCATGCCGGCTTGGTCAATCTTCTTCTTCAATTCATCGAACTCGCTCTTCTCCTGCTTGCCGAGTTCCTTCTGAATCGCCTTGATCTTTTCATTGAGGTAATACTCTTTCTGCGCTCGCTCCATCTGCCGCTTCACGCGACTCTGGATGCTACGGTCCATGTTCAGCTTCTCGATTTCTACATCGAGCACGTCCGCCACACGCGTCAGCCGCTCCATCGGATCGAAGACGTTCAGTAGTTCCTGCTTTTCTTCAATCGTGAGTTGAAGGTTCGCGGCGATCGTATCGGACAACTTTGCCGGCTCATCCATGCGGACTGCGGCGATCATCGTCTCGTAGTTCAGGCTCTGCTGCAGCTTGACGTATTGTTCAAACAGGGAAGTCACGCGCTGCATCAGCGCTTCCGTATTCGGGGCAACATCGGTAGACGCCTTGTAAGTCTTGACACTGGCGACAAAGAAGCCGTCGGTGTCATTCATCTCGGTCGCTTTGGCTCGCTCAATCCCTTCAACCAGCACCTTGATGTTGCCATCCGGCATCTTGACGCTTTGTACGATATTGCCAATTGTGCCAACAGGATAGATGTCGTCGGCCTTCGGCTCATCGATACTGGCGTCATGCTGGGTGGCCAGGAAAATTTTGCGATCGCCGGTGAGGGCTTCTTCGAGTGCGCGCACGCTCGACTCCCGACCAACGACGAATGGCGTCATCATGTAAGGGAAAATCACCATGTCCCGGATCGGCATCATGGGCAGCTTGCGAATGTCGTTATTCTTGTCGTTCTTCTCTTTTGGCTCTTTAGTCTGACTCACGCGAATCCCTTCCGCATCTCTTGCTCTTTGCCTTGACTCTGCAAAGAGAGAAGAGCGCCGGCTGCTTTGAATATGCTTGGACGAGCAATTCAATGGCCAGGCGGCGCTCCTGATTGATTAGACAACGATTAACAGCATCGAGTTTCGAAGCTAACCAGCCTTCTCCAGCAATGTCACTGAGAGGTCACGCTTTTGCACCATTTCTGCCGTGATATCCAAGTCTTTTATCTTCTTGTTGCTGGGCAGGTGGTACATCAGGTCGAGCATCAACTCTTCAAGGATCATTCGTAGCCCGCGCGCGCCCACTTTGCGTGCCAGCGCCTCCCGTGCTACAGCCACGGAAGCCGCTGCGTCAAAACGCAGGTGCACACCTTCGTACTCAAAGAGTCGTTGATACTGCTTCAGAATGGCGTTGCGCGGCTTGGTCAGAATCTCAACCAGGGCAACTTCGTCCAGTTCATCCAGGATGCCGATCACCGGCAAACGTCCGACAAACTCCGGAATCAAGCCAAACTTGATAAGGTCCTGTGGTTCAGCGGCCCGCAGAAGTTCGTTATCCCGCTGTGCCGGAAGCACTTCTTCTTCCTTCTTTGTTTTGTCGATGGCTTTGAAGCCGAGCGCCTTTTTCCCGACCCGCCGTCCGACAATCCGTTCCAAACCGACAAACGCTCCGCCGCAGATGAACAGGATGTTGGTCGTATCCACCGGCGTAAATTCCTGGTGGGGATGCTTCCGCCCACCCTGCGGCGGTACATTCGCAACCGTACCTTCCAGGATCTTCAGCAGTGCCTGCTGCACCCCTTCCCCTGACACATCGCGGGTGATCGAAGGGTTCTCGTCCTTGCGTCCGATCTTGTCGATCTCGTCGATGTAGATGATGCCCGTCTGACAGCGGGCCACGTCGCCGTCCGCCGCCTGCAGCAGCTTCAGGATAATGTTCTCAACGTCTTCGCCCACGTAGCCGGCCTCGGTCAGCGTCGTCGCGTCGACGATAGCGAAGGGCACATCCAGCATCTTCGCCAGGGTATGCGCCAGCAGCGTTTTACCACTGCCTGTCGGCCCCACCAGCAGGATGTTCGACTTCGACAGTTCGACATCCGTGCCGCGTGTCCGGTTCATCTGGATGCGTTTGTAATGGTTGTAAACGGCCACGGCCAGTTTCTTCTTGGTCGTATCCTGGCCGATCACATATTCATCCAGAAACGCCTTGACTTCCTGCGGCTTGGGCAGGTGGGCCGGTGCCGCTCCCGTCTGCGTCTCTCCCCGGTCGTCTTCAAGGATCGAGTTACAGACGGCGACACACTCATCACAAATATAAGCGCGCGGATAGTCGCTGGGTGAGGAGATGAGCTTGGCAACAGCATCCTGAGACTTGTGGCAGAACGAACATCGTAAGGTTTCGTCGGATCCCGTGCGCGTTTTCATACAAACTCCTCAGTCACTACACCGCTCTCAGGTACGAGGGCGGTCGATGATTTCGTCAATAATGCCGTATTCCTTCGCCTGGTTGGCATTCATGATGAAATCGCGTTCTACATCCCGCTCGATGCGCTCCAGCGATTGGCCCGTGTGCTTAGACATCAGCTTGTTCGTAATTTCGCGAATGCGCAGGATCTCGCGCGCATGAATGTCAATGTCTGTTGCTTGTCCTGACAAGCCGCCCATGGAAGGCTGGTGGATCAGGATGCGCGAATTCGGCAGCGCAAAGCGTTTCCCGGTCGTGCCCGACATTAACAGAAAAGCACCCATGCTGGCTGCCTGGCCAATGCAATACGTCACAACATCGTTCTTGATAAACTGCATCGTGTCGTAAATCGCCAGCCCGGCCGTGATCGAACCACCCGGCGAATTGATGTACAGCTGGATGTCCTTTTCCGGATCATCCCCGGAAAGGAAAAGCATTTGCGCGATGATCAGGTTCGCGATCATGTCATCGATCGGCGTTCCCAGGAAGATGATGTTGTCGCGCAGCAGGCGAGAGTAAATATCGTAAGCGCGTTCGCCACGACTCGTCTGCTCAATAACCATCGGTACCAGTGCCATGCTTTTCCTTCTGTCACTCTCAGGGATTGCCGGAATCCCGGTTAAAACAATGAACGGTAACCACAACCTGCGTCCTGTCTACAGTGTAAATCCTCGAACGCCTACAGCCGTTCGTACAACAGCGCTCCAGTTTTGTCGCGGCGAAGTTGTTCACGGATTCTAGCGATGCTCCCATCCTTCGTCAAACGCGTGCGCAGCTCGTCCACCGGCTCCCGCATCTGGATCGCCAGGATTTCCATTTCGCGATTTACTTCTTCGTCCGCGATCTCGATATTCTCGACTTCAGCGATTTTATCCAGCAAAAGCATGCCTTTTACCTCGGTCACAGCCGAGTTATGCTGGGCCGCCCGCAGTCTCTGGAAGTCCAGCTTGCGCATGTCATCCGGGTTCATCCCCTGCGCTGCAAGGGCCCGCAGACCACGGTCAAGGCGTACATCGATCTGTTGCTGGACCAGCGTCTCTGGTACCGGAAAGTTGTACTTGGCAGCTAACGCTTCCATCAGTTTTTCGCGTGTTCCTGACTCACCCTGCTGCTTTTTCTGGCCGGACATGTGTTCACGAAGCTTGGTTGTGAAGTCTTCATAGCTCTCGTAATCGCCAAGTTCTTTCGCCAGGTCATCATTCAGCTCAGGCTGGATCTTCTTCTGGATACCCTTGATCTCGACATCGTAAGCAACTGTTTTGCCTGCCAGCCGCGGTTCACCAAAATCTGCCGGATAACTCACTTCAAACTTCAGTTCCTGGCCTACCGTTGCGCCGCGCAGGACATTGTTGAAAGCTTCAAGCGTGTTCTTGCCGCCAACTTCAAGATTCACATCTTCTGCTTCGAGGGGCTCATCCAGCGGCGCCGCTTCGGTCTCTCCTTCAGCCGGCTGCACCTGGCCCTTGAAGCTGATCTGCGCCCAGTCGCCGTCTACCAGCGGACGCTGTTCTTCTACCGGCTCCATGGTCGAACGTGAATCGCGGGCCCGTTCAATCTCCGCTTGGAACTCTTCTTCCGCCAGGCTGGTGTCCGGCTTTTCGACCTTTACATCCTGGTAGCCATCGATCAAAATCTCCGGCAGCACCTCGAACACGGCCTTGAAGTACAAGGGTTGGCCATCGTCCATGCGCATGTCGATCACCTGCGGCTGCGAGACCGGCTTCAATCCCTGCGCTTCGATCGCTTCACGAAACGGGACCGGCATCACCTGTTCCAGCACATCCTGGCGCAGCTGCTCGCCAAAGCGCGAACGAATCAGCGACTCCGGCACCTTGCCGGCGCGGAATCCGGGGATACGTGCCTGCTGCTGGTACCGCTTGGTCAGCTTCTTGAAAGCCTTCGACACGGTGTCGGCATCAATCGTGACTTCGACGTCCTTCGTGCACTCGGGATTCAGCGCAGGGCCGTGATTATGGCCGGAGTGCTCGTGGTCGTGATGCTCATGACCTTCATGGCTGACTTCAATAGCCTGCGCATCGGCAGCAGTAGATTCAGTGGAGGAAACTTGGGCTTCTACGGTATCAGTGCTCAACGGAATGCCTTCCAAAATTGTTTGCTCGCTCTTGCGTTGTTCAGGGAGTGCGGTAGCTATGCGGGGCAGGCAATCGCAGGGAAGCGCCCGAAGCATCTCCAAATTCGCATGAGCGGCTCTCTCAACATGTTATGTGGCTTTAGGTAGGGGGTCAAACGGCCGTGGTTCTTCCAGAACACCAACCGGATAAATCTCAGGCAGCCCATGCTTCCGCATCCACTGGTCTGCGCACATGCGCAACGAACCGATCGTCAGCGGCGCCACAACGCGCATAGTTGGCGCGTGCCAGGCTCAGGCTCAGACTCCCGTTCACGCTACCGCGCACCACGTCGGCATCTTCATCATCCTGGCCGTCATCCTGCCACCAGCACACCGGGCAAAGTGCGAACGAATCCGGCGATACTAGCGTCAGAAAGCCACAGCACATGCAACGGGCGCGTTCGGTCAGCATGCTAGTTCAGACGCCGCCTTCGGATCAAAGTTGCAGGAATGTTTGTAGAATCGTAACCACACCCCTGACCCGAATTAGACCAGGTCACGAATCCGAAAAAGGCGGATCGCTTGTCGATCCGCCTTTTCCGATCCATCAATTTTCTAATGCCGCCGCTGGCCGCCGCAAACTACTTGCCGGGCGTAAACAACTCCAGCCGCACATGCCATTCGGTTGAATGGCCCGGCTTCAACGTCACCATACCCGTGTCCATGCCCTTCCATTCCTTGCCGAAAGGATCGCCAAAGTTGTACTGCTCTTCGATGGCGACCGTCGGCTTGGCGGGTGGTGCATAGACCTGGATGGTCTTGATCTCAGGTGAAAGGCCGACAATGCTGATCCCGTAGTTCGCCTTCGGATCAGTCATCTTCACCTCCACCTTGCCGTCATGGCGCGTCAGGTCGGAAAAGTTATCGTCCAGAAAGTGGTCGCCCAGGGCCACGCCACCCGGCGCCGTGTAGTCATAAACCGTGCCCTTGACCGGTGTCAGTTTTCCAGTAGGGAACACGTCGTCATAGTTATTCACCTGCGCCAGCTTGCTCCCTGGGATCTCGAGTTTCACCTGCGTGCGGTCGCCACTTGGAATGGCGAAGTAAGGATGCCAGCCAATCGCCATCGGTTCTGCTTCACTCCCAATGTTCTTGGCAGTAATGGTTACATCGACGGCATCACCCTGCAGCTTGATCTTGAACAACACATCTGTTTTCGAAAGCCACTTGCCCCCGAAGTCATCGCCATGAATGACCGCTGTCAGCGTCTGCCCGTCTTCTGAATCAACTGTCGTTACATCCTGCGCCTTGGCCGCCAGGATCAGTCCGTGAATGGCATGCTTCTGCGCGCCCGGCTTCTTGCCTGCCCAGTTCGCGGGCAGGTTCAGCGTGTGTCCCTGCCACTGGGTCTCAACTGTGCTGCCATCCGCCGAAAGCTTGCCGATAATGCGATTGGGATACGGCAGAAGGAAAGCACCGCCGAGAGACGTACTGTTGCTGCCATTCATGTCCCCCATGCCACCATTCAGCTTGGCCGCAGCCTCGGCCAGCGATGGTGAAAACAACAGGTCCGTGACGCCCTTGCCCGGAAGATTCGCGGTGACCTGGAACATGTTCATACCGCGTCCAGGCAAAATGGTCGCTGAAAGAAATTCGGGCTTGGCGCCATTGCTGGTCGCAGCGCGCTTGAGCACGACCACGTCCTCGCCGCCTATCTGCGGATTCGCGGATGCGCTCCCGGTATCGGAGGAAGGTGTCGTCGACGGAGTGCTTGCCGGTTTGCATCCCGCTGCCAGGAGCAGGGAAGTGGCCAGCGCTGCAAGGGCAATATGTTTGTGTCTGTTGAACTCGATCATGGGTTCGGTGGCTTCCTTTGAGATTGTGGGTAACGCATCCATAAGCTCTTGGATGCTGCGCTGCAAAGCGAACCCATTCTACGCCGCACGAGCGTAGCACGCGCGCACGAGCCGTCTGCGCTCTTTACTCCACTTCGAACGGCCTCCAACAAGAAGTGCATCCCACGCGGTAGTAAGCATCCGGAAGCAGGGAATTCTAGAATGAAGCTGTGCCTTTATCTGCAAAACCTGCTGTCGCTGGTAAACCGTCGGCGAAGGTCGCCCCGGCAACCCTCGAGCTGCTGCGTGATCACACCACACGACTGATCGCATGCGAGCGCTGCCCGCGTCTGCGCGCTTACTGCACCGCGATTGCCGTGACCAGGCGTCGCGCCTATCTTGACCACCAATACTGGGCCAGGCCCGTACCGTCTTTTGGAGATCCGGCTGCCCGCCTCCTCATCCTGGGTCTCGCACCGGGCGCCCATGGTTCCAATCGCACCGGACGGCCCTTCACCGGTGACGGCTCCGGTAAATTCCTGTACCCGGTCCTCTACGACGCAGGCTTTGCCTCGCAGCCTGAAAGCACGTCCGTTGCGGATGGTCTCAGCCTGCACGATGCATGGATCACCTCGGTCGCCCGCTGCGCTCCGCCTGGCAACAAGCCATCCCCGCAGGAACTACGCAACTGCGCACCCTGGCTGGATGAAGAACTCGGCCTGCTATGCAATCTCCAGGTTGTCGTTTGTCTTGGCCGCATCGCCTGGGATGGCTTTCGCGCTCACCTGCAGCGCACGCATCCGTCCGCTGCCAGGACGACGTACAACTTCAGCCATGGAGCCGAATACAAGCTGCCGGATGGCCGCACGTTGATCGGCAGTTATCATCCATCCCTGCAGAACACCAACACCGGCCGCCTGACGCGTGCCATGTTCCTCGGCATTTTCGCGCGCGCGCGCGGCAGCTTCTCCTGACAGCTCAAGCCGCGTGGCCGCGAGAACTCAAGAGGCGTGGCGTAATCCATGCATCTCTCACGCGGTGCAACGGCATCCCTAAGCGAGCAGGTGGGAACACGATGCTGGTCAACGTTGTAGTCATAGCCCTGGTTTTGCTCGTGATAGGAGCCTTTCCAGCCTGGCCTTACAGCCGTAACTGGGGATATGTCCCCTCAGGCGGCATCGGTATCATCTTAGCTGTGTTCATCATCCTGATCCTGCTGCACGTGGTTTAGCGGCATCCAGCCAAATCCCGGCACGATGTTTGTCATCCGGAGCGCAGCGCAGTGGAGGGATCTGCGTCACCCATCCTGCGCATCACAAAGCAGGCCTCCAAAAGACGAAAACCGGCGATGCACATGCACGAGAGGTTTGTTCTGGGTGACACCAGACGAGATGGAGCGGGAGACGGGGATCGAACCCGCAACCAACGGCTTGGGAAGCCGCTACTC
>CAZZXL010000067.1:0-23194 GCA_964658035.1 uncultured Acetobacteraceae bacterium
GGACCACAGCTATTTTGCGAAGGCCAGCCAGCCGCCGATGGATACCACCCGTACCTTGTCCCAGGGCGTCAGCCAGTAGACTCGTCCAAGCAAAGCTCTCTCGCTTCGGAAGAAGGGCTCCCGCGCAAAGGCCGTCCACTTTCCCCATACATGGCTGCCTGGGGTGCGCGAGTCCCTACTTGCGCTTACAAGAGTTGCAGCCATAAGGTTCGCGCTTCGTTGTATCCATGGCAGTGACGTCGGCCTAGCCCGGAGCGATTCCGGCAAACTTAAACTGCTTCCCGGGCCTCGCTGTGAGCCGGATGGCCCATCCACCGGCTGCTCCCATCAGTCCCTCGAATCAGCGGCAATCAGCCGCGTCCAATAGCCAGCTGTCCATCAATGAGCGGTTGGTCTGAGAGCGGTTGGTCTGAGTGCCTCTGCTAACCACTTCGGTCGGGATAACAGGATCAGGTGCTGGGCAGTGGCGGTGCTTAGACCGCTTCACCAGCCGAAGCATGCCCTGCCCACCAGCTGCTCAAGGCTTGACGGAACAACTTGTCCAGGCACAATTGCCAGGTCCTTCGGGCGCGGACCGAGGGCCTAACGGTCCATTTCTTGGAGCTGCGCCCCAAACCCGGCAGAAACACAGCAACAGCCAAACCTTCCTGATGAGAGTGAGGGTTGTCGAGCGGTTGGGCTGATGATCTCGGCAATCGAGCAGAGAAGCCCCCAGACGTGCTGCGGAGGCTAAAGTTAGCCAACTTACACCGAAAGTTCAAAGGAAGGCGCTCTACGTGGCTCCTACGAGTTCCCTTCGTTCCAGCAGCGCCGCGGCGTTTTTGCTGTTTATCAAATATGATAAATTTACAAACGTGAGCCCATCCCCGTCCGAACTCTGGAAGATCGAGTCTTACGCCGACGAAGACGATTCGTTTCCCGTACGCGTCTGGGCTCGACAGCGTGCCGGAGGAGGTTCGAGGCAAAGTTCTGGCGCGGATCGACCTGCTTAAGACGGGCGGCCCGACGCTCGATTTCCCATACACCTCGCAGATCGAAGGTAAGCTCAGAAAGGCCCGGTTGCGAGTGGGGAAAGACTCGTTACCGCGTCCTCTATTTCTTCGATGAAGCCCGTACCGCTGTCCTCCTGCATGGCTTCACCAAAGCAACCGCCGCAGTCGAAGAAGCCGACAAGAAAATCGGACGTAGCAGGATGGCGCGACACGAGGCCAAACTGGCAGCAAAGACCACTTCCAAACCCGCAGTCAATCCGCCGGCCAAGGAGAAAAAGCGCAGATGAAAACCGAATGGGATAGCTACCTCGACCAGCAGCTCGCCAATCCAACCGTCCGTCAGGCTTTCGAAGAGGAAACCAAAGTCCTCTCCATCGGCATCGAACTCGCGGAGCAGCGTAAGCGAACGGGCATGACGCAGGCCGAACTCGCCAAGAAGATCGGCACCAGTACACCCCAGCTCAGCCGCACCGAGCGACGACCGGAAAACGTCAACATGCGCACTCTCATCCGCTATGCCGAGGCGCTAGGCATGAACCTCGATGTCCGCCTAGTCGCTAAAAAGGCTTAGGTGTTGGACAGTAAAGGCCCAACTCTTTATCTAGGCCGCGCTTTGGCAGATGCGCGTATCTCGGTTCGAATAAACGAACGAACTGGCGTGTTTGTGTGACGGTAAGCAACGATTCGATGCGGGCGTAACCAAGACTTCGGGCTAAATCTGATGTGCAATAGATGTGCTGCTTGCAGCAGCACAATCCCGAAGTAGTAACGGGCTTTGCGAAGTACAGCGAATCGCTCTTTAGGGCTGAGCAAGAGTCCAGTCACCGAGCCATTCTCGCTTGTCGTCAAAACCGTACCGCATCGGCAAACCAAATTTTCGGTCCGGTTTGCAGGAACACACGAACTCAATAGCCAAATGCGACCGCAAGAACAAACATGCTCTGCCGGGTAACCGTCCATGGTCTGCCTCATCTAGTCCTGTTCTGTGTCGCTGGCTGGTTTCTTGACGGTGAGGGTCAGCCCAAAGTGAGCAGCCTTGAGCCGTTCCGGGGAGTCTGCATAGAACTCTTCGAGCAGCGCCTTGAACTTGCCAGCCGAGGCGTCTGAAGTGTGGCACTGGTGGATCATCGCCATCCCGATGAGGATCTTGGCATGATTCTCTCGTCTCTTCTGAAGCCTTGTGTCTGCAAAAGACTGAGGTCGAGGCTCGAGCCGGTCTAGCATCGGCCCAGCGGCGACGGCTAAGGGGTGCCTTTCGCAATGCTCTGCTGCCTCATTAAAGGATTTCCGGTGTATTCGAGCAAATTTACCTGATGCTATGGTGTTTCTGGCTGATACAGGTTGGCCTTTTCTTTGGTGAAAAGGCCCGTGTTCATCGTATCTTCGCTCTACACCTTCAGGTAATTTGCTCCTAGCACGGTTGGTCGCCGGTCAGAGAGTTGCCGGTTGGTCTCTTCCGGCAAAGGCCAACCGGGATGATCAAGTTTTTACGGCAGAGGTGAATACCCCCTCGCCTTCGCGGCAGGAATCTCCTGAGGTGTTAGAGAGCAAGGCAAGGTTTGCCGCGAGTCTTTCCAGCAGTGGCCGGACCAGTCAGGGCTATCAGCGCTGACCAGCACCCAGTCAGAAGCCGGTCGACGTCTGGAAAATTGCTCTAGAATTGTGCAGACGGTATGAAGATTCTCTCGACGCATGATATGCAGTCCGCCGATACGCGGACGGCGGAGAAGTTTGGTATTTCCTTCGCTACGCTGATGGAGAATGCGGGTGGCGCGGTGGCCCGGTTCGTTCTGCAGGAGATGCCGACAGCCCAGCGCATCGTCATCTTTTGCGGGAAAGGAAACAATGGCGGCGACGGATTGGCGGCTGCAAGGAAACTGGCCGAAGCCGGACGCCAGGTCACGGTCTTCCTACTGGGGACCGCGGATGATGTCAAAGGCGAAGCCCGGCAGAACCTCGACAAACTTCGTCTGGCGAGCTTCGGGAGCATGCCTGTAGAGATTGCAGACGAAGCGGCTTTGAACGCTCCGCAAGCAGCACTGATCTGCAGCTCCGCTGACGTTTTTCTGGATGCCGTCTTCGGTACCGGCTTCAAGCCGCCGATGCAGGGACTGGCGGTGGGGGTTGGCACGCTTTTGAACCGGTATCCGCAGATCCCGGTCGTCTCTATTGACCTGCCGTCGGGGTGGGATGCGGATTCACGCACCTTTCTCCAGCCTGGAGCGTTCCGTTCCGATGCGGTCGTGACTTTCACGGCACCGAAGCTGGCGCATATCTCCGGACACTTTATGCAGGGCAGTCGGCTGACGCGTCCGGGCAATCTGCAGCAGGGTCCGGTGGTGGTGGCGAACATTGGTTCTCCCGAGGAAGCGATTCTCAGCACCACCGGCCTGACGTGGGCCGGGGCTTCGAAGCGGATGGCGGATAAGCCACGTTCACCCGATGGCAACAAAGGCAAGTTCGGGCATGTGCTGGTGATTGGCGGTGCGGATGGCAAGGCGGGTGCGCCATCCATGGCCGCGCTGGCAGCGATGCGGGCAGGCGCGGGCCTGGTGACCGCTGGAGTCGTTAGCTCAATTCTCGCGAACGTGGCCGGGATTGCTCCGGAGTTGATGACCATGCCGCTGCTCGCCGGCAGCAATGGGGCGATCTCTTCCGCAAACCTTGATGATGCCAATCTGAAACACCTGATCGAGAAGAAGTCGGTGATTGCGATTGGTCCGGGACTGGGTGAAGATCCGGATGCCCAGGAGTTCGTGCTTGGCCTGATCGACAAGACCAGTCTTCCGATGGTCCTTGATGCAGACGCTTTGAATGCGATCGCGCAGCGCAAGTATCAACTGGATGGAAGCAAGCGAACACTGGTGCTGACGCCTCACCCGGGTGAGATGGCACGGCTGGTGAACAAGAGCATCAGGGAAGTCGAAGCTGATCGCGAGAACATAGCCCGCGCGTACGCGACTACGCACAAAGTGATCCTGGTACTGAAAGGTTGGCGGACGATCATCGCGCATCCCGATGGCCGGCTCGCGATCAACACTACAGGCAACCCCGGCTTGGCGAAAGGCGGTAGCGGTGACATTCTGACAGGTGTCGTCGCAGCGATGTTGTCGCAGTATGGGACTCACGAAGGCGCAGACCCGGGGCTTGCGGTCGAAGCGGCAGTTTACCTGCATGGCCTGGCTGCGGACTTCGCCGTTGCGGAGCAGAATGAGCACACGCTTCTTGCCACGGACGTGGTTGATCATCTGTGGAAGGCATTTCGTTTCCGGGCGCATGGAAGTGATGGATTGACGTGGCTGCAGGGGCACCCGGGCGTGCTTGGAACCTCCGGGCAGAGAGTGTGAATGAAGCGAACGACAGGCCTGTGCGTGGGTTTGAGACCAACTCCGCCGAGGAGACGATTGCTGTCGGCCGCCGGATCGCCGGCTTACTGCAACCGCCGCTATTGCTTATCTTGCAGGGTGATCTTGGTGCGGGCAAGACGACCCTGGTAAAGGGAATCGTGGAGGCTTTCGGCGCAGCAGAGGCGGAAGACGTAACCAGTCCTACCTTTACCCTGGTGCATGAATATGCGGGTTTCCTGCCTGGTACGGGCAGCGCAATGCGGCTCTACCATCTCGACCTTTATCGACTTGAAGAGGAGCGACAACTGGCGACCCTCGGCATTGACGAGATGGCCGAGCCCGATAGCGTGGTGTTGGTCGAATGGGGAGAAAAGTTTCCGTCGCTGGTGGCGCGAGCGGATGGTGCACTCGTTCTTACGCACTGCGATGGGGATGCGCGTTCGATCGTGCTTCGCCTCAACAGGGAAAGATTTGATTTGGGGTAGTTATGCCTCGGAACCAGATGGTTCGTGCAGGAAATAACACGCAGATCCCTCCACTGCGCTGGGCTACGATCGGGATGACAAACGGACGCGGCGTAATGATAAGGGTCGGGATGACCATTTGCCTGGTTGCGGCCTGGTAGCTTTTTCTGTAAACCTCTGTGCGGTAACTCGACTGGAGTGATGGCGCCTGGCGCGGCCTGGTAGCAGGTATTATGACGAGGCGGTGCGAGGGTGACGATGACCTGGGCTCAAACGTATCTGCTTTTCGGACAGGGGCTCTTCGTTTCCGCACTGATTGCGGCACTGCCGATCTTTACACTTTTGTTTCTGCTCGCCGTGCTGCGCAAGCCGGCCTGGATGACGGGGCTTTGCGGGCTTGGCGTCACACTGATCGTTGCGCTCGGTGCGTACCATATGCCGCTGGCGCCGGCGTTGAGCGCGGCGGCTTACGGTGCGGCTTTCGGATTGTTTCCAATTACGTGGATCATCTTCTGGGCGCTCGCGCTGTTTCATGCGTCGGTCGAGACTGGACAGTTTGAAGGAATCAAGCAATCCATTGGGCGATTGACTGCTGAGCCGCGGTTGCAGGCGCTGCTGATCGCATTTGCCTTCGGCGCTTTTCTTGAGGGCGCTGCCGGTTTTGGAGCGCCCGTGGCGATTGCCGCGACCATGCTGATCGGTTTAGGATTCACACCCTTCAACGCATCTGCACTCTGCCTGCTTGCAAACACAGAGCCTGTTACATTTGGTTCGATCGGCATTCCCATCCTTACCCTTGCCGGTACTACGGGGCTGCCGTTGAGCAGGCTGAGTGCTGCGGCGGGGAAGTTGTGCTCTCCCGTAGCATTCATTCTTCCCGCTTATATGATCGTGGCGATGTGGGGCTTCGGCGGGCTTTCCGGTGTGTGGCTGCCGGTGCTGGTGGCCGGTGGTGTGTATGCGTCGGTGCAATTTTTCGTCTCGATTTATATTGGTGCGCAGCTCACGAACATCCTGTCTTCGCTGGCGGCGATGATGGCCCTGGTGTTGCTGCTGAAGTTCCGGCCTCCGAAGAAGCCGGTCGTTGCGGATGCTGTTATGCAGGTTGAAGCTATGGCGACGCGGGCATCAGCAACTGCCCATCCGAGCGTGTGGTACGCGTGGCTCCCGTATGGGCTGCTGGTGACGTGCGTCCTGCTGTGGGGCTGGACGCCGGTGCGCAAGATGCTGGACGCGACGACGCTGGTGTTTCACTGGCCGATGCTGCATAACGTCGTGCTGCGGATGCCGCCGATCGCGAAAGCGCCGTCGCCCTACCCGGCCGGCCTGACCTTCAACTGGCTGGCTGCGGCGGGGACCGCGTGCATGGTGGCGACTTTGCTTTCGGTTGCTACTGTGCGCATGAGCCCGCTACGGTTTGCACGGGTGCTGTTGAAAGTGGTCAGCCAACTCAGGCTACCGACGATCACTGTCACTTCTGTGCTGGGGATGGCTTACCTGATGAACTACTGCGGGGCAACGGCAACACTCGGGCTGGCCTTCGCGGCGACCGGCAGGCTGTTCCCGTTCTTCAGTGCGGCGCTAGGCTGGCTGGGGGTGTTTATTACGGGATCAGACACTTCTTCGAACGCACTCTTCGGCAACTTGCAGGTGGTGACGGCGGGCCGGCTGGGGTTCGACCCGGTCTTGATGGCGGCCACGAATTCTGTTGGTGGCGTGATGGGAAAAATGATCAGCCTGCAGACAATTGCGGTAGCCGCGGCCGCTACCGGTATTTCGGTTGCTGAGCAGGCACGGCTGCTGCGCTTCACGCTGAAGCATAGCCTGCTGCTGGTTTCGCTGGTCGGCGGATTGGCATTGCTGATGGCTTACGGCCATCGCTGATTGAGAGACGTTATGTCTGCTATGGCACGACCGGCAGTTCGATGAAGCTCGCCTTACCTGCAGAGTGGAAAACAGTGTCGGTTGCTTTTTTGTAGCTCTCCGGTTTTGCGAAAAAGATGTTCGGGACAAAGGTCTGGGGGTTGCGGTCGTAAAGGGGGAACCAGCTGGACTGCACCTGCACCATGATCCTGTGTCCGGGCAGGAAAACGTGGCTGGCATTTGGCAGCGCGAACTTGTAGGCAAGGGCCTGGCCTGCGGCAATGGCTTTCGGGTCGCTCAGGCTTTGGCGATAGCGGCCGCGAAAGATATCCATCGCGACCGGCAACTGGTAGCCGCCTAACTCCGGCTGCCCGGCATATTCATCCGGATAGACGTCGATCAGCTTCACTACCCAGTCAGCGTCGGTGCCAGTGGTGGCGGCGACCAGGTTCACCATCGGCTCTCCGCTGATGGTAAGAGGACTCGTCAGGGCATCGCTGGTAAAGGTCAGTACATCGGGGCGGCCTGAAAATTCGCGCTGATCATCCACCAGCCAGCGTACCCACGACAGGTTTTCGGTATAACCCACGGGCTGGCTGGGCCGCGCACGGAACGGCACAGGTTTGCCCGGGTCGGAAACATACTGGTCCGAACCTTCGTCCGACGATGGCTTGATAAATCCCAGCATGCCGCCCGCGTGCAGATACAGCGGCTTGCCGGCAGGTGTTGAGCCGGATGCAGAGGCAGGCCATGTCTCCATCCGCTCCCACTTGTTGACGCCTGTCTGGAACGCAGTGACGCGCGCTACGTTCATGGCAGGTGCGTCGTCCTGCAGGTAGTGGGCGAGAAATGGAGCCAGAATTTCTTCGCGGAAGTACAGCCCTGTATCGCTGCCAAACTTGATGGGACCGAGCGCGTCCGCGCTTTCTATCTCCTGGCCGTGGTGCCAGGGGCCCATGACCAGGTAGAGGTTGTCTTTCGCGTCGGATTGATTTTTCAGCGCCTTGTACACTGCCATGGCGCCGTAGATATCTTCCTGGTCCCACAGACTGTCGACCAGCATGGTCGGCACGGTCAGAGGCTGGGCGGCCAATATCTTGTCCATGGCCTGGCCACTCCAGAAGCTGTCATAGGCGGGGTGTGCGGTGATTTTGGTCCAGAAGCCGATCTGGTCCATGCCGCGCTGTTTGCCCAGCTCACCTGCAGAACCGGCGCGCATGTACATGTCGTAGTCATCAAAGTTTGAACTCAGCCAGCGCACGTCATTCGCCCGCGTTGCTGTCTGCTCATAGATGTAGGGAAGGTTCTGTTCGCGAAAGGCGCCGTTGTGAAACCAGTCGTCGCCCATCCATCCGTCGACCATCGGGTTCATCGGAACAACGCATTTAAGCGCGGGATGGGGATGCACCAGCGGCGTGAGCGCGAGGAAGCCGTCATAGCTGATGCCCAGGATGCCGAACTTGCCGTTCGTCTCAGGCACATGTTTCAGCAGCCAGTCGATGGTGTCATACGTATCGGTGGATTCATCTACCGGTGTGGGATTAAGGGGTCCATGGAGTGGACGGTTCATGACGTAGTCGCCTTCACTGCCGTACTTTCCACGGATATCCTGGACCACACGGATGTAGCCGCCGTTGATGATCGGCTCGACCGCATTGTCGTAGCCCCACAGGCTTGTTCCGAGATGAACGCTGGGCGTGTTCGCGGTTAAAAGATTTGCGCTGTAGGGAGTGCGCGTCATGAGGATGCCTGCATGCTTCGCACCCTTCGGTACCAGGATGACGGTGTGTAGTTTGACGCCGTCACGCATCGGGACCATGACGTCTCGGCGCTCATAATCCATACCCGCGGTGGATGGCTGAAAGTTTTGTGGCGTCTCACTTGGATAGTTGGGATACTGGGGCGCCTGCTGCGCCGCGGCCAAGCCCACACTCACAAACAACAGGCTAACTGCGAAATGACAAATGAGCTTCATTGCGTCTCCATCCAAGGGGATACCGAAACTTATCACGATCGGAGCAACATCGAAACTTATCACGGGCGGACCAACGAGGCGTGGCTGTTCTCAATCGCAGCAGTTCTCAATCATGGTAGGAGCAGAACGCATCGACTTTCGTCGCGGGGGATGCGGCGCATCTCACAGCGGAGTCGTTTGACCAAGCAGTGTAAGCAACAATAAGGGGGAGAAATGCGGTTAGCTGGGTGCGTGGTATTAGCCTGTGCGTGTTTTACAACTGTCAGCGCGCGGGCGCAAAGCAATCCTGACCGGCTGCCTCCGGAACAGGTGCCGGCAAAGATTCTGCCTGTACCGACGGATGTAAGCCCAGAGATGCAGCGGTTGATTGCCGCTCCTCTGAATCCCGACTGGAACAAGTTGTGGAAGACCGGCGAGGAATGGAGAGTGGCTGCAAATAAGCAGGCGGCCAAGACGATGCAGACTCTTCCGGCGATGCGTGAGCGTCTGCACGTGACGACCGAGGCTGGAAAGATCGGCGGTGTAAGAATCTACACCGTCGCGTCTGCGACGATTCCGCCTGCGCATCGGGACAAGGTACTGCTGCATGTTCATGGCGGGTGCTATGTGCTTTTTCCCGGCGAGTCGGGGACGAGTGAAGCTGTGCTGATTGCGGGAATGGGACACTACAAGGTCATCTCAGTGGATTACCGGATGCCGCCTGAAGGATATTTTCCCGCAGCGCTGGACGACGCGATGACCGTTTATCAGGAATTGCTGAAAACGCATGACCCAAAGGACATAGCGGTCTTTGGTACTTCCGCCGGAGGGGCACTGGTACTGGAGATGATGCTGCGCGCCAGGCAGATGGGGCTGCCCATGCCAGCGGCGATTGCGCCGGGTACACCCATGGCGGATGTCACGAAGACCGGCGATTCGTTTTATACGAACGAGATGGTGGATAACGTCCTGGTGTCACGCAATGGGTCCTGCGATGCCGCTACCGTCGTTTATGCGCATGGGCATGACTTGAAGGACCCGCTGCTTTCGCCGGTGTATGGAGAGATGAAGGGCTTCCCGCCGGCGATTCTGACGACCGGCACGCGCGACCTGCTGTTGAGCAACACGGTACGTGTCCATCGCAAACTGCGCGAAGCAGGAGTGGATGCCGAGCTCGAGGTGTTCGAAGGTGCATCGCACGCGCAGTACCAGTTTGACGATCGAGCGCCTGAAACCAGGGAAGCTTTCGGAGAGATCACTTTGTTCTTCGACAAGTACCTGGGTCACGCGAAGGCGACTGGTACGAAGTAGTGGCAGCTTGTGCTCAGCGCCTTGTCTTAGCGACTGTGGGGAACCTACCATGAGAGCGGGCTCGTTTTGCAATGCCAGCCCACGCCAGCTGTAAGGGAGTCATGATGGTTGCGATGCAATTTGAATACCAGGGGGAGCTGCACTGCAAGGCAGTCCACGGCCCTTCCGGCAGCGAACTCAACACGGATGCACCGAAGGATAACCAGGGACGCGGCGAGAGCTTTTCACCCACAGACCTGGTCGCGACTGCACTCGGTACCTGCATGCTCACGGTGATGGGCATCATGGCGCGGACGCTTGCCATTGATATCGCAGGGACGACGGCGACGGTTGAGAAGGAGATGACGACGGCCCCGCCTCGCATGATTGCGAGCCTGGCGGTGAAGATCCACGTTCCGCAGTCGATCAGCGCGGAGAACAGGCAGAAGCTTGAGCGGGCCGCTCACACCTGTCCTGTGCACAAGAGCCTGCACCCGGATATCCAGACGCCGATTACTTTTAGCTGGGCGTAGCTGTCTGGCACCAAACACCTAGCTTCGAGCAAGGCACAGGAGTAGACTGCCGTTCGCGACATGGCATTCTGCTTTGAGGCAAGGTCTCTGCAAAGAGGAAAGCCCGACATAGAGTCGGGCCTTCCTCTTTCTGGATTCATCAGCTTCTAACTGCAGCCGCTGGTGCTGCCGCAGGACATGCAGCGGTAGCAGCTGCCGTTGCGGACCATGATGGCGCCGCAGGTGAGGCAGGACGGTGCGTCGCCCATGTCATACATACTGCGCATGGCATCGGCGGCGTGACCACTGGTGGGAACGACGGTTCCGGCATGACCGGGGATGATGGTCTGTCCGGCGCCGGTGACCTGGTGGCCTGACGCCATCAGGTCGAGATCGCCAATGGATGGGTCAGAACCCAGGTCTCCAAAAGCTAGACCTGGGGCACCCGGATTCGACGCGCCGCCGATGGTGCCAAGGACGGGAATGGATGGTGGCTGCGGAGCGCCGAGGCCGGCGAAGAGGTCAAGCTGCTGGCCGGAGAGGAAACGCAGCTGGAGCCAGCGGAAGATGTAATCCATGATGGACTTGGCATAACCGATGTGCTCGTTGCCAGTCCAGCCGGAGGGCTCGAAGCGGGTGTGCGCGAACTTCTCGCACAACACTTTCAGTGGCACGCCATGCTGCAGTGAGAGAGAGATAGCGGTTGCAAAGGAGTCCATCAATCCGGAGACGGTGGAACCTTCCTTAGCCATCTTGATGAAGATTTCGCCGGGCTCGCCCGAAGGATACAGGCCTACGGTGATATAGCCCTCGTGGCCTGCGATAGAGAATTTATGGGTGAGGGAGGCTCGCTCTTCCTGCAGACGATGACGGACGGCGCGCGGCGGGGCGTTAGGGTTTTGTGCGTTGGTGGAACCCAGGTCTCCGGATAGACCTGCGGCACCCGCATTGTTGGCTGCTGAGGCGCCCGGTGTCCCGGCAGTGTCGGAGACAGCATTCTGGATCGCAATCTCGAAGGTGTGAGCTGCTTCAGCTACGGCCTTGGCACTTACTTCAAGCTTGCTCGAAATTTTGTTTTCCAGGGCGCGCTCAATCGACTGGATATCCTTGGTGGAAGCGGCGGTGCCGAGGGCGATCGACCGCAGAATCCGTTCGGCAGAAGCGGCCAGGGCTGCGGCTTCAGGGTTGGACTTCTTCACATCTTCAGAAGACGTGTTGAGGACCTGCACGCCCTTCGATCCATCGCGATAGATGGCAACAGCCTTGATGCCAAGCTTCCAGGCTTCGACGTAGACTTCGGCAATGTCATCGGCGGTTGCTTCGGTCGGCAGATTGACCGTCTTCGAGATAGCGCCGGAAAGAAATGGCTGGGTGGCGGCCATCATCTTGATGTGGCCGTTGTAGTGGATGGTGCGCGTACCCTTGGCCGGTTTGAAGGAGCAATCGAAGACCGACAGGTGCTCGTGCTTGATGGCAGGCGCACCTTCAATGGTACCGGTCGAGTCGATGTAGCTGACGATGGACTGTACCTGGTCGTCGGCATAACCGAGCTTGAAGAGGGCAGCCGGAACGGTCTGGTTGACGATCTTGATCATGCCGCCGCCAACGAGCTTCTTGTATTTGACGAGCGCGAGTTCGGGCTCGATGCCGGTGGTGTCGCAATCCATCATGAAGCCGATGGTCCCTGTCGGGGCAAGTACCGTCACCTGGGAATTACGGTAGCCATGCTTCTCGCCGTGAGCGAGTGCCTGGTCCCAGCATTCTTTCGAAGCAGCGATGAGAGTGTCGAGCTGAGGAACGTTGAAAGGCTCAGCGGACGACTTGCTCTTGCCGATGTTGTTGACCTCCGCGCGATGCATGCGGATGACGTCAAGGAACGGTTCGCGGTTGACGTAGAAGCCGGGGCAGGCTCCACCGCTACGGCTGACGGAGTTGGTGAGCGTGGTGGCAGAGCCCAGTTCCGGGCAGCTTTCCGCGAGCTTTGCAGATTGCAGGTAAGCTTCGCCGCACATGATGGCGGTAAGGGTCGCGGCGAAGTCGCGGCCTGCGTCGGAATCATACGGCAGACCCATGGCCATGAGCAGCGCGCCGAGATTGGCATAGCCGAGACCGAGCGGGCGATAGTCGTGCGAGTTTTTGCTGATGAGTTCGGTGGGATAACCGGCGGAATCGACCAGGATATCCATCGCGATGATGAGCGTGTCGACCGCTGCGCGGTAGGCGGCAATGTCAAAGGTACCTGCCGGTGTGACGAACTTCATCAGGTTGAAGCTGGCCAGGTTGCAGGCTGAATTGTCGAGGAACATGTACTCGGAGCAGGGATTGGACGCATTGATGCGGCCGCTGTTTTTCGAGGTGTGCCAGCGATTGATGGTGGTGTCGTACTGCATGCCCGGATCGCCGCAGGCCCAGGTGGCCTGTGCGATTTTGCGCATCAGGTCGCGTGCCTTGTAGGTGTTGACGGGCGTACCGTCCTTGACAGATTTCGTTGAGAAATCGCCATCCGCTTCCCAGGCCTGCATGAACTCGTCGTTGACGCGGACAGAGTTGTTGGCGTTCTGAAAGAAGATGGAGGAGTAGGCTTCGGAGTCGGGCCCGGAGCCGTCATAACCGGCGGCGACAAGCGAGTGGGCCTTGGCTTCTTCCTTGGCTTTGCATTCGACGAAGTCAACGATGTCCGGATGGTCGACGTTGAGGATGACCATCTTGGCGGCGCGACGCGTCTTACCACCGGACTTGATAACACCGGCAAAGGCGTCGAAGCCACGCATAAACGAGAGTGGTCCTGATGCCGTGCCGCCGCCTGACAGTAGCTCAAGGGAGCCGCGGATAGGCGACAGGTTGGTGCCGGTGCCTGAGCCCCATTTGAAGAGCATGCCTTCGGTCTTGGCAAGGGTCAGGATCGAGTCGAGAGAGTCATCGACAGAATTGATGAAGCAGGCGGAGCATTGCGGGTTGCGGTAGCCGGTGACGGAGTAGCGGACTTCGCGGGTCTTCGGGTCCCAGTGCCAGTTGCGGGCGTCGGAATCCGGCTCGAGACGATCGCAGCCTACGTTGAACCAGACAGGCGAATTGAAGGCGACCTTCTGATGGACGAGCAGGTGCACGAGGTCATCGTGGAAATTGGTCGCATCTTCCCGGCTGGCGAAGTAGCCATTGTTCATGCCCCAGTCGCGAATGCTTTCAGCGACGCGAGCGATCAGTTCACGCACGCCGGTTTCACGCTTGTAGGCGCTGGTGAGTTCGGCAGCGCCGCCGGGTGCAGCGTCCATGGGACCGTGCAGATATTTTGAGGCAACGATATTGGTCGCGGTCATGGACCAGTCGACCGGCACTTCCACTTGCTTCTGCTCAAAGATGGTCTTGCCCTTGGAGTCGGTGATGGCGGCCGTACGGCGTTCCCACTGGACTTCGCTGTAAGGCGACACGCCGGGTCTGGTGAAGCGGCGATTGTACTGGAGGCCGGGCCGGGCACTTCCTGTTTTGCCGGGGTTCGGGCTTCCGGCGGGGCGGATGGACTCAGATGCGGAAGTGGCGGCGGTTTGCTTGGTGGCCTCAGCCATGGGGACTCCTATTAGTTTCGAAAATGTGGACTGCTAAAACAATGAGATCGGGGGCAAGGGCTGCAGTGAAACGATTGGAAACAGATGCGCCGGATTTCGTCCTGACGAAGGAAGAAACACTGGGTGAGAATGGCTACTCCGTATTGCCTTTATGCTGGTGACGGCCGACGAGCGGCTAGGCTCAATCTCGGGCTGCAAGTGTGAAGTTAGCCCTGTGTATAGACCGTGTCAAGATCAAAACCCCTACATGTTGTGATTAGATGCCGAACTGGGCATCGGGTTGCGGAATGGCGTGATTCTGCCTGTGGAGAACAGAAATCAGCACGTTTGACGCGGATTTCAGCGGTGCGCGCCGAGCGGCTTGGATCGATGGCAAGATTACCGTCGTCCCGGTATCTCCGAAGGTACGCGCGTCGTGACGGGGTGCCAAGGTGCGGAAATGGTGCACTGAAATGTGGAGCGCTGTGGGAATGTGGGCAATTGGACAGATGGGCTTTTCGATCCCGTTACAAAGGGGAGCCGCATGAACTTTTGATGGCTGCTCTATAGTCGAAGGGATGCGTTTTGTTGGCAACGATGTGCTGGGCCGGGAGTTGTCGGTTCTCGGCTTTGGTACGGCAGCGGTGATGGGGCGCATCGGCCGCGGCGACTCCCTGCGGGCGCTGGCAGCAGCGTACGAGGCCGGCATTACTGTGTTCGATACGGCGCGATCGTATGGATATGGCGAATCGGAAGCAGTGCTTGGCGAGTTTTTGCAAGGGCGGCGGGACCGGGTAGTGGTTTCAACCAAGTTCGGGATCGTGCCGCGTGCGCAACCGGGCTGGAAACAGGCAGCTAAGCCTCTGGCGCGCGTGGCGATGCGGATGGTGCCGAGTCTGCGGGGCAAGATCCGCGGCCAGGTGGCGGCACAGTTTTCTCCCGGACAATTCAGCGTTGGAGTTTTGCAGGCGAGCGTGGAGACGAGTCTGCGCAAGCTGCGCACGGATTACCTCGATGTGCTCTTTATGCACGAGGCGTCCCTGGCCGCTGTGCACGATGACGCGTTGCTTGCAGCCATGGATGGATTGCGCAGGGCAGGCAAGGTGCGGATGATGGGCGTGTCGGCGGAGCCGGAAATTGCGGCGGCAGCTTCGCAAAATGCGTTGATAGAGGCGCTGCAATTTCCATGCCACGTAGGGAACGGTTTTGCGGCTTCGATGCCAGGGCTGCGCAAGTCGCAGACACGATTACGTCTTGCAAACCATGCGTTTGGCGGTGCTGCGGGTGTCGCCGCTTTGCGCTCCAAATTGGCGGAGCACGCGGTGCATCCGGGGCTTGATGCTTCTCTGCGCGCGAAGCTTTCTCCAACGGACGATAGCCTGCTGGCGGATGTCGCCTTGAACTGCGCGCTGCATGCCGGCAGCGATGTTGTGCTGACGACGATGATGTCTCCGGCACATTTGCAGGCGAATGTTGCCGCCATTACCGGCAGCCGTTTTGCAGCGGCCGAGCTGGCGCAGCTCCGTTCCTGTTTGGCGGATGAGCAGGCTGGGCCGTGAGGAATCCTGTTGCAGGTTGATCTCGAACAGATTCGCGAACGCACGGTCTACACGGCAGACGTGTGTATTGCGGGTGCCGGGATTGCGGGGCTGGTGCTGGCAGATGCGCTACGCGGCAGCGGCTTGCGCGTGGCGCTGCTGGAGGGTGGCGGCGGGTCGCTTGAAGCGCGTAGTCAGCAGTTGTACTCGGTGGAGATGGCGGGGCATCCGCATGCCGGGGCGAGCGAGGGGCGCTTCCGGACATTTGGCGGGTCGTCGACGCGTTGGGGTGGACAGTTGTTGTCCTATCCCGACGATGTTTTTCATCCACCGCAAAGCACCGGCATGACGGGCTGGCCGATCGATGAACAGGAACTGGAGACATACTATGCAACAGTATTGCGGACCATGGGCGTCCCAGAAGAAGTATTCGTAGCGGAGTCTGTGCCGTTTGCTGAAGGAGATTCGGTCAGAATGCGCTTTTCGCGCTGGGCGCCGTTCCCTCGCAGAAGCCTGACGGGGACGCTTGGCCGGCGGTGCCAGGAGAGTGCGGATGTAACGGTCTATCTGCACGCAAATGCGACGAAGCTGGTGCGCGAGGCGAGCGGCAACATAGGGAGTCTTGAAGCGGTTAACTATGCGGGACGGAGGTGTACTTTTCTGGCACGGCGGTTTGTTGTTTGCCTGGGCACGATTGAGTCTTCGCGGCTGCTGCTGTATTCAGATATCGGTAATGAGGCGGACCAGGTAGGGCGGTATTTTCACGATCATCTCGGCATACACGCGGCAACTCTTGATGGAGCAGCCAGGGCCGCGGCGGCGAAGATCTTTCTGCCGCGGCTGAAGGACGGTTCGCTCTATTCGCCGAAGCTAGAAGCTACAGGAGCATGGCGCGAACGCCATGGTGCGCAGGCAGTGATGGCGCATTTTCCTTTGGTGGAAGCAGACGATTCGCCGGCCACGACGGTGCGCCTGCTGCTGCAGTCCGTGCAGCGCAAAGAAGTGACGCCGGGATTGCTGCTGCGGCTGGCCTCGCTGCCTGTCGGATCGGTCGAGTTGCTGAAGATGGCCTATGCGACGAAGGTCCTGGAACGGCGCAGGCTTTCGAAGCATACGGAACTTCGCCTGAACCTGGATGTAGAGCAGAAGCCGCTGGCAGAGAGCCGCGTGACGCTGGGAGAGGGGAAGGACGCACTGGGGCTGCCGCAGGTGCGCCTGGACTGGCGAATCGGCGAGGCCGAGTTGAGCACGCTACGCCTTTTTGCACCGAGCATCCTGACTGTCCTTCGAGCAGCAGGTGTTGATGGCATCCACGTAAAGGCCGCGCTGCTGGATGAGTCGCAGGATTTAAAAGAACTCGTAGCTGATACGTATCATATGATGGGTGGAACGCGCATGGGCGCGACTGCATGTGACAGCGTCGTCGATCGCGATCTAAAGGTGCATGGCATAGCGAATTGCTACGTGGCCGGCTGCTCGGTCTTCCCGACCGGCGGGAGTTCGAATCCCACGTTCACCATGATGGCGTTAACGCTGCGACTGGCGGAGATGCTGCGCAGCAGGGGACGCGCATGACGGCTGCCCTTTTTGACCACCGATCTGCGTAATGGCGCTTCGATGTTTCCGGACTGCTGCCAGCAATAGGATGATGCCATCTTCATGCCGGCAGCGGGCGGTGTTGTCAGGCATAGCTACTTCTGGAAGAGCAATGGTGCAAAGGCGGCAAGGTTTTCCCGCCAGACCATCCAGACGTGGCCCATGCCGGGCGAATGGATAGCCGTTGGCTGCATTCCTTTGCTTTGCAGCCATGCGATGAGTTTCTGGTTGGGTTCGGTCAGGCCGTCTTCTGTGCCGCAGGCTACCCAGAAAACTTTCAGCTTCGACTGGGTCTGTGCGCCGGATTGCGCGACGGCCGGGAAGAGTGTTTCGAAGTTGTCAACGCCGATGCCGCCGGCACTGAAGGCGCCGATGGACCCGAAGTAATCAGTATGATTGAGGCCGACCAGCAGCGTTTCAGCGCCGCCCATGGACAGACCGGCAATGGCATGATCTTCATGCTTATCCGAGATGGGGTACTGGGCGTTCACCATGGGCATGACCTCCTGCAGCAGTGCTTCGCCAAAGTGGGTAAAGTTGCTCATGATCAAGGATGGGTCGCGCCACGCCGCCCAGCCGCTGGTGATCACCTTCATGTCGCCATAGCCCCACGGCATGACTACGATCATGGGCCTGGCTTTGCCCTGCGCGATCAGGTTGTCGAGGATGAGATTCGCCTTGCCCATGGCCGTCCAGGCACTCGGCTCGTCAGAGTAGCCGTGCAGTAGATAAAGGACCGGATATTTCTGTTTGCTGTGCGGATCAAAACCGGGCGGCGTGTAGACGTAGTACTGGCTGACGCTGCTATCAAGGTCTGCGACGATCTTCGAATGATAGTAGTGATGGTCGACGGAGCCGTGGGGAACGTCAGCCATCTCCCATGGCATGGCGGGATGGCCGGGAACAAGGAACAGGCTGTCGTTGTTAAAGAAGCTTGTTTTGACCTGGGTATTGCGGGGGTCGAGGATGTGGGTGCCATCCACGTTGAACGAGTAGCTGTAGATCTCGGGAAGGACGGAGGGCAGGGCGAAAGTCCAGTTTCCATCGACGCCCTTGTTCATCGAAATGGGCTCGTGATGATTTTCGAGGCTCAGGCCAACAGCCTGGGCGTTGGGCATGTTCAGCGTGAAAACGACGCTGCCGT
This sequence comes from uncultured Acetobacteraceae bacterium, assembly GCA_964658035.1. GTDB lineage: Bacteria > Acidobacteriota > Terriglobia > Terriglobales > Acidobacteriaceae. The sequence continues at coordinate 18,243 of CAZZXL010000067.1, forward strand.
CGGGTTGCACCTGGGGATCCGCCTGAGGTGCGGCTACCAGCGGCGCAGGTGCGGTAGCCTCGGCAGGACGCGTTGGCTGCTGCGCAAACACTGCGAGACTGCCGGCAAGAGCGCACGTGCTGATCAGAATCCGCAGGGCATTCAAATGCAAGCGCGGCGCACCTGGACGTGTTGGGCGTGACGGATGGCGTGACATAGATGCTCCTCAGTCGGAAAGTGGGTGCGCACATCAGTCTACCTTGTCCTTGTGATCACTGGATGGCAGCTTTGCAAATGCCATCCGCGTTGGTCAACGGGCAGGTTAAAGGTGCTCTGGTTAACGAAAAGTCTTTTTTGTTATCTTCGGCAGCATGCGCATCCTGCGGCTGCATCTGAGGAGTCGCGGATCGTCAACAGCCATGGTGGACTTGAGCCGCTGATTGCTTTCGCAGGGAGGAATGCTATGGGCCGCTCTTCGCAGGACTCTTCACAAGACGCTTCGGAGGCAGTGGCTTTGCCAGCGGGGCTTGGCTGGGCGGCTGCAGTGGTAGCAGTGACCTATGGGGCGAGCCAATTGTTTCATTGGTCGGCCGGTTGGCAGGTGATCATTCTCACTGGTGCAGACGTGCTGGCCTTTGTGATGTTCCTGATGGTCGTCTTGCTTAAGGAATAGGGTTCCCTGCCGTGAGCTTACGTAGACAGTACCCCACAAATAGAAGAGCCGGCGCATGGCCGGCTCTTTTATGCTGACGGCATTTCTACCTACACCTCAACAGTTGCTTCCTGTGCCGCTTCTTTTAGCTTGGCTTCGTGCAACGCCATCTGCTTCTCGCCTACTCCATTCGTCCATTGACCTACGGGCGTCGAGTCAATCGGCGATGTCTTTTCTGTTCCGGGCTGAGGAGCATACGGCTTTACGTCAAGCCCTGCGCCGCCCTTGATCTCAGATTGAACAGTGTGCAGGCCGTTACCGCTATTCCATGGACCCTTGAAGTCGCTTTCACCATACTGGCTTTCACCGGTAGAGGCATTGAAGAACTGGTCGACCAGGTTTGGCGTCGGTTCAATGATGCCGACTGCGAACTGTGGCTTTTCCATGCTGTCAAGCGCTGCCGTGAAGGCACGCATGTGAGTGATTTCGCGGGTCATCAGGAACTGAAGTGCTTCTTTGGACCCCTGGTCCTGGGTGAAACCGATCAGTCTTTCATAGACGATCTTGGCCCGAGCTTCTGCTGCAATGTTACTGCGCAGGTCGACGGCCAGGTCCCCGGTGACCTTTAGATAGTCGGCTGTCCAGGCGTTGCCCATGGAGTCAAACAGGGAGACGCCGCCGCCGCCGGCGATGGCAACCAGGGGATCGGCTTCGGCAGCTTCGCGGTCACTCTTCATAGGCTTCAAATGCATGCGAATGAGCGCTCCGACGACTTCGAGATGGCTGAGTTCTTCGGTGCCGATGTCCATCAACAAATCTTTGCGTGCAGGATCTTCGCAGTTGATGCCCTGTATGGAATACTGCATCGCCGCGGCAAGTTCGCCGTTGGCGCCACCGAACTGTTCAAGAAGCATTCTGCCGAACTTGGGATCGGGTTCGCCGATATTCACGGTGTACATCAACTTTTTCACGTGGTGATACATGGTAGCTCCAGGTCTTGCAGAGGTTGAGGATGTCGCCAGTGTTCTCTGCAGTAACAATGCGACAGACCACATAGGTCATAAGTAGGTGCCACTAATAAACCGCTGCTAATTGGTGAGATTCAGGAAGGGAAACTAAGGCTGTGCGTGATGGCAGGTAATTTTGCGATGAACTCGATTGCTCGCTGCCAACCACTTGGTTCGCATTATGTGCCTTTTGATCGAACACTCTTTTGGTGGGAGATGCATACGACTTTTTTATAGGAGGCGATTATCGTACAACGAAGCAGCGTTCCCTCTCAGTCTTAGATTGAGCAACAGCGGCTATGCCGCGTGCCAGGAGATGCGAATGAGAAAGTCGATGCAAATGACGTGTGGTGTAGCACTGGGTGTTGCCGCCGCCCTGATGCCTTTTCGAGCAAAGGCCGAAGACGATAACGATAAGAAGTTCCTGGCGATGGCGGCACAGTCAGACCAGAATGAAATGGCCTTGAGTAAGGTGGCTGTCGATAAGGCGAGCAATCCAGCGGTGAAAGCGTTCGCACAGAAGATGATTGCCGAGCATACGAAGCTTACGGCAAGCATGAAGCCTTATGCGGAGTCATGGGGATTGACGCCTCCCGAGGGGCCGGATGCCGATCATCAGAAAGCGATCAGCAAGCTGAATGATCTATCCGGCGACTCGTTCGACAAGGAATACATGGATGACATGGTTACGGATCATGCCAAGGCGCTTCGTGCCTTTACCTCTGAAGCGAAAGACACCAAGGATGTTAAGTTCCGCGCGACCGTGCTCAAAGGGAAGACAGTGGTTGCGGCACATAAGAACATGGCTTATGACTTGAAGCAGAAGGTCTAGGTAGACCTGACTGACCGGAACCATCCTTCAGCGGCCGAATCCAGCAGGAAAGGCCCACTCGTAGCGGTGGGCCTTTCCTGTTGTTGATGCTGGAGGACGGGTTGCATGGCGGGCAGGGCTCACTGGTTTTCCAGGGCCCAGCCCTCTTTTTCGAGGACGAGAGTGGCTTCGTCGACCGGTTGGTCAGACATGGAGCGGGCGACGGAGGGGAAGGCGGCTTTGACATCCTGAGCTTTCGCCCAGGTGGCGCCGTCCTTAATGGTGTAGTGATAGCCGACGTGGGTCATCTGGACGCCGCGGAATGCAGCTGGTGCGGAGAAGGTGTCGACGCTGGTGACGTGGCGGTTGCCGTAGCAGAAGCGGCCGTCGCCGGGAACCTTGCGGCCCGTTTCGGTCAGTGCGAACTGCAGGAGAGTCTCGCTGCCTTGTGTGCTCGAGGCACGCGTCAGTAGTCCTTCATTGGTGAGAGCATTCAGCTGGTTACGTGTCTCGGTGAGCAGGTGGTCCTCCGCGCCGACATGATAGGGGAAGGCAAGGGAACGGGTGAAGAGGCAGTCGCCGTTGGTGGCGTAGTCCTGGGTAATGACCCGGGCAAAGTTCTCTTTGTTGACAGAGGTCCGGTCTGTACATCCCGCGGTGGTGAGGACAAAAACGCCGGCCGTCAGAAGCGCAAAGCTGTTTTTCAAGTTCATGGGTTCATTTTCTCCAGACCTGAACAAAGGCTACTGTGTAAATAACGGACTGCCCAGCTTACCAAGTAGGTAGAAACGCCTCTATCGCCTGCTACTTTCGCGTGATTGCTACGACAAAAGCTCGGAGTCGCATTTTAGTCAGCACAGTGAACCTGGCGGGGAGCCGGAAGATTTGCCGATTTGCAGCACTTCGTTCGCGATAGACTTACCGCCAATTCGGCATGTGGCGAGTTCCAGCATCCAAGCTAAACAAGCGGCCGGTGTTGGCGCGTGGAGACGGCGGGCCGATGGCGTATCACCTGATTACACAGAGTGCTCAAGAGGTTATGCGACCGGAGAACAGCCCTGCGCGGAATATGAGTGACTACCTGGAGAAGACCGCACAGAGCGCACTGGTGAGTACGATCAGCGTTTATTCCCAGCGGGGCGAGACGGCAGAGCAGCTCCGCCTCTATTACATGAATGATGTGGCTTTGGAACTGTGGCGGAAAATGGGGCATACGCCGGAGGTGCGCGAGACGACCAAGCGCCCCGCGCGCAAGGCTGAGTTGTGTTTCGGCGTTCCGTTCAGCGAGTAGAGAACTTCTACGCCTGTTTCCTGTTACTTAGCAGGTGAGCCTACCTCGGTGCCACGTGCGCCCTCGTCGTTCGCGTCAGAAGCGTCGTCGGGCTTTACATCCAAGGCAGTCTCGTAACTATGTTTGACGACATTGGCGTGTACCTGGGCTGCTTTTGCGTTGGGTTCAATCTTCTTCTGAAATTCGGCTGCGTGCGTGTGTTCTGCTGCGGGCTGTTCTTCTGTTCTGATCTTGGACATATCTGCCTCCAGCTATGGGATGCAATTTTCCAGGCTGCTGTCGATCAAAGCGAAGAGGGCTGCCGCAGCAGCCCTCTTCGCAGATACTTACCTGCAAGGGTCAACTCTGCTGCTTTTTGTTGCCGGTACCGGTAGAAGACTGGTGGGCTTGTTCGCTGTGCTGGTGAGCGTTGGTGGAGTGCTCATGTGCCTGCTGTGAGTGCTTGACGGCTTCATCGTTGCTGCCCTGCTGGTGCAGATCGGCGGCTTTGCGATGCGACTTGGCTGCGTTTTCATGGTGTTCCGCTGCTTTGGTGTGGTTTTCCTTAGCCATAAAACCTCTCCCAGGAACTGAACTGATTCCTGGTTCATGAGAGTCTGTGGTCGGTGGAGAGGGTTGTCCTTGATTGTATGAATTCATACAAGGCATTGCGGGTAGGCAAGTCGTACTCCCGGGGAGTGGCCACGGCGGATCAGGGTAGGACCCGGTGAAAAAGCCAGCGGGCATTAACGCTGCAGCGAGACGGTAACCTTCAGGCTGCCCAGGTTTTTCTTGATCCACTGGAGGCCTCGAAGGGCGATCGGCCTGGTAGCCCGGTCTGCATGAAGATCATGGAGATGATCTTCATCTTGGAAATGATCGTCGAAGTCTTCCGCGGGATCCACACGAAGCCATGCCGGCAGCGGTCCGGCCGTCAACATTGAAGAGAGGTAGTCAGGCCCGGTATTCTCCTGAATGCCGGGAGGTCCGACCTCGCCGGACAGTTGGGTTTCGCCGAGCCGGGGAAGGTCCATGGCAGACTCCAGGTAGTTTTCCAGGTAACGATCGAGGCGAGCCTCTGCCGCGTCGTCTTCATCCTCGGAGCGCTGGGTGCCCTCGTCGGGCGGGAGGAAGTCCTCTGCCTTTCAGTGGCCGAAGAATTTGCCGAAGGTCCCATAGCTAGCGCGTTGGGGCAAAGGCGCACTGTTTTGGGGCGTGCTGTTCTGTGGCGGG
>CAZZXL010000068.1:0-23083 GCA_964658035.1 uncultured Acetobacteraceae bacterium
CACGGTGGTGACCAGCAACTTCGACCGACTTACCGATGGCGCAAAAGTGACGGTCGCCTCGGGCCAGTCTTCCATGATGGGGCCTGCTTGATGAATATTTCGAGGCCCTTCATCACGCGGCCGGTTGCGACGATCCTACTGATGGTGGCGATTCTTCTGGTTGGCGTTGTGGCCTACCGGCAGCTGCCGATCTCCGCTCTGCCGGAGGTCAACTATCCTACCATTCAGGTGCAGACGCTCTACCCCGGTGCCAGCCCGGAGGTGATGAGTTCCACTGTCACCGGACCACTGGAAAAGCAGCTTGGCCAGATGCAGGGCCTCTCCCAGATGACCTCCACCTCTTCGGGAGGCGCGTCGGTGATCGTAATGCAGTTTGACTTAAGCGAGGATATCGATGTCGCAGAACAGGAGGTCCAGGCTGCAATCAACGCAGCCAACTCCTATCTGCCTACGGATCTTCCGATCCCTCCAACCTACAGCAAGACGAATCCTGCAGACGCTCCTGTGCTGACGCTGGCTCTGACGTCGAAGGTGATGACGCTGAGCCAGGTGCAGGACTTGGCGGACACACGTCTTGCGCCAAAGATTTCGCAGCTCTCAGGTGTAGGGCTTGTCACGATCCAAGGTGGGCAGAAGCCAGCTGTCCGTATTCAGGCGAATCCGACTACGCTCGCCTCCTACGGACTGACGCTCGAAGACATCCGAACAACAGTTACCGGTACAAGCGTCAACACAGCCAAAGGCAGTCTCAATGGTCCACAGCAGGCGTACACCATCGATGCCAATGATCAACTGACTTCAGCCGATCAATACAACCAGGTTGTTGTGGCCTACCGGAATGGATCGGCTGTCATGCTGCCGGAGGTCGCAAAGATTACCAATGGCGTAGAAAACAGCCAGTTGGCTGCGTGGATGGACACTACGCCGGCAATCGTTGTAAGCATCCAGCGACAGTCAGATGCCAACACGATCAAGGTGGTCGATTCCATCAAGGCGCTGTTGCCGCAACTGCAAGCAAGCCTGCCGGCGTCGGTTGAAGTGCATACACTGACTGACCGAACCATCACGGTGCGCGCTTCTGTTGAAGATGTGGAGTTCGAACTCCTGCTTACTATCGGGCTGGTCATCGCGGTGATCTATGTGTTCCTGCGCTCCTGGCGAGCCACCATTATCCCGGCTGTCGCGGTACCGCTATCGTTGGTAGGTACTTTTGCCGCGATGTACATGCTCGGCTACAGTCTGAACAATCTCACGTTGATGGGGTTGACCATCTCGACGGGCTTCGTTGTCGATGACGCCATCGTGATGATCGAAAATATCAGTCGCTACCTCGAAGAAGGTATGGAACCGCTCGAGGCAGCTCTCAAGGGAGCTGCGGAGATCGGGTTCACCATCCTCTCACTCACGGTCTCGCTGATCGCTGTGCTGATCCCTCTGCTCTTTATGGGAGACATTACGGGGAGGCTCTTCAGAGAATTTGCAGTCACGCTTGCGGTCACCATTATCATCTCCGCGATTGTGTCCTTGACCTTGACGCCGATGATGGCCTCCCGCTTGTTGAAACACACGCCGCCTGAAGAGCAATCCCGTTTCTATAAGTGGTCGGAGCGCCAATTCGAACGTATTATCGGCTTCTACGGCCGGACCTTGCAGTGGGTGCTCGCTCGTCAGCCAGTAGTCTTGATTGTCGCCCTTAGCATGATCATGTTCGCCGGTCTCCTCTACTACTTCATCCCCAAAGGGTTCTTTCCAACCCAGGACACGGGCATCCTGCAAGCCATCACCCAGGCGCCAGAGGCTACCAGCTTCGAAGCTATGAGCGGACGGGAACAATCCGTGGCGCGGTTGATACTCGAAGATCCGGCCGTGGAATCCCTCTCCTCGTTCATCGGCGTGGATGCGAGTAATCCCACGCCGAATACGGGACGCATGCAGATCAACCTCAAAGCGCTGTCCACCCGTGGCGTGTCCGCCACAGAGGTTATCCAGCGGCTTCGCCCCAAGCTGAACCGACTTACTGGCATCGTGACCTACCTGCAGCCCATACAGGATCTCACCGTGGAAGATCGTGTAAGCCGCACGCAGTATCAGTACACGATTGAAGACTCCGACAGTACTGAGCTTAAGACATGGTCAACGAAGCTCCTCGCCCAGCTTCACACACTGCCGCAGCTGGAGGATGTAACTACAGACGAGGTGCCGAACGGTAATGCCCTCACTATCGATGTAGACCGCGTCACGGCTTCGCGTCTCGGCATCAACCCGGAGAGCCTCGACAACACCTTATACGACGCGTTCGGCCAACGGCAGATTGCAACACTCTATACCCAGACGAATCAGTACCATGTCATCCTCGAGGCTGATTCGAAGTTTCAGGCTGGAGCGGAGCGCCTCCGCGACATCTACATGCAAGGCTCGAGTACTGGAAGCAGTTCGTCGAGCGGCAATGGAGGCTCAGGAAGCTCCAGCCAGGGCGGGACCTCGTCGTCTTCCTCGACGAACTCTCAGTTTTCAGCTAGTAGCACCAGTGGCGTAAGCGCCACGACATCCAGTACGTCGACGCTGGCAACAACGTCGGCGAGCACTCAACTAAGCAGTTCGGTGCAAACCGGAGCCAATTCAGGCTCCGCCACAAGCAGTACGGTGCTGCAGACCTCGGCAACGAACGGCAGCACATCCGCGCTGAATACCACTTCCACGAGCGGCGGTTCATCGACCAACGCACAGAGCAGTACCGGCGGAGGTGGAAGCGGGGGTACCAGCACAGGAGGCAGCAGCTCTTCAAGTGCCAGCAATCCGGTACCGCTGGCAGCGTTTACCACCATTCGCAAATCCTTAAGCCCCCTGACCATCAATCGTCAGTCTCAGTTTCCCGTCATTACGATCTCGTTCAATCTAGCCCCTGGCGTCCATTTGAGCCAGGCCGTCGACGCAGTCAACAAGGTGTCTGCGGACCTGAAGATGCCCGTGAATGTGCAGACGAGGTTTCAGGGTACGGCGGCCAGCTATGAGGCCTCTCTGACCAACGAAGGTCTTTTGGTGCTGGCGGCCCTGCTCACGGTCTACATCGTTCTCGGGGTGTTATACGAGAGCTTCATCCATCCGCTGACTATTCTCTCCACGCTTCCATCGGCAGGCGTAGGTGCGCTGCTTGCTCTCATGCTCTTTCGGATGGACCTGGGCATCGTGGGCATCATCGGGATCGTGCTGCTGATCGGAATCGTGAAGAAAAACGGCATTATGATGGTCGACTTCGCGCTCAATGCTGAGCGTCTCGACGGCAAAGAACCCGAAGAGGCGATCTACAGCGCCAGCCTGCTGCGCTTTCGACCGATCATGATGACGACGCTGGCTGCGCTGTTTGCAGGGCTCCCGCTGGCGCTCGGCAGCGGCATTGGGGCCGAGTTACGGCGGCCACTCGGCGTAGCCATGGTGGGCGGCTTGTTACTGAGCCAGGCACTTACTCTGTATACGACGCCGGTCATCTATCTTTGGTTCGACCGTATCAGCCGGAAGCTGCAGCGGACAAAGAACAGCAGGCCAGCGCAACTCGAGCTTCCGCTTGGGGGTGAGGCATGAACATGTCTGCTCCCGCGATTCGCAGACCTATCGCTACGATTCTGCTCACCGCCGCATTAGGACTGGCTGGGATCCTGGCCTTCAATGTTCTTCCAGTCTCTCCCTTGCCTCAGATCGACTCGCCCACCATCAGTGTCAGCGCGCAGCTTCCCGGTGCCAGCCCGGATGTGATGGCCGCTGCCGTGGCCACGCCGCTCGAACGACAATTCGGCCATATCGCCGGCATCACTGAAATGACCTCACAAAGCTCAACCGGATCGAGCAGCGTGTCCCTCCAGTTTGATCTGAGCAAGAACATTAATGCGGCCGCACGCGAAGTACAGGCTGCTATCAGCGCTGCCCGAACGTATCTTCCCACCAATCTGCCTGCCAATCCGACCTACCGGAAGGTTAACTCTGCTGACTCGCCGGTTGCCATCTTAGGGATCGAATCCGACACCTATGACGTAGGCGCGCTGTACGACTCGGCCTCCACCATTCTGCAGCAGAAGATCGCCCAGGTCCAGGGTGTCGGACAGATCACCATCGGTGGTTCCACACTGCCCGCGGTCCGCGTTGAAATCAATCCGTTGCAGCTTGAGCATTATGGCCTCAGCCTCCCCGACGTTGCCACGTTCTTGAAGAACCAGAACGCTCATTCGCCGACAGGTGGTGTGTCGGATGGCCAGACCATGAGCTATATCACGGTGAACGATCAGCTCTCGAGGGCAGAGGACTACCGGAAGCTCGTGGTGAGTGCCAATAATGGAGCGGCCGTCCGGTTGGACGATATTGCCGATGTTGTCGATTCCACCGAGAATCTACGCTCCAGCGGCTATGTGAATGGGCGACATTCCGTCGACCTCATCATATTCAAACAGCCAGGCGCCAATGTCATTGAAACAGTGGATCGGATCAAGGCGCAGCTACCCGCGCTGCGTGCCGCCATCCCTGCCGGACAGACAATCACGCAGATCATGGATGCAACCACCACGATCCGTGCATCGTTGCGCGATACCGAGTTCACGCTCTTGCTCTCTATCGTGCTGGTCATCCTGGTGGTCTTTGTATTTCTGCGTGACTGGAGAGCTACCATCATTCCCGGCATTGCGGTGCCTATCTCGCTGATTGGAACCTTCGGGGCGATGTACCTCTTGAACTACTCCCTGGACAACCTCAGTCTGATGGCTTTAACCATCTCAACCGGTTTCGTCATCGACGACGCCATCGTCGTGATGGAAAATATCACACGTTACGTTGAAGAAGGTATGCTGCCACTGGAAGCCGCTTACAAAGGAGCACAGGAGATCGGCTTCACCGTTCTCTCCATCACGCTCTCTCTCCTGGCGGTCTTCATCCCTATTCTGATGATGGGTGGGGTTGTCGGGCGGCTCTTTCGCGAGTTCGCAGTGACGCTGTCAATAGCAATCTTTATTTCCATGATCCTGTCGTTGACCACTACCCCCATGCTTTGCTCCCTGCTGCTGGAGCGGCGCGAGAAGTCAGAACACGGACGCTTGTATCTGCTGGTGGAAGGCTCATTCGACTGGCTCCTCGGGCTCTATGAGCGGACTCTCCGCTGGGTGATCCGGGACCATGCCATTCTCGTCCTCCTTGTGTTCATTTTTACGATCGGTCTGAACGTCATTTACCTCTTCCGCATCTCCAAAGGCCTCTTTCCGCAGCAGGACACGGGCTTGCTGATGGGTGCAGTCCTGGGCCCTCAGGATGCGTCGTTCACGTTGATGGATGCGGCCGAGAAGAAAGCGATAGAGATCGTTCGCGCCGATCCCGCAGTCCAGAATGTGGTTAGCTTTACCGGAGGGGGTGTCGGGGGAGCGTCGAACAACGCCTTCATGTTTGTTGTTCTGAAGCCGTTGGACCAGCGCAAGCTGAGTGCCACCGAGGTGTTGAACCGCCTGCGCCCGCATCTTGGCGCAGTCAAGGAAGCGCAGACGTTCCTGATGGCTGCGCAGGAGATCAACCTCGGCGGCCGCCAGTCGAATGCGCAGTACCAGTACACGCTGCAGGCAGACACCACGACCGACTTGAAGAAATACGTCCCCCTTCTCACCCGCGAGATGAAGAAGCTGTCTGCCGTAGCCGACGTAAACTCCAACCTCCAGAGCGGAGGCCTGGAGACATATCTGACGTATGACCGTCTTACCGCGGCTCGCCTCGGGCTTATGCCTTCCAATATCAACGATGTCCTCAACTACTCCTATTCGCAGGCACAGGCATCGACTATCTACAAGCCGCTGAATCAGTACCATGTGATCCTGGAGGCGCAACAGCAGTTCACGCAGGCACCTGAGACACTCCGTAATACCTATATCCAAACCGCCCACGGCTCGGTTCCTTTGAGTGCGATCACCACTTACAGGACGATCACCGCACCGCTTTCGGTGAACCATTCTGGCCTTTATCCATCCTCGACGATTTCCTTTAACCTTTCGTCAGGGACCTCATTGCAGCGCGCAACCAGCGAGGTTCATAGGCTCGAGGACCAGCTGCACATCCCCACAAGTGTGCATGGAGCATTCTCCGGAACAGCCCAGCTGTATCAAGCCTCGCTCGACTCAGAGCCGATTCTGATCGCGACCGCCATCTTCGCGGTGTACATCGTACTTGGCATTCTCTACGAGAGCTTTATCCATCCCATTACGATCCTGACCACCCTGCCGCCGGCCTCGCTTGGTGCGGTCATCACGCTGATGCTCTTCCATGCCGAGTTGGACGTCATCTCGCTGATCGGCATCATCCTGCTCATCGGCATTGTGAAAAAGAATGCCATCATGATGATTGACTTCGCCCTGCAACTGGAGCGCGAGCAAAACCTTCCGACAGAAGACGCTATCCTGCAAGCCTGTGTTCTGCGGTTCCGTCCGATCCTGATGACCACGGCCTCCGCCTTCTTCGGCGCCGTGCCCCTGGCGTTCGGCACTGGGATCGGTTCAGAGTTTCGGCGTCCGCTTGGCCTCACCATCCTCGGCGGCCTTCTTGTGAGCCAAGTCCTCACGCTCTACACCACGCCTGTCGTGTATTTGATGCTGGACCGCCTGCGCCTTCGGTTCGGGCGGGGCAAAGCGAACCATTCTCATGCGATCCGAGCTCAGGAGGCACTATGAAGCTCCCTCAAGTGACATCCTCTGCGACCGTCGCGGGTACCGCGTTGACTCTCTTTCTCGTTCTCCTGTCTGGCTGCCGTGTCGGTCCGAAGTATGTACGCGCCAATCTGCCTGCGGCCCCACCCACAGCCTACAAAGAAAATGTGTTCGGCAGTGACCAGGCGCGCGCCAACGGCTGGCGACAGGCGAATCCTGAGGATGCCATGCTTCGGGGCAAGTGGTGGCAGGTCTTTGACAATGACGAGCTGAATGCTCTTGAAGAGCAGCTCAACATCAACAACCAGAACATCAAACAATACTTCGAGAACTACATGGCCGCACGGGCAGTCGTGCGCAACGCTCGCGCATCTTTGTTCCCTACGATATCCTTTGGCCCCAGCCAGGAGGTGCAGGGTCAAGGAAGCCAGAGCACAGGGACCACAACCACTTCTACGACTGGCACCGGCACCACGGGGACGACGCGTGCGAGCACGACCAGCCAGAGTTACTCTCTTCCCTTGAGTGCCTCCTGGGAACCTGATCTCTTCGGCAAGATCCGAAATACTATTCGCGAAGATGCGAATGCAGCCCAGGTAAGTGCCGCCAATCTGGCCACCGAGACACTGAGTGAACAGGCCAGCCTGGCTCAATACTACTTCGAACTCCGCGGGCAGGATGCGCTTCAGGCCCTCTACGACCAGACGGTCACGAGCTACCGTGATACGCTGCGTTTAACGCAGACGCTCTACCGAACCGGCGTGGACTCCGAGCAGGACGTCGCCCAGGCGGAGACCAACCTCCGCACCGCAGAAGCAAATGCTTCTGCGGTAGCGATAACGCGGGGCCAGTACGAACACGCGATCGCTTTGTTGATCGGGCAAGCTGCGGCTAACTTCTCGATCCCCGTACGTCCACTGGATGCAAGGCCGCCACAGATACCTACCGGGGTTCCATCGCAGCTCCTTGAGCGGCGTCCCGATATCGCGGCTGCCGAGCGAACCATGGCCGAGGCGAACGCGTTGATAGGTGTTGGCCAGGCCGCCTACTATCCTGATATCTCCCTGAGTGCAAGCGGAGGAACACAGAGTTCGAATCTATCGAAGCTGCTCAATCTCTCATCGGGCTACTGGTCGTTAGGAACGAGCGCGACCGAGACTGTGTTCGACGCCGGAGCAAGGCGTGCCACCGTGCAACGGTACCAAGCGCAGTACAACGCTGATGTCGCAGCTTACCGCCAGACTGTCCTGAACGCTTTCAAGGAGGTTGAGGATTACCTGCTCGCGAGCCGTCAAACCGCTGAGCAAGAAGAGCGTGAGCGGTTGGCGATCAAGTCTGCCCAGCGCTACCAGCAGCTCGCGTTGACACGTTACAGAACAGGTCTGGACACCTACCTGAATGTGATCACCGCACAAAATAGCGTCTTTAACAGTCAGGAGTCGGCAGTAACTCTCCGTACGAACCGCATGACTGCAGCGGTGCAGCTAATTGCTGCCTTGGGTGGCGGTTGGAGCGCTACGGACCTGCCCTCAGAAAAAGAGGTAAGCCGCAGACCGTAATGACTGTAACCTGACTCGTCCATCCAATCGGGTGTCTCACATCATAGCCTCACGCGGGTTGATAGCATGCAGAGCATGGACGCCGAGAGCATCGGGTTCTCACGATATCGGATACGGCGCGTGTCAGATGGACCGGGGGATACGTTGCAAAGGATCTTGTTGATGATGTTTAGCCGCTCTTGATGGGCGGATGGTAGGAGCCCGATAGCTGTCGAGTTGCCGCAGTGTCAAGGGTTCGTCGCCACGCGGAGGTCTCGTATAGCAAGACGTAGTTGGAGCATGTTATCGGCAAATTGGCGATGTGGACGGCGGTGGTTGGGCCGAGTAGCGCAGGTCTAATGGGAGCACTGCGTAGCGCGCTTCTGTACGTCTTCACGACGAGACTGAGGCTGCGTGAGCTTGGTAATCCCGGCAGTAGCGAAACGCACACGCGCTAGGCCATCAGCCAAGCGTTGGCGCGCACTTAGGGATGTCCTTCACTGGGCCGATGGATTATCTGTGTGGAGGCAACCGGGAGAGTGGTCGCCTCCACAAGCAATAGGAGCCTTCACCGTGCTCATCGCCCGTTTGCGATTTGACCTAGGCGCCAGCTTCTAGTGAAGGTAAGCAGGAAACCTGGTTGCGGCCATTTTGCTTAGCCCGATATAACGTTTGGCCTGCAGTATGAAGCAAAGAATCCGGCTTGAGTTCAGAAGTAGGCTTCACGGTGACCCAGCCTATGCTCAGGGTGCAATGCGCACTCGAGGCCTCTATCTGGGCCCGAATTCTTTCGGCCAGGGTCGGGGCGGTACTCGCGTCGATTCCCGTCAGTAGGACAATGAATTCATCGCCGCCAACACGGGCAACCAGATCTTCACGGCGGAACACCTGACTTAACAATAATGCAAGCATCTTAAGAAAATCGTCCCCCGCTGCATGTCCGTATGTGTCATTTAGTTCATTAAAATGATCGACGTCGATCGTGATGATGGAAAGGCGGTCATGCTCGCTGCGCATCGCCTTCCTCCATTCAATAGCAAGATGTCTTTCCAGAGTACGGCGGTTCGCCAAGTTTGTAAGAGGATCAACTCCAGCAAGATGATCCAATTCGAGATTAGCCGCCGTCAACTGTTCCATGTTCTGGACTAGGATTTGCCGTATCTTTTGATGTTTGTGGTCTACAACGTCTACCATCCCCAGGACAATCAAGCCAGAGGTAGCGGACTGAAGAAGAAGGATAGAGAGATACGCTGACGCCGGCGGACTAGGACGGCCAAATGCGCCAGCCTCGTGTGATTTCAAAGCGGCCGACAGAAGGAGCAGCAGAATGCCTAGCGCGCATAAAGGGATCTCTGCGCCGAGTAAACCTACGCCTTGGAAAACGTTCGGTATTGAGATCTAAGTGACTTTCAGCCGGTAACGAGGCGACCTTTAGCAGAAGTGAGCGCGAGCGCTAGAGCTACGGTGTATAGAAGCTTTGAGTGTTTGATGGCCAGCAACTGCGGAGCATGCAGGTGGTTCGGGCGGGCGATCTGCCGCAGCTTCGCCATGGCGTCAAGGCCCGCATCGCCGGCTGCGTGATTGCCCGGCAGCGCCCCGGCGCCGCGCACGGCTTTATCTTTCTCTTGATCGAGGACGAAACCGGCATCTCGAACGCCATCATCGATCCCGACCTCTACGAGCGCCACCGCTCGCTCGTCACCTATGCCAAATTCCTACTCATTGAAGGCGCGCTCCAGAACGTCGACAAGGTCATTCGCATCCGGGCCAGGCACATCGAAGAGCTGAACGTGACAGCCGCTCCCACGCAGTCGCACGACTGGCACTGATGTCGGAGCATATGACTTCGCCTAGAGAACGAGAGCCGCCCAGGGAGTGGTGGCTCGAGAACGCCTGCCGGATCGCCGCGTTTCGGCTGCGGCAAGCCAAGTACCTTAGTGCGAACACCATTCCGATCCGGGAGCAAGTTAAGGACAGCGTGGAGTTCGTACGGCTGGTCTGGGAAGAGATCGAACGCTCGCTTAAAGGAGAAGAACCATGATGACGTCGAGCCGCAGCAATCGGCTGCAGGTGACCTGGACCTGCCCGCATTGCGGAATGAAGATCGATGCCAGCACCTTGAGCTTATCCGACTCGGATGCAAGTCAGCTGAAGTGCCCACGCCAGGAATGCGCGCGAACCTTCGTTTGGAAGCGACAGAATCGCGGCAGACTCTGGCCCGAGCAACGAGCGTATACCGTGCTCCGGTGAGAGGAAGCGCCGTTACAATTACGAGCTGTTTGGGAGAAGACCTTCTCGGACGTGCATGTCGTTAGCGCGGATTAGATTATTGGCGGCTTGAGCCTCATGCATGAAGCGCCTGGGAAAAGCCGAACTTGTAGAAGACCCAGCAGATTGGGAGTGGAGCTGTGCAAGGCGATACGCAGGCTTACCAGAGGGTGTTGTTACGATTGAATCGGTAAGTACAGGCGAGAACTGCATGCCTCGCCCCATCCATTCTCTGCTATGAGCGTTTACCCAATCACGCCTGATGGACGGTACTTCGTTGTGCGTGGCCGGCTCTGGCGCTGCACCAATCCTCACTTGACGGCCGACGAAAAACAGCATTGGACCACGTTGCTTATGGCGGCACGTCGTGCGAAGGGGGTTGCGATGCGAGATGGAGACCAGGGTGGCCGGGAGCAGGCCAGGCAACAGGTCAATACTGCGAAGATTGCTCTGGGAGAGCGAGGACCTGTGTGGTGGACGGATGGTGCACCGGACCTGAACCGGCATATGGTAAAGAACACACCTTATGCTGCGTGGTTCGCTTCACTCGCACGCGTCGACTACGGCTGAGACTTCCGGGCCGATGATCGAACAACTTTTCTGGGAATGCCAGGCTTGAACAGAACGGCAAGAACGAAGATTGCGCTATTCCACATAACTGAGGTTATGTGGAATCTGCGGGGTCTTCAAGTTTTGTCGACCTCTTCAAGTCTTAACGGTAGCAAGTTATCTGAGCAGAAAGGTTTGTCTCTGATCGTATGACCTCTCAACAGAGGAAGACATTGCCAGAAGTACCTATGACACACTCGCGCGAAAGCCCCGGGGGAAAGGACTCGCCGCTTCGTTCAACTCTCGGCTAGCAGAGGGATTGAAGAAACACTCTTACAACGTGGCCAGCCCAGCCGCGCTGTTCCTGGGCGGTACGGATCACATTTGGCATCCCCAAAGTTGATCGGAGTGCAATTCCTCCAACCGTCATTCCCATGAACAAACCTGCAGCCTGATCGGGATCGCGGACCACCAGGGCTCCACGGACTTGCTGCTCGTGGAGGTAGGTACGGAGGATCTTAAATCCCCGTCCCGGCCCTGCTTCCCAGAACGTTTTGGCAAGCTCCGGCGATTCAATGCTGCCTGCGATTACCAGCCGATGCAACTGCTGGGTATCCGGCTTGGACATCATGCCAATGAGTTCGACCGCATAGTTCACGAGGGCTTCCTGTGGATTCCGGTCTGGACTCATCGGGCCGATCAGGTCTAGCATCCCCGAAGACTTGCGTTCTATTAATGCTGCGAAGAGCTGCGCCTTTGTCGGGTAGCGAAGGTACAGCGTCTCCATGGACGCTCCAGCTCGTTTGGCGATGAGAGTCATCTTCGCTCCTGTGTATCCAGACTCGAGGAAGACTTCCGTTGCGATATCGAGCAGCTTTTCGTTGCGACTCGCCATCTCGTGAGCAGGCGGCCGTCCCTGCCGGGCTGTTTTCTTCGCGGGTTTTCGGAGGGTGGCCACTACAGAATCATAAATCAAATTGCCGAAACGTAATGCGTGTTACGCTTCAGCTTGCGACGGTGATCTGAGCTGCTCGATCTGAGAGGCCTTCACTAAGCGATGTATGCCAAGGAGGCACAGCTTATGCGTTCGAAACCACCTCGCCCTACATCCCCTCCCCCCACCAAGCTGTACCTGCTGATTGCCGCTCCTTTTATGTTGGTTGCACAGACACGGTCCGGGTTCTCCCAGCAGGTGGTTCTTTCAGGTTCCTCGTCCGACGCTTTACCAGATGCTCACATGGGGACGGCGCCAGGACCTCAGCAAGAGCTTGCGAAAGGCTCCGCAACTCTCAGCGGAGCAATCGTCGATCAGACCGGGGCGAGCGTTCACGGCGCAAAGGTAGCCCTGGTGGGGGCAGACGGGGTTCTTAGGGTGGTTCGCTCTGGAGATGATGGATCTTTCACTTTCAGCGATCTTGCTGCAGGCATGTGTCACTTCATGGTCGAGGCGACAGGATTCGCTCCAGTTTCGTCCCTACCTATTTCGCTCAGGGACAACGAAACCATCGCTGCCCCTGTTATTTCGCTACTTGTGGCGGCCAATAACACCGAAGTTGAAGTGCGCGGGGATACGGAACAGGTCGCCAACGAGCAGATCAAAGCCGCAGAGAAGCAGCGAATCTTAGGTTTCGTTCCGAATTTCTATACAAGTTTTGTCTACGAGGCCGTGCCGCTCACTCCTAAACAGAAATACAAGTTCGCTCTGCGTGAAACGTTCGATCCTATTCGATTTGTCGGGACGGGGGTCGGTGCAGGGATTGAGCAAGCAAATGACAACTTCAAAGGCTATGGTCTTGGGGCTGCAGGGTATGGAAAGCGCTATGCAGCGCTATACGGGGATGGCCTTTTCAGTGACGTGCTCAGTCACGCCGTGTTCCCAGTGATCTTCCATCAAGATCCACGGTACTTCTACCAGGGCTCGGGCACCACCAGGTCACGCTTTATCCATGCAGTGAGCTTTTCAGTCATGATTCGCAACGACTCAGGTCGTACCGTACCGAATTATTACTACATCCTTGGGGACCTTGGGGCGGGGGCGCTGTCCAATCTCTACTATCCGCACGCAGATCGAGGCGCAGGTCTGGTCTTCATGAACACTGCAATCGGAGTTGCAGGCCGTGCGGCTGGCAGTCTCGCACGCGAGTTCGTCCTGCCACGCTTGACCAGTCACCGCGCCGGCAATGGAAAAGAGTAGTCATCTCAGCCTGACACCGGACAAGACACACTGGCAAAACGACCTCTCCTTCTTGCGAACCGTAATATGTGTTACGCTTAATTTGCCGAAGTTTGGCCTATGTGATCGTCGCAGGATACGTACACACATTGGCATAGTACAGGCACTCGTAATGAACAATTTGGGCAGACATCTAAGGGTGCACATCGCACTGTTGACTCTGCGAGCCGTACACAAAGGCCTCAAATCGAACGACCAAGGAGACTTACCGTCATGAACAAAAACAAAAATATAGTTTCCGCACTGGCAGTAGCATTCATCGCTCTTAGCAGTCTGAGCGCTTTGGCGCAGAAGAAAGATCCGGATGTTGGCGGGGCTCCGATGTTCGCCACCAAGACGATCGTCGAGAACGCAGCCGCTTCGCCAATCCACACTACTCTCGTGGCTGCAGTAAAGGCTGCAGACTTAGTGGACACGCTGAATGCTCCTGGCCCCTTCACTCTCTTCGCTCCGACAAACGACGCGTTTGGCAAGCTCCCCGCGGGAACTGTCGATACGCTGCTGAAGCCTGAGAACAAACAGACGCTGATCGCAATTCTTACCTACCACGTAGTCCCGGGCAAGATCTCGGCGCAAATGTTAGGCCGCGCCATTAAGAAGGGAGGCGGCTCGTATAAGGCGGAGACAGTGGATAAAGGACACTTTCTAACTTTGCGTCGCCAGCCTCAGGTGTGATCACGATCACGGATGAGAAAGGTGGAATCTTTACCGTGACGACGGCTGATGTTTATCAGAGGAATGGCATCATTCACGTGGTGGACTCGGTCTTACAGCCAAATTAGCTTTGCTTGTTTCAGACATGATCAACGGCGCCCTGCTTGGGCGCCCTTGTCGTATGCGGGCAATCACAGCTGGACCTGCGTGCCCACAACACCGGAGCGCTGAGCGGGGCAAACGCATCGTTCACCATAGTCTCGCGTGAAGCCCGGTCCGGCCTCGTCGCGTCTTTCACCCGTGCATCCGGGCGCCCAGAAAGACTTCTCCTGTACTTCATCGAGCAGCTTCCCGGACGACTTGAGGCATCGTGAGCGTGCGGGTGGACCCGTCCGAAGCATCACAATCGCTTTTCTTAATAAGAGAGCAGAAAGAACAACAAAACAAACCATCTCCGTAACCGTAATGTGTGTTACGGTTACTCCAGTGGTGTTGCAGTTTTCTTTTCTGAAGCACACCGGCACAAGTGCAGCCGCATGCGGCATTACAACCCTGCATTTCTAAGAGGGAAGTGCCTATAAGCCCCAGACCAGAGTTGCCAACGTAGTTCGCGGTTGTGTGCTCTGAGAGCACACCTCAACCGAACAAGGATGCTACCGAACATACGCAATACAAGAAGCTAAGGAGAACCATGAAACTCAACATTGCCGTATTCTCTATCCTCTGCTTATCGATTGGATCCCGTGCGGCGCATGCACAGACCGACGTACCGGAACAGAGATCTTTCAAGGGCCCATACGTCCAGGTGCAAACCGGATATCAATACAACCGCATTGCGAGCAGTTCACCCGGCATCTCGAGTGCGGGAAGCGTGTATGAAGGATCAACGACCGGCTCGACAAGTGCGAAAGCCGCTTTGTTGTCAGTGAATGGCGGATATGCTTTTCGGCTGTCCCCGAGGTGGAGGCTGCTCACAGGTGTCGAGCATCAATTCATCGACGACAAGACGCACTCTGTTGCGAGTAACTTTGCCGGGCAAGGCGGTAACGGTCAGGTTCCTTATTACTACCAGGTCTCCGATGAAACGAACGTCTTTCTCGCACCAGGCTACCTCCTCTCCAGGGACAAGCTGGTGTTCCTCAAAGCCGGGTACTCGTTTGAAGCTTTGTCGCTGAATGCCGTAGATTCGAAAGCCAAGAATTCCAGTGGTTATGTGGTTGGAGCTGGCTATAAGCAGATGATTACCAATCGCTTTTATGTCACCACCGAAGCTCACTATTCTGCATATGGAAAGATATCGCCGGCGGGGACATACGGCAGCAACGGTACCTTAACAGGAACAACCGGCACCTTCGGCACGATCAATGTCATTGCCGGTGTCGGCTTCAAGATACGTAAGTAAGGTGTTTCGCTTACAGAACGGCGGTGCTCCCAGATGGGAGCGGACGGGAAGTTCCCGGTGTCCGCTCCTGCCATGACAGCTTGTTTGGGTTGCGACTTCATCCTGGAGTACGTCTGCTTCAAGTCAGAGCTTTAGAGAGTTGAAACCATGCATCCGGGATTCCGATTCCTTCTAGCAGTAAAGGACGCTGAAGCCGACGTACAAGTGCTGCGGCGAAGGCAAATAAGCAATGCCTGATATCGCTACATCAACCAGGGCTCTTTTGCCCATCGCTTCTCTGCGCCCTAAAGAATCTCCTTGATGGATAACAGCACTAAGTACGATATTGACGTTCTCATCATCGGCGTGGGGCCGGTTGGGCTTACGCTTGCCATTGCCCTCAAGAAGCAGCAGGTCCGCTTTCGGATCATAGATCTGAAAGCCGGGCCAGAAAAGCACTCTAAAGCTGCGAATCTATGGCCGCGCACGCAGCAGATATTCGCATCGCTTGGTGTCCTGGACCTGCTCACTCCACACGCTACGCCCCTTCGCGCCGTGTCTTTCCATGCCTACGGGAAAGCTCTCGGCCACGTCCGCATGGACGATAACCAAAGTCCGTACCCGGTACCTCTCTTCGTGGGGCAAAACGTTATAGAAACCGAGTTGAGCGCCTTTCTCCTCCGCACCGGAGTTGAGATCGAACGGAACACGAAGGCTTTGGTGCTCTATAACGAGTCTGACAGCGTCAGCGTAGAGGTGGAGGGCTCGGGCAGAAAGTCTTCGATCCGCTGCAAATACGTTGTGGGTTGCGATGGCCCCTCCGGCTTCACCCGTCAACACATTGGCCTGAGCTTTGAGCCCGAACAGCTGCAAGCGCGGATTCTTCGTCAAGTCGATGCGCGGGTGCGGTGGAGCAGACCCGTGCAGATCGGGATCGCCGATTTCTTCCTCGGAGACAACCAATACCTTGGCTACCTTCCGCTGCCTGGAGGACATGATCGGTTCTTTGTCGTCACGTCTGATGATGGGGTCCCAGATCGTGGCCCCTACGCTCGAAGAAATGCAGGCAGCTGTTCGGGGTGTCACGGGAGACCAGAGCGTCGAACTATATGACCCGATCTGGCTCACGCGGGGGCGTCTAAATCACGGCGTTGCCCGGAGCTTTCAGGCCGGGAGGGTCTTTCTGGCTGGAGACGCTGGACATATGACCATTCCTGTATATGGACAGGGGATGAATACAGGAATGCAGGACGCCTTCAACCTGGCATGGAAGTTGCACTCATCACTCAAGCATCCCATGGAGAGGCTTCTGGAGACGTACAGCGAGGAGAGACATGCCGTCCGTTTGGCCCTTGACAAGGAACAGGGCGCTATTCTGCAGCGTGCCGCATTTCCAACCACAATACAAAAGATCGTTCTCCCGCTTATCGCACCGATCGCTCTGGCGCATGGCGCGGGAAGGCACTTTCGTGATCGCTCCGCACAACTCATGATCTCTTACCCTGAGAGCACGCTGAGCCTTCGCTACAACAAGCACTCAGGTCTTGGAGCCGGAGATCGGGCTCCTGATGCGTTCGTCGTGCGCAAAAACGGCCTTCAAACGATCTCGCTGTTTAGCATGTTGTATGCCAATAGTTGGACGCTGTTGTGCTTTTGCGATGGTGCGAGCCCAGAGCTCCGCAGGATGAGGGAAGAATGCTCTGAACTCGCAAAGACGTTCAAAGACCTGCAGTATATGCTTATCTCCTCGACAGCAATCGAGGACGACTTCGCTTGTACATACCTAGATGTGGAGCGGTACGCATCCGACGCATATCAACGAACGAAAGGCATCGCAGTCTTGGTTGTCCGGCCCGACGGTTACATTGGGTTCAGTGCCCGCCAGCCTGCGATGCCGGCGCTACGCCGATACTGCGACCGGTGGCTGCGATGAAGCTCGCGCGACTGCCTGCTTGAGCACGCCCTGACCACCGGGACGAACGAGGCCGTGCCCTGTAGCAAACCGTTCGATACGGTAGGTGAGCAACTTCTTCACACTCTCAAGCGCTAGTGCTTTATTCCAGGTGAACATGTTCGGCATCGGAAAGTACCACGGAGAGTAACCCGCGATACACAAGCCGCCGACGCCGGTGAGTGCGTCACCAGCGAACAAGGTGCCGTCCCGTTCATCCAGGTAAGAGAGATGGCCAGGTATGTGGCCGGGTGTCTCGATCACGCGGAGCGAGGCAAACGTTTCACCCTCCTTCAACTCCGTGGTTAGGCGGGTCTTCATGCCTGGCAATGATCCCTTGATCTTTCCTCCAGGCTCCCCAGGTGGATGTATAACGTCGGGTGGCTGTCGCAGGAGCGGAACGCTTCTGCCACTGGCCGCCACCTGCAAGGCAGGTTGAGATCCGGAGTTTAGTAAAGCAGCGAGCTCATCGACCGATCCAACGTGATCACCATGAGCGTGCGTCAGCGCGATCCGCGTGATCGATTCTCCGAACATCTCGGCGGCCGCGACGACGTCTTTTCCCGCGCCTGGAAAGCCGGTGTCGATTAGGGTGAGGCCATCACTCTCCAGCACAAGATAGCAATTGAAGAAGCGGAAGCGAGTGAGCTTGTAGGCGAACTGCGTGATTTGCGTGCCCTTCATCGATGGCTCCAATGTGGCATTGTTAGTACTCGATCACAATTAAAACCGTCTGCTCAGGTTCGCCTAGAGCAAAGCGACACGACTCGTAAGGAGGAGGTCCAAATTTCTTATGTGGGTCGTTGGACACAGCGACACCCTCAACTGGGATCCCAGGAAAGCGCGTGTCCATCTTTCCGTTATTGTTTTCATCGTGGTAAGCGGAAACGGCGTATTCCCCTTGAGGAACTTCAGTGAAGGTTGCAGTAGCGGCCCCATTCAAGATATCCACGGTAGCTCGCCGAATCGCCTTCGCCTCGTCTTTCAGGAAGCCTTCTTTTGCGTTCCAGAGTCGGACCTGTACCTTGCCGGTAGCGTTCCGAATTCCAGCTACCTTCACGACCAGGCGCGATGTTGGTGTTTGCGCCGAGAGGTATGGGCTGAGGAGAATGGCTGCTGTGGAACCCGCGATGCGGAGAGCGAACGACCTGCGAGACATGGGTGACAATTTCATGGTGGGCCTCTCAAATGCTTATTAGTCGTGCTGTACGTCGGTGCAGGAGCTCGCTGTGCCGAAAAACAATAAGCTTGCGAGAAGGAGCGCCAGTTCGTGGCTCGCATGCGATCCGTTGATCAACGCTCCATAGACGATCTGTTTGCGTCCTGGTCCAGGCTGTCCGCTGCGACCCAGCCGGACATCAGAACCATTGGCATACCCGGGCCGGGCCGCTTCCCCCCGCCAGATACATCCCCGGCATGTCTCTGCTACGATTCGCCGGCTTGAACGCCCCATTCCACGTTCCGTGGCTCGATATGCCATAGATTGCACCATTCAGAACGCGATAACGGTCGTGGATGTCTTGTGGCGTGAGCGAAGACTCGAAGACGATCCGGTCCTCTATGTCAGTCAGACCGGCAGTCCTCTTAAGTTTGTCGAGGATGACTTGCCGATAGGCCGGGAACATCTTCTGCCAGTCGTGACCTGGTCTTAGATACGGTGTATGCACCAGCACATACAGTGCTTCTCCCCCAGACGGCGCGGTCTCTGGATCGGTCCTGGAGGTGGCAGCAAGATAACAGGTAGGGTCAGCTGCTGGCTCTCCGCGCTCGTAGATTGATCGGAACTCTTCCTTGGGGTCTTTTGAAAAGACGAAATCGTGATGCGCAAGATGGTCGTATCGTTTGTTCAATCCCAGATACAGGACAACTCCTGAACCGGCGGGCTCGTATTTTCGTTTGTTCTCGAAAAGCTTCGCCGCATCCCCACCGATCAACTCGCGGTGGGTGCGCACAGCGTCTGCGTTTGAGACGATGCAGTCAAACTGGTACTCCATAACACTGGTCGTATACAGGCCCGTTACCTTCCCATTCACGCCAGGCTGAGAGGTGATGCAAGCGACATCGGCTTCAACATGGAAGACGACGCCAAGTTCCTTCCCAAGTCGGACGAGCGCTTCTGGGACCGAACGCGTGCCGCCCACCGGATACCAGATTCCTTCCTCCATCTGCATATGCTCGATAGCACACAGGATGGCAGGGGATGCGTCGGGCGATGATCCGACATATTGCACAAAGTGATCGAGCATTTGAGCGACCCTGGCATTATGGCCCAGGTACAGCTTCGAGCGCCCAGCCCTAGCGCGATACTTTGTTGGTGAAGATACTTCATGTACATGACTGCCATACCCCTTATGCACCGCTTCACATAAAGCGTAACACGTATTACGCTTCATGGAGTCGCTCTCGGGAGTTGGTCACAGATTGATGGAAGCAGTCTTATCCGCGGATTTCTTGTGTCGGTTGTCATCCACACCACCGTATGCAGCAAATCTGCTGGATAAGAGCCCTACGATCATAAAAGAGGTAAAGATGCGTTCGGCGAAGATACGATTGCTAGTACTACTTCCATTGGTGTTTCTGCTCGGGACATTGGCGTGGCTCACAATTCCGGGTACGCCGGAGCAGGCACGGAGCCTCCGATTTGTCGGTTACATCCCGCTTCAGCGCACAGGTTTACTCAATGTCCTCGACTACCTGACAGTGCAGGGAAACGACGTCTTTATCGCAGGCATCAGCAGTGGCGATGTGACTCGCATCTCAACTCACGCTGGCAGCTCACTAAAAGATCTGGCTGTCCTGCACGGTCGACCATCCGCACACGGTGTAGCCATCGATCCGGCCACTGGCTTGGCCTTTGTGTCTCGCAGCGGAGTCAATACCGTCGAGGTCTTCGATCTTGCACAGATGAGCACCGTGCGCTCGATTCTTGTGGCCGCCGATCCAGACTCCATCATCTATGTGCCGTCTTTCGATTCAATTCCTGCCATGATCTACGTCGCACATGGTGACGCCAAAACAGCCACCCTCATCGATCCAGTGGGGAAGGTGGTCATTGCGACAGTTGCTCTGGGCGGAAAAGCGGAGTTTGCAGTCTTCGATCCTACGTCGGGGCTGCTCTTCCAGAATCTGGAGGACACAAACGAGATCGTGGCACTGAACCTGGGTACACGAGCGGTTGTCGGTCGGTGGCCGCTTGCCGGATGTCAGGGACCTTCGGGCCTGGCTATCGATGGAGTGAGGCACCGTTTGATCGTTGCTTGCGGCGGGAATTCGATAGCGGTGATTTTCGATATTGGCAAGCATATTGTCACTGCCTCTTACCCAGTCGGAAAGCATCCCGATACGATGGCGTACGACGGTAGGCTCGAAAGAGCCTACTCGGCCGGCGCATTTGGTCAATTGACTGTGCTGCAGGGCAAGTCAGATGGAACATTTGGCCTTGCGGAAACGGTCCGCACTCACCTGGGCGCGCATACCCTAGCGGTAGATCCCCTCACTGATCGTGTCTACATGGGGTATGCTGGACTGCTTGTTGGTCCGCGAATAGCTGTTTTTGAAGCGGAACCCTGAGCTGCTTACCTCCGGGTCCGATGATATCTCCTCACAACAGCAGATATGCACGACTTCAAAGCGTGCGTAGTCGGACAGATTATCAACGAATAAGGGGTCGGACAGGATACGAGCTTGGCGACGAGCTTTTCATGTTCGGAGATCCGATTGTCTTCATCTTCCCTGAGTGGGATTTTCTGTCTCAATCGTAGGAAGCTCGTCTTCATTTCGATGCTTTTGGTCAGGTGGGACGGATTGCCGCAGTAACCTAATCGTCAAATCCCCACACAGCATGCGTCGTACAGGTCTTCAACCAGAGTTCACGAAAAACTATTCTTACGAACGGAATTCTTACGTGCTGCGTTTTCGGGCGTTCCCTTTCTCTAGTGCCTTTTGCTTCCTCCATTCCTCATTGCTGCTGGTCCTGGTGTTCTTTAGTTTACCCAACAGCTTTGCTCAGACAAGCATCCTGGTTCCCATGAAAGCTGATCGCTTGCTCACTAACAGTAATGCCAAGTTCACGGCCGACGATCACGCACCGGATGGGGTGCTTCAGGTCAGCAAGGGGGAGTGGACGTGAAGGATTGATGTTTCAAGACGCACGATCGAGTTTGAAATGTACATGCCGGATCACGGAATACTCGGAATGAGGCTCCGCGCCCAGAATCGAGAGAACGCTGAAGCTCTCTACTTCCGTCCACAAAAAGCGTGTGACACGTCATCTGATTGCTTACAGTACATGCCCCTGGAGCATGGCGCGTTCGGATGGGATCTATTCCCGGAGTATCAGACGGCCGCGCCTATTCGCATCTCAAGTTGGAACCACTTCCGCGTTGTAGTACTTGGTCGGATAATGCGTGTGTACGTCAACCGCTCCAGCCAGCCAACACTCAGCGTCGACCACATGGAGGGCGGTGCGCTGTCCGGTGGACTCACCTTCGGAGGTCCTGCAAAATATGCGAATCTCGTGATTACGCCGGCAAAGGTATTGTCGTCCGCAGCGCGAACGCTTAGAGAGCGAAGAGATCGAATCCTGAGACACTGGCAGATTTCAACGCCGTCCGTGCTCCCCTCCGTTCTCGACACGAAGATAGATGCGCCCGTGGGAGTCCAGCCTCCTTATGAGTCCATGCCCCTTGATGGTGAAGCCTGGAAGTCCACAACGGCGGATACTAAGGGCTTGGTCAACTTCTCGCGCGACGTCGGTTCGGCAAAGAGTGGAGCGGTGATCTCTTTGGCGTGGGCAAGAACAAACCTCGTCTCCGAAAAGGCCCAATCAAAAACGGTGCAGATTGGCTGGGTACGCGAAATCTGGATTTATGTGAACGGAGTCCTTGTATTTACAGGCAGAAACATCGAAGGTTTCCCGGCTGCGAAAGCCGCTGACGAGCGGATCTCCTTGGAAAACGCAACGTTTTCATTACCTCTCAAGAAGGGGAACAATGAAATCGCGATTGCGCTCGACGATACTCTGCCGGGCAACACGCAGCACTTCGGATGGGGGATGGAATTAAAGCTCAGAGATTCGACCGGGATCGGGTTGTCATTGCAAAAGTAGGCCTGGAGTGACACCTGCCCACGTACACAACAAAACCAAGGAAAACAATACACAAGTTGATACTGGCTGTAATACTTGAAGTCCCGCTATCCCTCTCGCGGCCACCCCTCTCCGCGCGGGAGCGCCTAACCCTAGAACCAGCCAAGTTGTCTCGATGACCGCAAGTCATTGGCATCCTGTTGGCGGGAAAGCTGACGTGCACTACATTGGTAAGGAGGGCTTTCCCGATGGAATCATCGTTCTAAGGTCTAGCGACCTTTCACTCAACGATCTGTCTTTTCGGAACGGCACGATAGTGTTCGATATGAAGCCGCTCGCTGAAGACATGCCGGGCATACGATTTCGGCAGCGTGACGCTCAGAACGGCGAGGAGTTCTACATGCGGAGTCTTCCAGATTGTCGGGCGGAAAACGATTGCGTCCAATATAGCCCGGTGATCATCGGTTTCATGCGCTCTCAAGGAAACACCATCGTATGAGAGCGGGAGCTCAAGAAACCGACGATCAATCAAACTTAGAAGCGGGTCGCTAGGAGGCGTGCATCCGGGCTGCTGCTCTTAAGAAAATCAGCACTTAGCAGCACCTCGAACTTTTCTGGGTGCCCGTCCCGTTTCGAGGCCTGAGCAAGTATCGGCTTCATTCGTGCGTCATTCATTAAAAATGAAACAGCTGCGTCCACACCGGCAACGGTTGATCCCTCGACGAGCAAAACCTTTCCATTGCCTTCCAAGTTGTCCGTTA
>CAZZXL010000069.1:0-23030 GCA_964658035.1 uncultured Acetobacteraceae bacterium
CCACACTGGAAGAGAGCATCCGACCTACCTCTTAGTCTAGAGCAGAGGTGATTTGACGGACGCTGCAGATTAAGGCAAGTCGATCATGGATGGAGAAGATGTTGGTGAAGCTCGGCACGAGCAGCCTCAAGCTCGGCAATAAAAAGGGGATTCACAAGAAGAGCGCCGAAGACGAACGACGCAACCCGCCGGCTGGCTTCCGTATCGGTTGGATAGTGCGACCCGCAGACCACACGATTGTGTGCGTACGCATCGGCCCGGTTGAGAATGGCGTCGTGTCGAGCAGGCAGGAGTTCAGCCAGCGTAAACGCGTAGAGGTAGCCGTTGATGGCGTGTCCACTGGGGTACGACATCTCCTGGTTGGTTTCGCAGACGGGGTGCAGGCTGTGATCGAAGTTGTAAGTCCGGGGGCGCTTGTAGAGGAGCTTGAGAGGATTGTCGATCAGTCCAGCATCGCTGCGCAGATGCTTTGAGAGGGCGAAGGTCAAAGGGAGCGTTTGGGCGTTGAAGCCCTGGCCGACAACGCCCGAGTAGATGAAGATGTCCTCGTGCGTGTCGTCGTACTGGGCGGCGCGTACCTGCGCGGGTGTACGGGTGCGCTCGATGCGGTGAACCTCGGCGAGGTCGGCTTTGCCTTCAACCGAGTACGCAGCCGGAGGCGAAGGGATCAGACTGGCTAACGGCAGATTGGCAGGATCGAGGAAGTGAGGTGCCCTGGCAGGGACGACCTGCGCGGGTTGCGCCGGCGACTGCACGGCTGGCACAGCAGCCTGGCAAGGAGTTCTGCGCCATTCACCCAGAGCAAATAGCGCGGCCAGGAGATACGGGGAGCAACGAGTCATAGGATGATTTCTCCGGAAGCAACGGGGTAGAGCAAATTATCTGAAGGTGTAGAGCGAAGACACGATGAACACGGGGCCTTTTCGCCAGGAAAAGGCCAACATGTATCCAGCCAGAAACACCAGAGCATCAGGTAATTTGCTCTAGTGGGCGGGTTTGAACAACGCCTGCTTGTCTGGGATCCGCGCTGCGATCTCGTCGCGGATCTTGAGGCCCATGCCAAGCGCGGCTTGGCCGGTGGGAGCGTCTTTGTAGGGGATCTCCATGACCATAAGGCCGATGGGGCGCTTCTCCGCGTCGAACATGGGCAGGCCGAGATCGAAGAAGCCGCCCTCCTCGGCGTGTGGGTAGACCTTGGGCTGGCCAGAGGACACCACGGTGAGGTCGCGCAGCGAAGAAATTTTGCCGATCTTGGAGGTGATGGGGTTGGCGATGATGCAGGTTTCGGTTTCACCCGGGGGGACGGCGTGCAAGCCGATCTTCTTCAACTCGGGGTGCGCGGCTTTGGCTTCAACGAGCAATTGTTGTGCATAGGGAGCGTTCACCTTCAAGTAGCGATCCGGGGCAGGCGCGGCGGGTGTAGTCGGCGCCTGCGCGGGGGCGGAGGCGGAGAAGGAGGCAAGAATCGCCAGCATGGAGACCGCGAGGAGATGCTGAAATGACCTGAACATGGACGGGCTTTCTCTCTGGTCGGCGGGCCGGTCGCATGCACGCAACCGGCCCGATCGATGGACGATGGGTTAGGGGTTGACGTGGTAGACGAGGAGGCCTGCGTCGTCGATCACGTTCTTCGGATGGGCCGCGTAGAACTGGTGCAGCGCAGGCACAAAGATAGACGTCTTCGCACCGTTGGTCGGGAGCCGGAGAATTTCGGTGTAGGTGTCGGGGGAATCCTGGTGGATGACGCTAAGTCCCTGGGTGCCGCTGATGTAGATGCGCTTAAGGGTGGGGTCATAGCTCATGTCGTCATTGATGTCAGCGCAGGGAAGCTGCTGAACCAGCTTGCCCTCCGCGTCAAACACGTAGAAGATGCCAGGCTTGCGGCCGGCGACGAAGATGCGCTGATCTTTGACGTCAACCAGCAGAGCGGTGTTGGCTTTCAGACCGGGCGCAGTCCAGGTGGTCAGCAGCTTCGTGGTGTTCAGGTCGTAGACGCCGATCTGCTGCTTGTCGCGGATGTTGACGTAGAGCTTGTGATGGACGGGGTCAATGCCCATGCTTTCGACGTTGTTTCCGTTGACAGAAAACTTCTCATTGAGGAGCTTGCCCTGGTCTACCGAGAAGATGGAGATGGTGGAATCCGGGAGGTTCGCCGACGCGCCGCCGTTGCCGATGTAGAAGAGCCGGTTCGCGGCATCATAGAAGCCGGCGTCGGGGGAGTCACCCTTCTGCGTGGCGGAGCCATCGATCAACGGGATGCGATCAATGCGGTGAAAGTCCTCGCCGGAGATGAGGATCAGGGCGGAATCGCCGCCGTCAGCGATCATGAGTTCGTCCTTCTCGGGCGCGAACGCGATGGAGTGCGGCGTCTTGAAGCCGGGAATGCTCTGGAGATGTTCACCGGTGCGCAGATCGAACATCTCGATCGAGTGATGGACCTCGGCGGAGATGAAGAGGTGGTTGCGCTTTGCGTCGACCGTGAAGTGGTCGAAGTCGCCAACGATCTCTGGCAAGGGAGTGGTGTGAATCAGGGTCAGCGGTCCGGTGTCCTTCGCTTCCTTCTGGGCGATAGCGGGCGAGACGGAGACGATGGTGGATAGAGTGGCCAGAAGTGCAGCCTGGTAGATCATGCGATTCATTCTTTCAACCTTTCAGGTGGAGCTGCATACGGGCTCGCCGGCTCCTGCGAGCGAGCCCAGGGCAGAGGTTAGTAGGTGAGACGGAGCCCAAACTCCAATTCACGGGGGGTTCCGGTGCCGACAAGGCCGGCGCTGTTGACGGTGGAGGAGATCACTCCAAAGCTGGAAGGAGCGGAGATGATGTTGGGTTGGCCGGCGACTGGATTGGGCGCCTCGTTGAGGCCGGAACCCGGATTGCCATACTGAGCCCGGTTGAAGAGGTTGAAGGCTTCCGCGCGGAAGATGAGGTTGTTGTGCTCCGACAGACGAAAGGTCTTTTGCATAGTGGCGTCATCCTGCCAGAAGTTTGGACCGTAGGCCGCGTTTTTCTGGAGATTGCCCCATGGCGAGACACCTGATTGAACGACGCAGAGACCTGTTTTGGGGCAGGAGACGGGGACGGCAAACGCCGCGGGATTAAGCCAGGAGTGAATGCCCTTGCCGGCATAGAGCGAGACACCGGCAACGCGATTTGGCCGTTGATCGACGTTGTTGCCATCCGGAAGTTCCGTGGCGCTGCGCGAAAGGGTCACGTTGATCGGCAGGCCGGAACGCACCTGGAGGAGCGTGTTCACCGACCATCCGCCCACCGCCGCATTGAGCCACTTGCCGTGGTTCAGGTGCGAGGTGCCGAGGCCGAAGGGCAGGTTATACACGAAGCTCATGTTGCCGGTTTGTCGCACATCGTCATCGCTGTTGCCGTAGTCACCTGCGGGGTTGCTGACATTCTGCGGTGCATCGGCTTCACCGGCACCGACCGAGCCGTCATCGACCGCGTGCGAGTACATATAGTTTGCGCCGACAAAGAAGCCTCCGTGAAACTGGCGGTTCAGGTTGATCTGCAAGGCATCGTAGTGGGAGCCGCCTTCGTTGAACTTCGTATCGATCTCGCTTGGGTACTGTGGCAGCGGCCGTGTCCCCGTTGAGGAATCGATCAGGTCGGTGTAGCTCCGGCGAAACAGATGCGTTCCCTTCACGCCGAGGTAGGTCAAGGTGAGCACCGTCTCGCCAGGAAGCGCGCGCTGCACTGAAGCGGTCCACTGCTGGGTGTAGGCGTCAGGATGTTTTCGCGCCATTGACCGGGGCGTCAGCGCCAGGCCGACCTGCGGAGTAAGCGCAGGGTTTACCGGGTAGGAATACGTGAGGGCGCTGCTGGAGGTGAGTGTGGTCGAAGGCTCCGTGTTGACCACGGGGCTGTCTTCATCGCCCAACTGATCTTCTCCGTGGTACATGCCGTATCCCGCGCGGAAGGTCATTTTGCCATTGAGCGATGCGGGAGAGTAGGACAGCCCTACGCGGGGATCGAAGTCGAAGAAGTTGTCGAAGTAGAAGGCTGAGCCGAAGGCGCAGTAGCCGCCGCAGCTTGCGATGTCGAAGGGGATCTCGTTGCCATGTTGCTCATGGAATGGCGAGAAGTAGTTATAGCGCAGGCCATAGTTGATCGTGAA
The DNA here is from genome assembly GCA_964658035.1 of uncultured Acetobacteraceae bacterium. GTDB lineage: Bacteria > Acidobacteriota > Terriglobia > Terriglobales > Acidobacteriaceae. The sequence continues at coordinate 4,127 of CAZZXL010000069.1, forward strand.
GTTGGGCGAAGCCTTCCACTCGTCCTCGGCAAAGCCGGCCGCTTGCAGCTTTTTGAGCCCTTTGTCGGGCAGTGGAGCGGTCAGTTGGAAGCTGTTGAGTTGATTGGCGAGGAATGTGGTGGGACCGGTAAAGTTAGCCGTGCTGTCCAGCGAGTTCTGCTCGTCGTACTGGGGAAAGCGAACGTCGGCGCCATATTTCAACGTGTGACGACCCTTGGTCCAGGTTACCGTGTCGTTGACCGAGTAGCTCTCGCCCACCTGCTGCTTGTTATAGTTTTCGTAGATTTCCGAGAAGCCGCTGATCACGATGTTGAGCGGGCTGCCCGTGTTCTGGGTCTGAATATAGGTGTTGCGGTTGAACCCGAACTCAGCCTCGTTCAGGAGGGTGGGGCTGAAGATGTGCGATTCCTCAATGGCGACGTTGTACAACTGGGAACTGACGGTGCTGGCTGCTCCCGCAGCGCCGAGCGCGCTGGTTGTTACGCCCTGGTCGGTGTTGAAGCGGAGGAATGCGGAGTCACGGTCGCTGAACCGATGATCCATCCGCGCCATGCCGGAATCTTCCTGGTCCGGACTGGGCGTCAGACTGGAGTACGTTGAGGTATTGGCGTTACTGCCAGCGGCGGTACCCACGGGGAACAGGTTGATCAGTTTGGCAAGCGACGGCTGGGTGGCGAGTACCTGCGCGCGAAACGAAGCGCTGGGCACGAAACCGGTGGTCGGAACCCCTGCGAGTTGCTGGCGGAAACCTTCGTAATCGGCGAAGAAAAAGGTGCGGTCTTTGACGATCGGTCCGCCCAGGCTGCCACCGAACTGATTCAGGTGAAAGGTGGGATGCACTGACGCTTTGATCGGCGAGAGCGCGTCGAAATAGCTGTTGCGCAGATAATCAAACACGCTGCCGTGGAACTGGTTGGTGCCGCTCTTGGAGATAAGCCCCACCTGCCCGCCCGCGGAGCCACCGGTATCGGCAAGGTAAGCGCCGGCGTCTATCTTGAATTCGTTGACAGCTTCGGTCGAGAATTGCAGGCGCAAACCCGACTTTAGCGCTTGACGGAGGACGCCGCTCGCGTCCACGCCGTCGAAGCGGTAGTTGGTATCGTCAATGCCTTGGCCGGCAAAGCGGATCGTCGCCTGCTGACCGGAGCCGGTATCGATCGCGCCAGGTGCCAGCAATTCCAAAGTGGCAATATTCCGGCCATTCAGCGGAAGCTCTTCCACCTGCACTGCCTGGATGGTGCCTCCGAAGGTGGCGTCGCTCTTGTCAAGTTGAACGGCGCCTCGGTCGGCCTCCACCGACACGGTCTGGCTCAGCGAGCCAGTCTCCAGGTGTCCATTGAACGTCCGGACATCCCCTGCATGCAGGTCGATATCGGCGATTCGGAAGTCGTTGAAACCCGCTTCGTGAATGACCAGGGTAAAGCGCCCTACAGGCAGCGAAGAGACCACATAGTCGCCGCCTGCATTGGTGAAAATGGTGCGTTTCTGGTTGGTGCCTTCCTGGGTGACGGCGATCTGTGCGCCCGGGATTGCGGCACCCGTGATATCGGTCACGGTTCCATTGATCTCAGCTCGATCAATCTGCGCATGCAGCGTTGCGGAGAGCAGTGTCGCTTGCGCAACTACAGCGAGCAACAGGGTGCGGTTTAGCTTTCTTCGCATGATGTTTGGTCCCGAAGCGCGCCCTTCAACGCTTGTCCATCTCACTTCGGTAAACCCATTCAAAGAAGTGAAACTGAGGTTTTCCTGAGAGAAGTGCCCGGTTCACGGAACTTACACCTTCCCTTTACCAAATGTTCATCTTGCGTCGCGTCACACTCTAAACCGCGCGGAAACGGTTGAAAGGAGCTCTTACCCCTGAATATCCTTCTGGTAGAGGACGACCCTCGAATTGCTTCGGTCGTTGAGCAAGCCTTAACCGAAGAGGGCCATCATGTAGACGCACTCTCCGACGGCTTGAAAGCGCAGGAGTGCCTGCTCTCGATGCCCTACAACCTCGCCGTCCTGGACCTGATGATTCCGGAGCGCGACGGCTTTGAGATCCTTCGCACAGTGCGGGAAGCGAGGTCTTCTGTGCCGATCCTGGTGCTCTCCGCCCGCGATTCAATGACTGATGTTGTGCGAGCGCTCGATCTCGGCGCGGACGACTACGTGACCAAGCCGTTCCACCTCGATCTCCTGCTGGCGCGGGTGCGTTCCGTCGGCCGGCGCGGTCCCGTCGCTGAACACGCCACCATCACGGCTGCGGGCCTGATTCTTGATCCAGCCCAACGCGCGGTCCTACGCGACTCCGGCGAGGTCAAATTGACCAAACGCGAGTTTGCTTTGCTCGCATTACTCATGCGGCGGGCGAACACCGTCGTTAGCCATCGCCAGCTTATTCAGGCCGGCTGGGGCCTTGCCGCTGAGCCCACCCAGAACTCGCTAGAGTTCCACATTCACAGCCTGCGCTCAAAGATCGACCGTCCCGGCGAGGCAAGCCTGATCCGCACCGTTCGAGCCCTGGGGTACCGCTTTGGCAGCTGATGGCCCGCTCGTCAATTCCCTCCGCACCGGGTCTGCGCGGCGCTTCGCTGGCATCAACACCGCCTCTTTACGCTTTCGGCTGTCGCTTTGGCATATCGTCTTCACCTTCGTTTGCATGTCTTGCTATGGAGCAGTGTTGTCCCAGTACCTTAAGCACGAGTTGCGCGCCTCACGCGAGCAGAACATGCTGCAGCGCGAGCAACGTTTCCTCTCGTATATCAGTGACCCTGAGGAACAATCCCCCGGCAAGAACTTCGTCACGCAGATTCATCATTTCTCCAAAGCATCTCCGGACTCCGATGTCATCGAAGTGCTCGACCCAACCGGCCAGCGACTCTATCCCGAGAGCGACCCGGAGCTGCCGCGGCCTCAGTCCGGGCGGAGTTGCCACACCCCCTGCCTCTCCACTTTTCGGCGCGGCGATCATCACTGGCGGCTGCTGGCTCACCAGACCACATTGGACGGAAAGCTTGTATGGCTGCTCATGTCCGGCGTCACTGATGAGCATGACGATATCCTGCGCTCTGTTCGCACAGGCTATTTCGTTCTTCTGCCTCTCGTGCTTGTTGGTTCGTTAGTCGGTGGATACGGCATGAGCCGCAGAGCCTTGCAGCCTGTCGGTCGCCTGACCGAGACCGCGCGCAGGCTAAGTCTGAATGCCCTGGATGGCCGCCTCCCCGTGCCGCAAACCAGCGATGAACTGCAATCCCTCGCTGAGGCCTGGAACGACCTGCTGGTCCGGCTCGAGACCGAGGTCAATCGTTCCACGCGATTCACCATGGATGTCTCACACGACCTGCGCTCGGCAATGACTGTCATCTTGGCGAACGCGGAGCTCGGCCTCCGACGGACCCGAACGCCGGAGAGTTACCGTGCCACCCTTGCCACCATCCAGCAGGAATCTAACCACATCCTTGCGATGCTCGAGGATATGCTTCTTGCCGCTCGATCTGAGGGCACAGCGCAGACCATACTCAGGGTACCGGTAGACTTTGGTGAATTGGTATCTGAAGTCTTTGCCGCTTGTTGTGCTGCCGCGGCCATCAAGCAACAGACGCTGCGTGTAAAGCAGAACGAATGCGAAGAGCTTTGGGTGTTGGGAGATCGCTCGTTATTGCGCCGGATGTTGAGCTCGCTCATCGATAATTCGCTAAAGTACACGCCGGCTGGAGGTCTGATCGAGATTTCATGCCGACAGCACGGCCAAGATTTAATTCTTGAAGTGCGCGACGACGGTATCGGGATCCCGCCGGAGATCCAGGGGCGTGTCTTTGATCGTCTCTTCCGAGCTGATGGCGCACGCAGTCGTAAGGACCTGGTTGGTTCAGGGCTGGGGCTTTCCATTGTTAAGTGGATTGTGGAGATTCACGGTTTCCAGATTGAATTGCGCTCCGACGTCAATCAGGGCTCAACGTTTCTGATCAAGCTTCCAGCGGAGACACTGGTGATCCCAGGGTGAAGCGCAGCAGCACCTGGCAGAATGGAGCTGCTGCACGAACATCGAGGGGCTTCAATCCTGAAATCAGAGGCGCAGACCTCGTAATCCGGGAATCGCCCCTGCCTGCCGCGACTAGAACAGGAACTTGAGCGCCAGTTGAAGTTGACGCGCGCTGTTTCTCGTTCCATTGATGGTGCCGAACTGCTTACCCGATATCGGGCAGCTTACATCAGCCTATTGGCGGACGCACGCGGCACAAATATCCAGGCCGAGGTCACCCTTGTTTAGTCTGTCGCAGAAAACTCATCGGGCTAGAGATCTCCCCAACGCTGAGCGCTTTTCATGTGCCTGATAACAAAGCGTTCGCATTCACTTACCGCATGCAAAAGAATGGATAGCTTGCGACTCAAGATGCAAACGCGCTCTTTGGTTTATCAATCCAAAGACCGCTATTAGAGCTTGGGATTGGAGTGAGCCTCAGAGTTGTGCCTTCAATTGAGTTCTATCAGGGAAGTTTGTTAATGAAATTCGTAATCTCGCGTTCTACGTCAGCTTCATTAGAGATGAAGATGGAGTGATTGGCATGAGGTAAGGCGATCACTGCGGCGGAGGGGTTGTTCTTTTTGAATGCCGCAATATCCTCTGCATGCAGTGCCGCGTCTTTCGCAGCAAATTTGTTTGCTACCTCAGGCGCAAGACCCTTGAATGCCGGAGGCAAGCCAAAACCGGTTGTAAAGATGGCAAGGATGGGCCCGCGAAGGGCAGTGTATTTTTTCTCTCCAGCTTGAACTGCGGCAAAGACAGCGCCTCGGGCGCGCTGGGGACCGACGCTACCGTCAGGATTCACTTGAAATTCGGCACGAAGTTCGGCCTCAGGGAGTGTGACTCCTGCTTGGAGTGCATAGTAGGCACTGAAATGTTTTATGCTGGAGAGATCCACGGCTGTTGGGCCGTGGAAGAACGATTTCGGGATCAGCTCGCGCATGTCCTCGTCGGAAACCTCCTCCTGTAGATCTCTCTCAAACCGTGGGAATTCCTGCTGGACCAATGCCTGCATGGTGCCTTTGTCGTGATTTGACTGTAAGCTTGCGAGCTGCTTTTGGATGTCATTAAGGTCTATTTGATAATCGCCCTTTGTGGGGTCATAGAAGCCATAGGGATAGCCCGCGTCCAAATAGATCAGCCCAGCAACCCGCTCCGGGTAACGTGTTCCTATCGAGCTGAGCTCTTCTCCCGCGATGGAATGCCCGGCAATCACTGGATGGTCAATATGAAGCTTTTCCTGAACGGCCAGCACGTCATCTGCCAGATGATCTGCGCTGTATCCCGTTTCGGGAGAACTTGAATTACCGAACCCTCGCCTGGTTATGCCGTATACGTGGTAGCGGGTAGCGAGCTTTGGTGCGAAATCATCGTATACGTGTGCTGTGGCTCCGAGGCCAGCCAGCAAAATCAAGGTACGCCCATTGCCTCCCCAATCAAGAACCTCAAGCTGGACATCTTTGTCTACAGGTACCAACTGAACTTTGTGTGGGGATGGATCGTGCCAAGCTGACGGCGGTTGTGGGGATGCTTGTTGCGCACCTCCATTTGCCGACAAAAAGAAACCTATCAAAAGGGGGAACCCTAGACGCACAGCTTGAAGTACCTCAGCTGAGAATACGCACGGTGAGCATTCTTAGTTCCTAAATGTATTCAAGGCCTCTTTATGGCTCGACATAGAAGACAGGCTCCGCTGTTTTCACGCATGATAACGTCCTTTATCGTATATCGAGATGTAAATAGCTAGAACCTTTTCATGTTCAGCTGACTAGCCAACTACCCATTTTTATTTTACGAATGAGATCGAGGACGCCGATCGCAGGCGTGCCCAACACATTGCATACATCAGGGATGTTCGGCCGCGACATGGAGCCGTCGGCTTTTCGTCTGTCACTAGCTGAAAGCCCTCGACACGCGCCAGGGCGATGACGAACGGGTCGGCCGAGGTGCGCAGCTTGCGTTCGCCGACTAGACGCGGGAACTGCGCGAGGATTTGTGAGGCTTCTATCTGCACGGCGTCGTTAAGCTCGCGGAACATCGTTCGCCGAGCCTTTAGCCATCCATGCAGTTCGTCCGATCGCTTCTTTGTTTCATGCAACACATCGACCGGCGCGATCAGTTCGCCGGCTCTGCCACCTTAAGAACTTGGTCTGCTGCTACGTTCTGCAGCGTCTGAATCTTTCCTGAAGGCCAGTGGATCTCGACTGATCGTGCTAGCCCGTCTGGCCCAAGCCCAAAATGCACCGGCCCATCGCTTGATGATGCGTAACCAACGCTTGTAGTCATGTGGTTATATTGCGTACCACTTGCCGTCACGACCGCCAGGCGGGCTCCGATACCGTCGCGGTTACTTACCGTACCGCGCAGTGCAACGTCAAGCCAGTGACCTGATTTCGGACTACGGTTCATCCAGATTTCGGCGTCAGCGCTCAATGCCGTGGCAACTACATCCACGCGGCCGTCTCCATCCAGGTCACCAAAAGCGAGGCCGCGATGACGCCCGCCGGGAGCGGCGTTGAGACCTGCTTCTTCTGTCAGAGCGGTCCATTTGCCACCGGGCGCGGCGCCAGGATTGCGAAATACAGTATTGAACTGGTCGATGTCACTGCCGGGGATCGGCATCGACTCGACGTGACCGCGAGTGACGAACAGATCTTTCCATCTATCGTTATCGAAGTCATAAAAGCCTGCGCCATAGCCTGCCATCTTTATCGATGCCGCACGCATCCCGCTCGGCGTCGTCACTTCCTTGAAGTCGCCTTTGCCGGTGTTTTCCAGCAGAGGAAATGTCTGGTTGTTCAAGGCAACGTAAGCGATGTCCGGATAGCCATCATTGTTATAGTCGCGGAAGTCGAGTCCCATGCCGGAGATGAATCCGCCGTCCTCGGTCAGCGACACTCCGGTCTCAAAGGCGACCTCTTCAAACTTGCCGCCAACATTATGAAAGAGGCTGTTGAACAGCGCGTCGTTCGGCACGAAAAGATCAGGCTTTCCGTCCAGGTCATAATCGGCAACACCTACGCCCATCCCTTTGCCGGGGTGCTGACGAACTCCCCAGGCTGCGGATACATCCTGAAACGTACCATCTCCCTTGCTGAGGAAAAGCTGATTGGGCAAAGGCTTGTAGAACTTCGGGTGACAGTAGTCCGCCACTCCTCGAAACGCACATAACGGCGTGTCGGTATATTTCCATGCCATGTAGTTGACGACGAAAAGATCCAGGTGCCCGTCATTATTTACATCGACCCACGCTGCCGCCACGGACCAGAGGGGGCCGAATTCGGGATCATTCGAAGCGATGAGTCCTGCCTTCAGCGTCACATCGGTGAATGTGCCGTCACCGTTGTTATGGTAGAGGGTGTTCTTATAAACACCGGCGACGAAGATATCCGGGTGACCGTCATTGTCATAATCGCCGATGGCCACGCCCATGTCATAGCCGGTGCCGGCGAGGCCGGCAGCTTCAGTCACATCGGTATAGTTTCCGTTCCCATCATTGCGAAATAAACGATTACGGTACTTCGGAGAATCCTTTTTCAGTGTGGCGATGTTCGCGCCATTTGTAAAAAAGATGTCAGGCCTTCCATCACCGTTGTAGTCGAAAACGGCAACGCCACCAGCCATGGCTTCCGGCGCATTCTTCGCCGGCGTTTCATCATTCTCAAGACGAAACGGGATCTTCTGCAGCTTGAATTGTATGGGGGACGCGTCCGCTGGACCGGCCTGCAACGGAGTCGCTGCGAAAGATGTGATCAAGTAAAAGCAGAGGATGCTGCGGAATGTAATCATGCAATGCATACGTTAAAAAAGAGAGGGACAGCGTAAGCCGCCCCTCTCGAAAGAGTCTACTGAAAGACGGTGATTAGAAATAATACTTTGCTGCCAGGGTCACAAACCGGGCTCCCGTTTTGAAGGCAGGAATACCGGTGGTAGTGGTGTTGGTGTTGGTCGGAGAGAGCGAGGTCACAGTCAGTCCATTACAACCGGAGCAGGTTGCCGGGGCGGTCTGCTGGAAGTTGAGGGAAATGTCGCTGTTGCCGGCCAGGCCAAACTGCGGCAGAGGATGATTGAGGAAGTTGGTCGCAGAAGCACGGATCTCGACGCGCTGGCCTTCTCTAACGGCAAAGGCTTTATAGAGGCCGAGATCGCTGTCAAAGTAGTTCGGGTTGCGCATATATGCTCCGTTGTAGTTGCCCTGCGTTCCATAGGCCGGCGTAGTGAAGCAGGCCGGGTTGAAGCGCTGACCGCTCTTCAGGTGAGCCAACGGATTGCATGTTGTAGTCGGCACGAGTACGTTATACGCACTTGAGCCGAACCACGTCGACGGGCTGACTGACGTTGCCCTGAGCCCATTCGGCAGGGCAATGCTTTCGTCCGGCAGGTTTGGATTGGCGATGGTCGGTACCGTCAGGCCAGTCGGATAGATGGCATTGAAGTTGCCGCCCGTGCTCAACTGCAGTGGCGCGCCGCTCTGGAATGCGGTGTACCCGGAAAGCTGCCAGCCGTCGACTGCGCCTGCTGCCAGGTGTGTCGCCAGTCCATCGCCATGGATCAGCTTGGGCAGACGCCAGTTGTACGTGAAGTTGAGAATGTGTGTATGGTCATACGCCAGTGGTCCATAGTTGTTGGCTAGGACAAATGGATCAACGCCTGTACCGTTGCCGCTTCCATTGTTTGAGCCGCCGTCACGAATGCCAAGCACCTTGCTGAACGTGTAATTGGTCACAAAGGTGATAGGTCCGGACTGCTTCTGGAAGGACACCTGTAAGGAGTTATAGCGAGAGTAGGGAGCGTGGGTCAGCAGGTAAATGCTCTGATACACGTGGTAAGGACGGAAGTCGTTGGCCGTAAACGTTGCGTAGGCTGCAGGGTTTTGTTCGCAGTAAATGGACCCCGTGGCTCCGCAGGCAGGTGCCGATGGCGATGCATACTGTCCAGTATAGGGATCTTTAGTGAAAAATCCACCGCGCGGAACATTATTCAAATTGAAGAGATTACTGTTGCCGCCGTCTTCATACTCGTTTGCACTGCGGTTGCCGACATAGGATATTTCGAAGACTGAATGCCAGGGAATTGCCTGCGAAATCGTCGCGTTCCAGTTGGTGGTGAAGGGAACACGACTGTCGCCCAGCGCCATGCCGTAAACATTGTTGGTGGATCCGTTCTGCTCAGACGTAGTGGGCGGGGTGAAGTTGTGGATGCCCGCGTATCCCTTGAACACCGTTGGCGTCGAGAATTCCACCTGGCCTAATGGTCCGTTGGCTGCGTTGCCGACTTCAGTACTTGCCTGGTAATAATAAGTACCGAAGCCGCCGCGGAAGACGGTTTTGCCTGTGCCGAAGATGTCGTAGGCGAGTCCCAGGCGCGGCGCATAGAAAAACAGGCGCGATGGAAAGCCGGATTGAGGAATGCTCGGTGTGTTGGCATGCCACTGGAAGCCAGTGTTCGCCGGTGCAGCCGATGCATTCAGGTTGTCGACAAAGGTGGCGCCGTTGAACACCTGAAAGTCTGTCCCATACCACTGGCCGATGTGATCCGCGCGCAGGCCGACGTTCAGCGTCAGCTGCTTGCCAGCCTTGAATGAATCCTCTCCGTAGATCGACCACTGGTGCCACTTGATTGCCTGGATTGGCACCGAGTTGTATTCCTGGTAGGAGTTGATATTGCCAAGCATCGTATCGGCGACCAGATTTGCGGTTGAGTTCGAACCGTAGGTCTCGATGTTGTAGGTCCCATTCGCGGCATTGGTGCTGGGCTGCGAGTTTTGCTGCGAATCCCAATAGAAACCCGCCTTGATCGTGTGTTCCCCGAAGATCTTGGTGAAATTGTCATAGACTGCGGGGACCTGCTTGATGCCGCCGAAGCTGCCATTCGGCAATGGATAGTAGTTGATACTGCCAAGCTGGCCGCTGCAGCAGTAGTCCGGCTCCAGGTTCGGAATCTGCGTGCTGACATTACTGCTGTACAGCGTGCTGACGTTGAAGTGGTTGGTGGCGCGGGTCGCCAGTGAAGGGTTCGACAGCGTGTAAGGATTGGTGAATTTCGAAAGGCTGAAGACTGCTTCGTTGGTAGTCGTGGAATTAAAGACGTGCGTGAAGTTCACGTTGGTTACATACGATGTCGTCTTCGAAGCACCCGGCGTCGGGTAGGGGAGTGTGCTTGGCTCAGCCCACCAGATGGAAACAGGCGCAAGGTCCGACTCCTTCTGGTAGGCATAGCTGGCCGTGATCTTCGAGTTGTCATTGATGGAGTAGTCAACCTTGCCCGTCGCTTCCCATCGGTTCTGCGGAAGCAGGCTCGAGTAGGAGTAGTTGGTATACCCATTCGCGGCGGTCGGTGTGTGGTTAGGGGCTGGATACAGACTCAGCAGCCCCGCCACATTTGGATCATTGTCAGATGTGGGAAACGAATCCGTGGAAGGATTCCAGCCAGCGGGCAGGTTGGCCGAAGGCGTAGTGTAGAAGCGCGGCCACGCGCTGATAGCTGCCGCTGGAATGCCCGCGTTGCTGAAGTTGCCGGCAAGCTGGTTGGAGTTGGGCACGTTGTTATTGGTGATGGTCCCGGCCGGGTGTTGCAGCATATATTCATAGCCCGCCCAGAAGAACAGCTTGTTGTGGTTCTTGTTGTAGCCGAAGTGGGGGAAGATGATCGGGCCGCCAACATTGCCGCCGACGTAGTAGTAGCTTTCCGCAGCGTTGGTTCCACCCTGGCTCTTGGTGTACGCATCAATCGAATTCAGGGCTGCGTTGTGCGTATATAGATAGCCTTCGCCATGAAACTGCTGGCCGCCGTCGCGGCTCAACGCCTGAAAGATCACCGGACCTTTCGCATATTCGGCGCCGAAGTTCCCGGTCAGAATCTTGATGTTGCCGACCATGTCGGGGTTGATGTTCGCGATCTGCGTGCCATCGTTGCCCGGGTCAACCAGGTTTGCGCCGTCCAGCATGTAGGCCATGGTGCCGTTCGGCTGGGTGCCGTTTGAAGAATAGGCTCCGACCGGTCCATTGTTCGATCCGACCTTCTTGTCGTTGAAGCTGGAACCCTGGGTGCCTCCGTAGTTCAGCGCCATACCGGGCACGATCTTGAGCAATTCGCCGGCATCGCGGCCTTGCAGGGGGAAATCCTGGATCATCTGCGTATTCAGCGAGGTGCTGATCTCGGCCGAATCCGTTGGAACGACTGCGTCAGCACCGGCGACTACATTTACCGTGTGGGTATCGCCGCCGACTGTAAGCTTGATGTTCGGCACTTCCTTGTGATCGCCCTGGTTCATGACGATCCCGTTTTCCTGGAAGCCGGAAAAACCTTTCATGGTGATCTTGAGGCTGTAGCTCGCGGGCTGCACGGCAGTGATCACAAAGTGGCCGTCCTGCTCCGTGGTAGCCATGCGTTCGTCGCCGCTGGCTTCATTTTTCAGGCTGACCTGGGCTCCGGCAATTGCTGCGCCTGCCTGGTCGTATGCTGTGCCGCTGATGGTGCCGGTGATCTGCTGGGCATATGCGGTCAGACCGCAGGCAAACAGCAGGATAGCTATTGCATACAGCACGCCAGATCGAATGAGACGGCCCGGCTTGGCTGCGTTGGATTTCATCATTACACTGACCTCCAAAGTCTTTGTTGCGTTGGTCTCGCCCGTTACTGCGGGACTGCTCTCGCTCTTCATCTGTTCCTTTTTCGAGAGCCTCAGCCTCCATCCAGGTTGATCCGTACTGCTGAGTGTCTGCAGTACCTTGGCTCAACGGGGACGGCCGTTCTACTTCTTGAAACGTCTTGAAAGTTTCGTGCGATCTTGTGGCCTTCGTGCGATCGAACGGATCGTGATAGCGATATCATGTCTCTCCACTGGTTGATTACGCTGCCTCAGACACGACTGTCAACCATAAAGATTATGCCGGCCTACGACTATCGGTGGAGAGCCTTCTAGGCGAAATTCATTGACTACTTACAGCAGCTGCGTCATTGCAAATAAAAGCCTTCGCGGAAAATGATGAGTAAAGTTACGCGCGCAGTACGGTAATTGAATTCGACGATGGCAGGCATACTGATCTGTAGCAGAACCTGCACGATTGGCCGTTGAGTGGAAGCAAAAGTGTCGCTCAAGATGGCGAGACAACGCTGCGCCTTGTCTGTTATCGTCCCAGTCATATCCACGGGCTTGATCGAACGTTAGGGCAACACTCTTCGCCAAAAGGAGATCTCGGAGCCCAGCCCAGAAAGGGCTCCGGTTCTGTGCTGACATCGGCCATGATGAACGGATTGAAGTTGAGCACAGTGCGTACCGCCAGGCAGATGATCAGTGTGACTCTGGCTCTCTGTGCGGCGTGCACGCCGATTTTAGCGCAGGTCTTCCCCGGGAGTGCTTCCTCTCCGCCTGGTTTCGCGTCTGTTCGGGCAAGCGCAGATGCGGCACGCGACCGCGGTGATCGCGCAGCTGCACTCCAGTTCTATACCAGGGCCGTCGAGTTACAGCCAGGCTGGCCTGATGGTTGGTGGTTCATCGGAACCATGGAGTATAGCGAAGATCGCTATCAACAGGCTGCCGAGGCGCTGGCTCACTTCATCAATCTCACGCCGCATGCCGCCCCTGCTCTGGCCCTGCGTGGGCTCTGTGAATTCGAGATGGGTCAGTACGACCAGTCGCTTGCAGATCTGCAGAGCGGCATAGCCGGCGGCGCATTGAACCAGCCGCGTAATGCCCAGATCATCCTTTACCATGAAGCGTTAGTGCTGACACGTCTTGGACGCTTCGAGGAAGCACTTGGGAAATACACGGCGTTCGTCAAGCAGGGCGCAGACAGCCCTGAACTCGCACTCTCGGTCGGACTGGCTGGTCTGCGCATGCCTTTGCTTCCAGCCAATATCGAACCCACTCAGAGTGAACTGATCGCCGCCACCGGTCGGGCATCGATTGCGCAGATGACGGGCGACGCTGTCGGCAGCCAGCAGCAGTTCGAAGCTCTTTTCACACAGTACCCAACCCAGCAGAATCTACATTATCTGCACGGTTATCTTCTCTTCCCGACCGATCCCGACTCAGCCGTTGCAGAGTTTGAGCAGGAAGTAACACTCTCCCCGCACAGTGCCATCGCGCATGCGATGTCGGCCTGGGCGCTGGGCTTCCAGGGCGATTACACGCGTGCGCTTGGCGACGCGCAGAAAGCTGCCGAAGAGGACCCTTCGCTCACTCTTGGGCAACTCGTCTATGGCCGGTCGCTGATCGAGACAGGGAGTGTCGCCAACGGCATTCCCCATATTGAGAGTGTAATTGCACGTGAACCCGGTAATCTGGAAGCGCATATGACCTTGGCAAAGGCGTATTCCAAGTCGGGGCGCCCGGGCGACGCGCGACGTGAGCGGCTCTTATGTCTTGCCTTGTTGCAGAAAGGGTCGGGCCCTGTTGCTACTCCGTAATTGCTGCCTGCCGACCTTGGCATTCCTGGTGTTGCTCTCGCTCTTGTGTCCGTGCTCTGAAGCGAGAGGGCAACAACAGACATGCGCGAGCTGCCACCAGGCAGAGGCCATGGCTCAACCTCTTTCTCAGATGGGCCTCGCGATGCAACTCCCTGGTGCGCAGGTGTTGCTGAATGCACACCCCAGGCTGACCTTTAGCAAGGGCGCCTATGCCTACGCGGTCGAAACCAAAGAGGGAAAAACTCTTTACAGCGTGACCGACGGTAAACAGACGATTGCTGTTCCAGTCGTGTGGGCGCTGGGTGCCCAGGCACAGACATGGGTACTCGAACGAAACGGTCAGCTTTACGAGAGTCTTGTCAGCTACTATCCGTTGATCAATGGGCTCGGTATAACCACAGGGGACGAACGGATCGAGCCGAAATCCATCGAGGAAGCGTTTGGACGGCCAATGTCCGGCGCCGAAGCGAAGGTTTGTTTCGGCTGTCACTCGACTGGTGCGGTGGTCGACCACAAATTGAATCTTGCCGCGCTCAAGCCGGGCGTCACCTGCCAGCACTGCCATCTCGATGCGGACGCTCATCTCTCCGCTATCACTGCCGACGCAGAGAATGTTCCCATCCCCAAAAAACTCAGTCAGATGTCGACCGAAGATACTTCGAACTTCTGCGGTCAATGCCACCGTACATGGGAAACGGTAGTGCGCAGCCACTGGCAGGGGCAGGCGGATGTTCGCTTTCAACCCTACCGCCTCGCCAACAGCCGCTGCTACAATGGGACGGATGCACGGATCAGTTGCGTTGCGTGCCACAATCCTCACCAGGCAATTGTAAGGGTCTCATCTTCCTATGATGGCAAGTGCCTGGCTTGCCACGCGGCCGCTGCAGTTGCGGCTGTTCCTGCTGAAAGCGCGACGCATCCCAAGGTCTGTCCCGTGGCGAAAGCAAATTGTTCAAGCTGCCATATGCCCAAGGTGGCCCTGCCGAATGGCCTTTTGAAACTGACGGACCACCAAATTCGCGTGGTCATGCCCGGCGAACCTTATCCCAACTAGGAACCATTACGGTACGCCTGGGCCCTTCGACTGTTGTTGCGCCTGGAGCCGGACTACAATTTCCCGCTGCTGTTTTCCATCTTCGGGACGGTGCAGCCGGTAGTAGACAGTAGCTAGCTCCACATGCGGTTCGAGCCAGTCGGGATTTGCCTTCACCACAGTTTCGAGTTCTTTCGCAGCCTCCTCGTACTGGCCTGCGGTGCTCTTCCACATCGCCGATTCATATTGCGCCATCGCATCGTCCGGCTTCAGTTGCAGGGCTTTATCAAGGAATGGTCGGGCATCTTCCACGGCTCGACGCTTGTACAGGATGGCGCCCAAGTAGAGGTTGGCTTCAAAGTCGCCAGGATTTTGCTTCAGTGCTTCGCGAAAGGCAGGCTCCGCCGCAGCCTGATCTCCCGCGCGATCACGCGCCATGCCCGCGAGCGTCTCAATACGGGGCAAAGCAGGATTCAGCTTTAGGGCTGCGTCAAGATCAGCGCGGGCCTGCTCAAACTCATTTAGCTCCATCAGCGTCGTTCCAGCGAGCAGATAAGCATCCGCACCCTTGGTCGCTGCCGCGAGTTTACTCATACGCTCGGCGCCGGATCGCTTCTGACCTGCCGCAATCTCTGCTTCGCCCAGCACGTATTCAAGATCAGCGTTCGAAGCATTTTCTGCTTCCATGGGCGTAAGCATCGCCACAGCTTCACGGGCACGGCCAAGCTTCACTTCGGTGTCGCCAAGCAGGATAGCCAATTGAGGATCGCGTGGCCTCCGTGTGCGCAGATCTCCAAAGGTCTGCGCCGCACTCGCCAGGTCCCCCTTTTTGTAATAGGCGAGGCCAATGTCCAGATCGATCGGGTCCTTATCGGCGGCTGTTGGCAGCGCCAGTTTATATTGTGCGATGGCCTGATCGAACTGGCCGGTGTGCGCCAGCGCTGCCCCTAGATTAGCGTGTGCTTCTCCCGTGGCTGGGCGCAGCTTCAGGAATTTCTGATAATCGCGAATAGCAGTGGCGTAGTCACCATGCTGTTGCGCAGTGAACGCACTGTTGAAAAGGCGTTCAGCGTAGGCCTGCTGGGCCAATGCAACCGGGGGCGCAACAGAGACCGAAACGAGAAGGAGCAACAGTTCCAGACGCATCGGGTCAAGAATATCGCACGAAATGGATCGCGTCCGAATGGGGAACTGGTCGGATAAAAATGACCAGACTTCGCTGGCAAGAAGACGCGCACCAGCGGAGAGCAAGAGGAGGTCAACAGTCGAACCCTTGAGCACGAGGAAACTCGGCGTATGGTCCTTGAGCGAGTGCCGCTTTCTCATCGTCATACAAGGTGGCATACTCGCTGATGTCAACCATGGCGAAGACTTTGCGATGGACAATCAATTTCGAATTGATGAAGAGATGGAATAGCCCAGGAAGAGAAATAAAAGGATGGTTGCTGGAACCGTTAGCAGTCCAAGCAGGAGTAGACGCATCATGGTGGACCATGGGAGCTGTGCCGCTCGAATCAGTAATGCTGAGTAAGGCAGTACCAGAAGCAAGGCCGACAGCGTTCCCGGAGTGATACCGCGCGCTTTAAGTGACATATAAATGTGGCCAGGAGCGTTTAGCATGAGAGCCAGGCTTGCAAC
Organism: uncultured Acetobacteraceae bacterium; assembly: GCA_964658035.1. Taxonomy (GTDB): domain Bacteria; phylum Acidobacteriota; class Terriglobia; order Terriglobales; family Acidobacteriaceae. Next base: position 20,215 of record CAZZXL010000069.1, read on the forward strand.
TATGGACACGTTGATGAGCGAGGGACTGCGGTAAGCCAAGGTGAACACGCCTAAAATGGCTCCGGCGAGCGTCAACAGGATGGTGGCGTTGCGAACAGTTGGCCTCGAAAGAAAGCGCTTCTCCCGACCGCCATGATAGACGCGGACGAAGTCGTCATATTGGAAGTACTCCTCAGCATTGTGAACAGCCAGTACGACAGGGAACAGCAGGCATAAGCCTAAAACGCTCATGAATTCTCCGAAACACAGCCCAGCACACCAGGAAAAAGATCAAGGGGAGAAAGGACTGGATAGCGAGCGCTGCTTCCTTCTCCGCCGCCGTCTCGAGGAACATTTCCTTCTCACCGAGAAGGCGTTCCGCATGAATGCCCCGCTCTCCACACTGTTTGACCAGCATGTTGGACTGAACAATGGGCTGCGACTCATCGCTGTACTTGATGCTCATGATGTAGTTCAGCCATGGCTCCTGCCCCATCGCGTACACTTTGAGGATTGCGTTTGCTGCGGGCGCGACGATTGAACTACCCGCAAGATCGTTCTCGGAGCAGCTAGGCCGGTAGTTACTTAGTCGTCTAGCGAAAGCCTCCTTTTTGATCGGGAGTAGCATGCCGTGATTCCGGGATTATTGCAAGAAAAATTACTCGCTGTCGCGAATTTCATCCAACGGCAACTTCTGAACCTGTTCAGTGATTGTCCCAACCAGCTTGCAATAGCTGTGCCCATTGGTGGGGCGGTACAGGTTCCGGCATTTCAGTGACGCCGACACTGAAGCTCCGCATCAATCCATCCTCAATCCCAGGTCATCATTGACCGCCACGGCCAGGTTCTGCACGGTGCCCAGGTAGCGCTCGGTGGCCTGGATGGAAGCGTGGCCGAGCAGGAGCTGGAGCTGTTCAAGGTCGCCGCCGGCCTTGCGGCAGAGCCTGGCGCAGGTGCGGCTTCAGGTCGTGGGGCGCAAGTTTGCCGAGCGAGGTCTGGCGGGCGTAGGTGGCGACGATGTGCCAGATGCCTTTCTCGTCCTGCATGGCGTCGCCGGTGAGCTTGCCGGCCTTCGAGATCGGACGGAAGAGCTTGCCACCTGGATTGTCGATGTCGAGCCCCGCGGCGAGAATCCATTCTTCGACGCGGATCTTGACCGCGGCCGGCACCGGCACGGTGCGGCGGCAGTTGCCATTGCCAGAGACGTCCGGGATCACCCCGCGGCCGTCCCGCTGCTCGATCTGATTGACGCGGAGCGAAAGCAACTCGGCCTGGCGCAGGCCGCAGCCGATCAAGAGGGCGAGCATGGCGCGATCGCGTTTGCCTTTGAGGGTGAGGGGATCAGGGGCGTTGAGCAGTTCACTGGCCTGCTCCCGGCCAAGCCACTTCCCTGCCCGCACGCCGGCCTGCCTGACCCCGGCGACGCGCTCGATCGCCGCGGCCACGTCAGGGGCGAGTAGGCCGTTGTCGGCCATCTCGCGGGCGAGTTTGCGGACCGGCGAAAGACGCAGGTTAATCGTTGAAGGCGCGAGCGACTGTTCCAGGAGCCAGGCCCGGTAGGCTTGGACCAGGGCTTTGGAAAAGACCGCGACTGGCTCCGTCCGGCACCAGGCGAAGAACTGGCAAAGGCCTTTCTCGTAGGAGCGGCGCGAGTGGGGCGAGGTCACCCTATTAAGGACCAGGCGCAGCAACTGCGCTTCCAGCGCGGCCCGGTCGCGTCGAGTCCGCCAGGACGGCGTGCACTTCCACAAGCTGCGCTATGTCTCGCTGACTCTCGCTGCGTATGTTGGTAAGGAGGTGAATATCCAAGCTCGCGACTTTGTTGGCGTTCCGTGCAGGATGTCGACTAGAACTTATGCGCCCCGCGCGGCCTGTAGTTCTTTTATGGTGATGGTAAGCGTCAGCGGCTGGCCGGCAGATTCCTTGTAGCCGAGCGCCAGATAGAAGTCGCGGGCCGCGTCAGAAAGTGCATGCACGACGATGCCGCGGATGCCGATCGTGTCGGCTGCCTGGATGACGCGTAGGGCGGCATCCTGCATCAACGACCGACCAACTCCCCCCCCTTGCCAACTTCTGTCGACGGCCAATCGTCCGAGAACCACGGCAGGCACGGGGTTTGGCATGTTGCGTCGGAAACTACCGGGTGCGAACTCTTGCGAGATTGAACCCGAGGCGAGCGCGTAGTAGCCGCAGACGCGCTGTCCATCGCGCTGGCTGTCGCAGGTCACATAGACGCGGCTTCCGCCTTCCGCGTGATTGCCGCGCGCGCGCTTGCGCAGCCAGTCATCCAGCTGGGCCTCTCCGGAAGCGAAAGCATCAAGTTCGTGTTCAGGTGCCAGCAAAACCGGTGCGAATAATGGCACGCCTTACGCCCAGACGGGCGGGGTCTGCATGGTCTTCCGTAGGCGCTCGTTCGGCTGCGGTGACGCATCGAGACGTTTGATAAAGGCGGCGAATGCCTCCGGGTTCAGCCGGACATGCACCTGATCGAGCAGTGCCGCATGCGCCGCCTGACGAGCGGCATCGAGCACAAAATCGGTGCGGTTCTTCCCCGTCGCCTCAGCTGCCTGGTCGATTAGATTGCGGAGGTCCGGCTGGATGCGCATGTTCAGCGCAGCGCGCGATTCCGTTGCGGGGGTGCGCGAAGCTGTTTTGGCCCGGGTACGCTTAACGCGGGCTGTTGCTATTGCCGTTGCCATATTGAACCTCCTGTTCCTGTTTGAGCGTAGCAGAACGTAACGACAAAGTCATTACATTGTTAGGAGCTTGTTGAAAAAGGTTTCCTTCGTGGTCCTATGTGCGCTTGATCTCGTCTATGGAGTATGCGTGGAGACGAG
>CAZZXL010000070.1:0-697 GCA_964658035.1 uncultured Acetobacteraceae bacterium
CTGTCACGGCAGAGGTCGCGGGTTCGAGCCCCGTCGTCCCCGCCATACAAAGCAAACCACTTAGCTTCGTATGGCGACCTCAAGTGACAAGCAATCTGGGTCCGATTAGGGTCGATTACGCTCGCCGAAGTACCAGAAACGTGTCAGTTTAAACCTCTCTCTGGCCCACGCTGGGCACCATCATCCTTACAACCTTGCTCTTTGCGGCTCGCTTGTTCGAGTTCACGGCCTGCGTATACACGTCAAGCGTGATCCTGCTGTGCGCGTGCCTCAAGAGCTCCTGTACGGTCTTCACATCTTCCCCGTTCGCCTTCAGCAACGTACCGAAGGAGTGGCGGAAAGGGTGCCAGCCGAATGTTCTTGGTGATGCCGGCTTGACGCGCCACCGGGCAGCCTGACCTTTGTACTTTTTGACGGAAACATCTGGTCAAGCCGCATCGTCTTTGTGCCCGCATCCAGCCACAGTTTCCATTCAACATCCCGCGGAGGGCCAGGCGTACTCTTGAACGACCAACGCAGGATCGGGCCCTTCTTCTGTGATGGCCAGCCTTATGGACGGCTGCAGGTCCCACTTTTTGTCATACCAATGCTCACACCTTTGCAGTGCGCCTTGCCGCAAAGGTTCTGCTTAATGGCAGCTACCAGTTGTTGGCGCGATATGGGGTAGTTACCGGTCTGATCACGCGGTGGGGGGGGG
>CAZZXL010000070.1:707-12480 GCA_964658035.1 uncultured Acetobacteraceae bacterium
GTGACAACAAGTACCACTTGCCCATACAGGGCTTGCTGCAAGGTAGATGACCATATTCCCATCATCCTGAACTGCTAATGAAGCACCTGAGTTTCCAGAAGTTCCAGAGGCCCATACGGCCGCACCGGAAGAGTCATAGAGTACAAAATTACCGTCATTCTGCATCACAGCCTGACCAGGGCTTGTTCCTTGTGTATTGCTTGCCCACAAGGGCGTGTCATTGCTTGTGTAAAGCAAAAGATTTCCGTCGCTTTGAAGCACTAAATAGAACCTGCCGTCACACGATGCGATTTTTTGATTTACAGATATTGCTTGTCCCGGCTGCAAGGAGGGAGATTCTTGTGAGACGGCGGGACAGGAGGATGATGATGTACCGATCCGACCTATCCCATTGCGTAATCCCAATGCGGCCAACTGCGAAATGTAGTCGGCTGGATTATCGTAGGTGATCGAATTGTAGCCGTTCTGTACGAGAAAGTTTAGATTTGGTCGTTGGTCGTCGGTGTCTGAGGGCTGGCCGTTCGGAGCGCCGTTGTAATAAAAATCTGACAGTTGCTGACAGCAGTAAGAAGTCGTCTTGTAAAAGAGAGGGTCGGTGTGACCGGTGTCGCTTGGAGCCCAGTAGTCGACATACGGGCTGAAGACTGTGACCGATTCTGGCTGCCCCGTTCGACTATTCGTTTTAGCTTGAGCGAGAAAATTGGTCAGAATCCCATTTGGTTGTTTGTATTGTATTTCGACTGCGGCAACGGTTAGGTTCGAATCATTCTCAAACGCCTGTAAAGACTGGATAGCTGCGGATTCGCTTCCGTACACGGCTGGATCTATGTCACTGGTGTTGTAGACCGGCTGGAAGTAGGCGGGGTATTGGCCGGAACCAGACGGGAGGGCCGTCTCAACATCCCGAGGGGTGGCAAACGCCTTTGCAGGAACTTTGAAAAGAGTAGAAGTTAGGTAGTTGCGACCGAGATAATCAGCGTGAGCACCAATAACCTGCCAGGCGGCATTCGCAGTGGCAGCGTCTCGAATATCGAGAGCCAGGACCATTGCGATTTTATTTGCCGTCATGTAGTCCAGTGCGTCTGCCAGGGTGGGTGCAAAAACTCCCTCGAAGATGCTATGGCCGGTAGTGGAACATCCATTGTTGTAAAACCCATTATTGCCGCTGGTCAGGCTGATCGAGTCTCTTAAAACGAAATTATCAAAGAAGTAGGACCTTGTGTCCTTGAGAGAAGTATCCTGCACAACAAGATTTCTTGCATCATTCGTAGAGTTGCTACCCTTGGCCTGAAACGGATTGAAGGGGACGCCATCTCCCGCGCCGCCGAGATAAGTGCACGTCTCACGTCCCCACGTTTGATCATGACTCAGGATCGGTACACCATCACTCGTCAGCTTGACATCAAGCTCGATCTCCTCGTCGCCTGCCTGGGCGCTCAAGCCAATTGCCTGAAGACTGTTCTCCGGTACTTTTGGATCGTTACCGTTCACGAGTGCATGGAGGCCTCGGTGCGAGGCAACCAAGACTAGGTCGCTCTGCGGATGAAGTACCTCACTCATGATGTTGACTGCGTCGAAGTTGTTCGGATTGGGGTTAGGAAGCGCCGTGGTAGACGGCAGCACAGTGGACCCGGCAGATTCAGAGAATGCGGTGCAGTTACCAGTTCCTTGACCACCCGCAATCTGCTGGGGCTGAGAAGCGTCGCTACTATTGGCCGCCCCTCCGGCGCCGTTGATGAGGTGAGTGATCTGCCCACTGCCGTTAAGGAACACGGTGGTGAGGCTATTTGCAATCGTGGCGCTGTTGGGTGGAACCGAGATTGCATTATCTTCAACGATGTTTACGCCTTGATCGAAGAAGGAATAGATTCCCAAACCGGTGGCAGAGTGGTTGCAGACCCCCGGTCCGACATAATACGAAGGATATCCATTCCCGCCGCCGCCAACCGCATTCTGACCAGATACGCCTATGCTGTTCCCATTGTTTGTCCAGGCACTTTGCGAGGGAACGTCGTAGGGCAATTCGCTCTGATAGAAAATCGTCGTCCCGTTTTCTCCATTCCAGGCGGTCTGATATTCCTGGTAATGTTCTACTGCCAAGCCAAGCGCCTCGACATGAGCGCCGTTCACCACTACGCCAGTAGCAGCCGGGTTGGTAGTCCAGCCGAACGTGCCCGAGTTGCCGTGGTCCGCACGCCACGCCCAGATGTTGTCCAGGATTACGTCGGCGCTGTCCACCTGCAGGCTGATTGTGGCTGAACCCTTAGTGGCACCCCCGATGCGGAAGAAAACGTCGTTGAGCGAAGTTGGCTCGGTTTGGTGGCGTTGGTTGACTACTCCAGGCTGTCCAACCTCCACAAGGACGGTGGAAGTGACCGGTCCGGCATCGACGAGTAAGCCCGCAACCTGTACGTTATCGACGTCGTCAACGATCAGAGCCTGATTTCCCGCCTGGGGGACTAGGGTCGCATATCCCAATCCAAGCACAATCGTGTTTGGGTTCGTAACGTGGATTGGCAAGGTGTATTTGTAAATGCCCGGCGTTAGAATCAAACTTTTTCCAGCCGACAGCGCGCTGTTGATATCATTCACGTCGCTCGAAGGCGATGCGATGTAGAAGCTGCTGATCGGGATTGAGGTTTGAGGACCTATTTGCTGGGCATTCCAATCCGGGCCGCCAGAGCTGAGCTGTAGTCCTGGAGAGAAGACGTTGTAGTTGCCACTGCTATCCATGTACAGGTAGGGCTTTTCCCGAGTGCGCGGCGTGCTCTGGAGTTCTGTTGTGTTCATGTCGCCGGAAGCTCCTCCGGGAAATGAGGCAGTCGGCAGGTTCCCCGTCACGCCGGAGAAGACGAAGTTCCAGACGTAGGAGGTGAATCCGTTGTCCAAAGCGCTGTTGCGTGTGTACCACTGCTGCTGGGAGCAATAGTTCGACGTTCCGCTTACATGGGTATCTGCGGTAAAGCCTCCGCTTGCTTCCGCACACGGTGGCTGGCTGCCATCAAATTTTGAGTTTGCATACCATAGGTCCCCGATAACATCCATGCGACGGAAGGTGGTGCCCTGGGACACTCCCCAGTCAAGTACTCCGTTCGTCGGCCCACTAGCTGGAACTATCTGCATATTCTCCTGGGAACGCCAGAAGTTCTCGGTCAGTACACTGCTCCCGCTATTAGCATCGGTAGCCATCTGATTCGCATAGATGCCACCCACGATCTGCACTTGCTGGGGCGTCGTGCCGAGGCCGGCGATCTGCTCGTAATAGCCCTCCCGCGCGACTAGCACATGGTTGCAATCGCCGTAGACTCCCTGTTGCAAACCGGCCAGTCCAGGCTCAAAAAGGATTGCGTAACGGTTGGTGCTGAACTGAGTCTCCTGGCTAAGGGAATAAAGGACGTCATTGATAACGCCAATATCCAGACCGGGAGGAATCACGTACACGTTTGGCCCGAAAACTGTATGGGTAAGCTGGCTTTTATCGTAATTAGTGCCGGCGCCTGAATGATAGTTGGTGCCTGTACCATCGGGGGTGGTGCTGCCGGTCGAAGAATTGTTTGGGCAGCCTGGGCCGCCGCTGAGAACAGGAGCAGGAGGGTTGGTCTGGGCCGCAGCCGTTGAAGAGACCATTGCGGACGCGCAAACCGCTGCTATCAAGCAGAGGGATACGCGCAGGAACTTGAGAGAAGCACTCGAAAGCAACATGGTTCATCTCCAATTAGGGTTACGCCACGGCGTGTTCAACGTCGTGTCCAGATGTGGGCAAGCACTGTCGGAATCGTTCTCAGGTCGAGGATGTTGGCTTCGGCGGCAAGGGCTCCTGCCAGCGACCTCAATTAGGGCGCGACACTGAGCGAAAACTTAGCAAACCGGTCAAAAATAGGGCAACGCATTTCACGGATGTTTCACCGAAACACGCCGGAATCAGCTTCCAATCAGGCATTTACCTAGCGTTCATGTGTCATGATTCACAGCCACACGATGCGTCGCACGATGCGTCGAAAGACACAAAACATTTCTTGGCCGGAGCTAGCGACGGATCAGCATCTTTTCTGAGAAGAGTGGGACGACGATTCATGATGTATTCCCGCAGGCAGGATTCATCAAGCTGTAAGTTCTGGCTACTTACTACTTGCTGCGAATCATGAAACGCGGGGAGCAGACGCAGGAAACCATGGCTGGATTGAAAGGCTGCAGAAGAGCCTTACTCAAGTTGTCAGAAACCCTTACTTCTTCGTACGCCAGGCGACGATTTCACTTTCGCCGGCGCTCGCCCCAATGTTACGCGTTTCGAGGAGCAACTCGAATGGCGGCAATGTGCCGGTAGGACGCCGTATCCGATTCAAGAACGGCAGCAACTGTGTATCGTCCAGCACGAAGTCCATGCCCGCTTCGGCACCGGACATCCCTGTTCCTTCCAGCAGTAATACATTGCCGTCGCCGGCAAGACTCGGAAGGTAGGCGATCACTCCGAAGACCCTTCTTTGCGGATCGTCCCTCCTGGATTCCCATCGCGCAGGCTCACCCTTTTGCGGGCTTTGGTTGAGAATGGAAAATACGCCCTTATAGTCATCCCTGAATAAGAAATTCAGCCGGGGTTCATAGAGTTCTACCCAGGGATCGGCCTCGGAGGCACCAAGCAGGATAACGTTACCGGTCTTGAAATCGTTCGGCCGCAGATCGCGAGCATAACGCACAGACACTTCGCTTCCCAGGGTTTGCGCACGATCTTTGAGACTGAGGATTGTCTTGAGGTCCACGACGGAGGTGTATCGCCGGTTGGCAAGATCAAGCAGGGAGTCTTTCCGAGATGTTGCAGGACCGATCTGCGGGAGGATCTCCGGCTCAGAACGATATCCTGCGTCTAAGTACTCTTTCAGATCGACGTCCCTGCCTGACATGCCGTGAAACAGCACCAGCCCTGAATCGGGCGCGACCACCATCGTCGGCTGATTCCTCGTGAACAAGTGGCTCCAAAGTGGATGCGTGGCGGCTGTCGATTGACGGCGGGGGTCGTGGACCCACACTGTAACCAGCATCAAGCCGAGCAGCAAGCTAAGCCCCCACGGCAGCCAACGTTGCCAAAATGAAGGTCCTGGCTTTTTCTCGGTAAGCTGAGAAGGCACGGAGTTAAGGGTTTCAGGGACCGCTTGTGCCAGCTCGGCCGCTGCCGGTGGCCCCGCGGGAAGAACCCGCGCCTCAAACACGGGCACATAGCCACCACGCGGGATAACGACTCGTATCGGATCGTCTGCGCCTTCGTGCTTATAGTACAGTTCGAGCCGCTGCCGCAGTCGGCTTGCCTGACTGCGGACAATGCCATCGACGGCCGAGTCGTAATCTCGCGAGCGCCCGAAGACGGCCTGGCCGATCTTCTGCTCGTTGATCTCTCCCTCACGCCCGCTCAATGCTAAATCGCAGACATAAGTGAGAAGCTTCCCCAATCGTTCGCTCCGGAAAAAGGTCGGGGAATTTACGATCCGGCGCACCAACTCACGCCTCTCCCCTGGCGACCCGACCGCAGGCAAACGGTTCGGGATTTGGGAGCGAGCGTCTGACGCCGAATGCTCTGGGCTGACTGAAAGCATGTTTAAATCCGATTCCATATTAGTCAATCACGTCGACGTGAACGGATTGTCAATCGAGTCTTAACGACAACTCTTCAGTCGCCTTAATCAACGTTTTACTTCTCAGTCATGATTCATGAATGCCAAGTAAATAGCTCATTCTGCAAGTGATTCGGAGCTGCAACCGTTGAGCACCGGTGAATTGTCTTGGTAAGCCCGTCCTGAGCCTGCTAATCCTGACACGTCCCGATACGAAAGGAAAGCAATCATGGTCTCGGCTATCTCTCACAAAAGCACAGACGCCGACTTCAATTTGTGCAGGATCGTAGTGGTCGCACTCCTCGTCATGCTTGCAACTTCAACAGCTTTTGCTCAGTTCACTGCCAGCATCCAGGGGAATGTCCGGGATGCTAGCGGCGCCAATATCCCGAATGCTCAGATGATCCTGATCAATACCGCCACCAAGGTACAGCAAACAGGTGCCACGGATGCATCAGGTCTTTATCGCTTCACCAACCTTGGTCCCGGAGACTACGAGATCTCGTCGTCGGAAAATGGATTTCAACCCGCCAAGGCCCTGTTTACGCTGACGGCTGGAGAAAATCGAGACGTATCCCTCGTCCTTACTCTCGCAAGCGATACCACGAGCGTCGTGGTTACGTCACAAGCGCCCCTCCTGGACACCGGCGACAGCCGTGAAGAACAGACACTTAATCAGGCCGCACTCGAAAATCTGCCGCTCGCGACCAGGAATCCCATGTCCCTGGTCGGCCTTACGCCAGGCGTGACCGGTGTTCAGGCACCGACAACAACGTTCAACCCTGAGACGACGAACCATTACAGTTCGGGCGGTAAAGGAGGCAACGCAAATACCTTCATCGTCGATGGGCTGGATGTTGATAGTGACATTGGGGAGGGGGTCAGCAATTTGACACCGAACGTGGACTCACTCTCGGAGGTTACAGTCCAGACCAATACGTATAACGTGGACTATGGCAAGTCCAGTTCGATTGAAACGCTGATGACCTCGAGGGCCGGAACAGCCGAGTACCACGGCTTTGCAAGTGGCTACTACACCTATCAAGGACTAGAGGCGCGTGGAGAGTTCGGTGTGCCTAAGCCGCAGCGGCTGTCACCGTTCCACACCACCGACCTATCCTTTGGCGTCGGTGGCCCGATCATCCCGAAGAAGCGGTTCTTCTTTTTTGCGACTTTGGAACCGTACTTTTCCTCCACCCCAAATCCAGCCCTCACAGCTGTCGGAGCCCTTGCTCCCAACAGCGGAAGTCTCACCTACGAAGATCCGGCGTTCGCCGCCTTCGCTCAGCAGGTCAAGCCGTCTTCCCTCGAAAGCTCTCTATTCACGAAGTATCCAATTCAAAACGTCGTACAGGAATCGGTTGCGAATGCGCAAGCGGTTTTTGGCGTCCAAAACCTCGCTGCCAACACCGGCTGCGGCACGCCCAGTACAGACAATATTCCATGCTCCACTGCGGTGCTCGATTCAGGCATCTTCAATGCGACAGCACCGAATGCCTCCTACCAATACAGTGCCCGTGTCGATAAGGTCTTCGATAAAGATCGTGTCAACGGCTTATTCGTCCGTAATACCATCGCGCAGTCGGCACCCAGCCCCCGGCCGCAGTTCATAACGCACAGCAATCTCTATACATTTTCTTTGCAAGGAAACGAAACACATACATTTTCGGCCCACCTGTTGAATGAAGCCTTTGCCGGATATAACCGGATCGAGGGGTACACGCCCAATAAAGGCTTGTTTACAGTTCCAGTGGTCAATGTAACTAACCTGGGTGTGGGTTTCGGCGATGCCAATCCTTATGAGGACTATATCCAGCATGGATTTCGTTGGAGGGATGTCGTGACCTACATTCGTGGCAGCCATGACTTCAAGTTCGGTTATGAAGGCTGGCATGGTAACGACCTGGCCTACTTCGCCGGACGATATAGCCAACCGATCTTTACCTACACAAACATCATCAACCTGATCAATGACAATCCATTCAGTGAAACAAACATCGCCTTCAATCCAGTAACCGGGGTGCCCTTTGCCGACAATTATGGGTTTGCCAAGGGCTCCGGCAGTGCTTTCGCGGAGGACACATGGAAGATCACGCATCGGCTTACGGTCAACTACGGCTTACGCTACGATAACTTCGGCAATGCCTATCCGGCTCTCGGGCAAACGGTTTTGGCAAACTTTCACCCTGCTGCAAATGCATCCTTCACCGACAGTATTGCCAACGGCGCCTTTACGCAGCAAAGCAACACATTCGCTCATGACCTGAATTGGATATTCAGTCCGCGGGGAGGATTCGCTTACGATCTCTTCGGGAAAAGCGAATGGGTTCTGCGCGGGGGCTTCGGTGTCTACCGAGATGAGTTCACGCTTGGAAACCAGGAGAACGGGTTGATCGCGAACCCGCCCGGACCGGTACGGCCGACCTTCAAGAACGATGGCTCGACGCCGGCACCAGTGTTTGGTTTTGGAACTTCCAATACCTACCCGTTTGGCTTCCCATATCCAGCGTTTGTCGGGGCTCCTTTGGACGCTAAGGGCGGCCGCGTGGGGGGAGGTTTCACCACGATCGGCATCGATCCCAACCTAAGCATGCCTCACATCTTTAACTACACGTTGACGCTCGAACACTCACTGACAAGAAACCTCGTCGCCAGCGTCGGCTACCAAGGATCTCACTCGGGAAATCTGATCACCAATGGTGGCAATCTCGCCGCCCACACCTACGGAAACGATGTGAACGACTTTGCAGGCGACCTGCTGCAACATCCCAGCTTCGCAACCTCTGGAGCGTATAAGGGGACCGGCATTCAAAATCGACTAAATACCAGCTTCGCCGCTATTACCTATGCGACGAACGGGCCGACAGCGAACTACAACGCCGTCATCGCAGCTGTGAAAGGCAGGTTTTCAAGACGTGGGTTCATCACCGCCTCCTACACGCACTCGAAAGCAATGGACGATTGGGGAACCTACCCGACCGCGGCACCGCCCTATAGTCGATATTATTCGCCGTCGCAGTACAACGTGCCGAATGCTTTCTCCCTGGGCTGGGCCTATGAGCTTCCCGGTGCTGAGCTTTCTAACGCCCTGCTGGGACGCATTGCGGGCGGTTGGACACTGAGCGGGTTGACCAGCCTCCAGTCCGGGACCCCATTCAGCGTCCAAAACACAAATCCGCTTGCGGTCAGTGCGACCGGGACGGATGGACTGCGGGTTACCTCCACGAATTATGCCGCGGAACTGGCAGCCGGCCATCTCCAGTATGTCCCAACGAGTGGAGACTACAACGCTGACGGCAACAATACGGATTACCCGAACGTGACCGCCTATACGCAGAAGCACAACAGGAGCGACTTCCTCAAGGGTCACGGCATCTTTCCTATCTGCGCTGGCGGTGCGTTGCCTTGCGGGAATTTCGCATTGCCGGTCTTCGGGTCGGAGGGAGACGAGACCCCGAACCGCTTCCTGAATCCTGGCTACGCGGACACAGATCTCACCCTGAAAAAGACGACACGCATCTCCGAGCGGGTAAATTTCGAATTACGCCTCGACACATTCAATCTCTTCAATAGAGTTAATCTGATGGCTGTCGATCCGAAGCTGCAGGATACAACCTTCGGTCAGTCGACCAGCACGTATGCGGCCAGAAACATGCTCTTAGGAGCAAGAGTCAACTTCTAGCAAGAGAGAGTTGTATACGCAGGGGTGATGTCTTGTGGCGTCACTTCCTCGGAAATTTCTTCTGTTACTCGCCCTGCTTCACCACGCCATACAAGGAGCTGAGTCATCCAGATGCTGACACGACGAAAGTTCATAGAGGTTGGAGCGGCAGCCGCTGCTGCTGTCGCACTTCAGCAAGAATCCGGTTTAGCGAGCGAGCAGCGCGAGTCGTCCGAGAGGCTTGCCCCCGCAACTTTCGTTGCGCTTCCGCTCGGTCAAATTCGTCCGGCAGGTTGGCTTCGCCGGCAACTTGGTGTTCAGGCCGATGGACTAAGTGGTCATCTGGACGAGTTCTGGCCCGATACAGGCCCTGACAGCGGATGGTTGGGAGGCCCCGGTGAGAGCTGGGAGCGCGGCCCTTATTTTGTCGATGGCTTACTTCCGCTGGCATGGCTGCTTGACGACGAGCGACTCAAGGCTAAGGCCATGCGTTTCATTGACTGGACGTTGAACCATCAGGCGCCAAGCGGCATGATCGGGCCAGCGACCAATGACGACTGGTGGCCCCGCATGGTGATGGCCAAGGTTCTCGCCCAATTTTATGATGCCACCGCGGACCCTCGCGTCCTGCCCGTGCTGACACGCTACTTTCACCACCAGCTTGGCGCCTTGCCAGCGCGTCCTTTGCGCGATTGGGGCAAGTACCGTTGGCAGGATGAAGTGCTCGTCGTGGAGTGGCTCTACGAACGAACAGGCGATGCCTTGTTGTTGCGCCTTGCCAGGCTACTGGAACAACAGGGATACGATTGGATCGAGGCATTCGCGAACTTTAAGCATAGCGGTGTGACCTCTAGTGTCGAAATCAAAGCGGCGGCCGCGCGCGGCGACAGGTCAAAGGCCATGGAAACGCATGGTGTAAATAATGGGCAAGCTCTGAAGACGGCGGCGGTCCGCTACCGCCTGTTCGGCGAGCAGGCAATCGAGCTCACCAATTTCAAGCGGCAGATGGCGACGCTCGACCGCTTTCACGGGATGCCGAATGGTATGTTCTCATGCGATGAGCATCTGGCGGGTCTTGATCCTAGCCATGGGACCGAGCTCTGCACAGTCGTGGAGACCCTCTACTCCCTCGAGGTTGCACTCGCCACCTTTGGCGACGCCTCCATGGGAGACCGGATAGAGAAGATCGCATTCAACGCCCTTCCCGGAACCTTTAGCGACGATATGTGGTCGCACCAATACGATCAGCAATCGAACCAAGTGCTGGTGGGTCTTAACTCCAAACCCTGGACGACCAACGGCCCAGAGTCGAACCTGTACGGACTGGAACCGAACTTCGGCTGCTGCACAGCAAACTTCCATCAGGGCTGGCCTAAATTTACTTCAAGTCTATGGATGAGTTCGCCGGATGGTGGGTTGGTGGCCTCCTTGTATGCCCCGTGCGAAGTTGAGACCGTTGTTGCTGGCCAAAATGTCTCTGTATCTGTCGAAACAGACTATCCGTTCAAGCAGGATGTCCGAATTGTGCTGTCGCCGAAGACTTCGGTTAGGTTTCCTTTGCGGCTGAGAATTCCGGCGTGGGCAAGTGGCGCGACGATTCGAATCAATGGTCAACCGGGAGAGGTCGACGCCTCGCCGGAGACCTTCGCGTTGATCGATCGGCATTGGGCGCCGGGTGATGTCGTCGACCTTCATCTTCCAATGGTCCCTTCGGTCTCACGTTGGTTCAACTATTCTCTAGCGCTGATGCGGGGGCCATTGGTTTTTTCTCTCGACCCAGGGCAGAGTTGGGTAAAGCTTCGCGACAGGGGATTAACTGCGGACTGGCAAGTCTACCCTTTACAGCCCTGGAACTATGCCTTGCTCGTGGATGAGCGCTCGGCGGCCCGGATAGAGGTTGTTGAGGATAAGGTTGGAGAGAAACCTTTTGCAGCGGCATCTGCTCCGGTGAAGCTGCGACTGAAATCCCGCCGTATAGACGGTTGGCGCTCCGAGGATGGCGTTGCGGCACCGGTACCGAAGGGCCTACAGACGAGCACACTTCCGGAAAAGATGCTGGAGCTGGTACCCTATGCCGCAGCCAAGCTGCGTATTACTGCTTTTCCACAACTCAGACCGGAAGAAGCGTCCATAGCCTGAGTTTCAGGTCAACTCTTCAAACGTGTCCGAAGGTAAAAGCTGAGTTCAATTCAGAGGTCGGAAGACCGATCGGCTATCAGTTCAAGAATTGCGGTAACTCTTTTGACTAGACCCTGAGCATTGAGTTCAGCGAGTTTGGCTTCTTCTGCCCCGGCCCCAAACTTGAGAATCTTGTGAAATGGCTCTATCTTCCAGCGCATGGCATACCATCGGAGCTTCTCTACGGCCTGCTTGCGCGAAGTAATAGGAAATCCTTAATTAGCTTCCAATTCACAGCTTCCTTATGCGATCAGATCGAGCCGTTATGACCGGGTGATCTTCCGTGCGCAAAAGTAAACGGGCAGGCCTGCTGCGATGATCAACAGGCCCG
>CAZZXL010000070.1:12580-22962 GCA_964658035.1 uncultured Acetobacteraceae bacterium
ATCTTCCGTGCGCAAAAGTAAACGGGCAGGCCTGCTGCGATGATCAACAGGCCCGGCCATGTGGTTGCCATTCGATAACAGAAAAGTACGCTCAGAATGACGACTGCCCCAGCCATGTAGAAGGCTGGTAGCCAGGGGTATCCCCAGGCGCGGTAGGGTCGAGGCGCAGCAGGGCGCGTCCTTCGCAGGCGGAACAGTCCGGCAACTGTGAGGATGTAGAAGAGCAGTGCGGCTGAAATGACGTAATCGAGAAGGTTGCTATAAAGGTTGCCGTAGGTACCGGAGACATGATCATAGGTGCGCGGCAGCACCAGGAACATCGACCAAAGGCATTGCAGCGCGAGCGCCCACCCGGGAACTCCAGCCCTGTTCAGCAGACCTGCGCGACGAAAGAAGAGGCCGTCCTGCGCCATCGCATAGCAGGCGCGCCCGCCTGCAAGGGTGAGCGCGTTGACGGTGCCGAACGTAGACACCATGATGAGCAGGCTCATTGCAAGTTTGCCGAATGCGGGAAGCACGGTCGCGACTACAAGCGTGGCCACACGGTCATTGGGTGCTGTCTGAATGGTCTGCAACGGCAATACTGCCAGATAGCAGAGATTGCACAAAAGATAGAGGACGATGACCAGCGAAGTACCGATGCCGAGAGCGAGTGGAAGATTGCGCTTCGGATTGCGGACCTCACCGGCAACAAACGTAATATCGTGCCACGAATCCGCCGAGAAGAGCGAGCCGGTTTGCGAAACGCAGAGCGCTACAAACATGCCAAAGGCCGTTACGGCACTGACTGCGTTGATGGGAACGACATTGCGGGGTGTCCATCCATGCACAAAATTTGCATGGAAAACCTGCGGATGGAGGATGAGCGCGATCGTTCCCAATGCAAGCAATGCCACGATACCGATCAATTTCGCGACAGTGAACACATTCTGGATGAGTTTGCCCCAGCGTACTCCGTAGCAGTTGATGACGGTAATAAGCAGGATTATGAAGAGCGCTGCAATCTGCGCAGTTGATAGCGAGAGCGCGTAGCCAGGCAAAAGATGAACAGGCGCGATCAGGTAGTTGGTCTCGCTGATCGCGGGAAACGGCACGCCGCTGAAGCGGGCAAAGGCGATCGCGACTGCGGCAATGGTACCGGTCTGGATGACGGTCAGCAGCGTCCATCCGTACAGAAAGCCGAACAGCGGCGAGAAGGCTTCACGCAGATAGACATACATGCCGCCGGCCTGGGGCATCATCGCTGCAAGCTCGCCGTAACTAAGTGCGCCGGCCACAGTGAGCACGCCCGTTATGATCCATGCGACGAGCAGCCACCCTGCCGAGCCAACCTGGCGGGAAATTTCCGCGCTCACGATGAAGATGCCGGAGCCAACCATGATGCCGGAGACGATCATGATCGAATCGAACAGACCAAGAGCTTTGTGAAACTCTGCCGGGTTCTTGCCAACCTCTGTGTTGTTGATCTCTTCGAGCGGCGTCATCACTTAAATTTCTGCCGCGGTGTTGCGAAGATAGACAGAGTAGCGCTCGTCTGTAATATCGCTGAGCGGGGCGAGGGTATGCACAGGCGCGTGTCCCTTGCTTTTGAAGCGCATCGGATAATCCGCGGTCGCTTCAATTCGTTCGAACCATACACCGGTTGTGGACACCTCGGGCATGGGCATTACGCCGGGAGCATCATCCGGGCCGCTCCCGCTATAAATCATGGCAGTCGTCAGACCCTCGGTACCAAGCAGGGCAGCGAGCACAAGCGGGCCGTACATTGCCGCCTGCACCCGTTTATCATCGGGTGCTTCTGCAATGTGGGGAGTCATGGGTAGATCGATGTGGATGATATCTCCCGCTTTCCATGAACGCTCAATATCGATGTAGCCATGGTCATCGAGTGAGAGCTTATGGGCCGATCCATTGACGTGCAAAGCAGCATCGGATTTTATCCACCACGGCATACGCACCTTGATCGACGTTGACTGGCTGGGAGGTGTCTCGATGGTGAGTGTGATGCGCTCGGCATTCGGAAATTTTGTTGCCTGCGTGATGCGCAGTCCACGTTCTTTCCAGTCGAGCGTTGAGGGTATGAAGAGATTTACGTAAAGCGCGTGCTCGTTGTGGAAGTAAATTGAGTTGTTCAGCTTGGCATACTCTTCGCTACCCGTTCCGGTGCAGCACCAGAAGGCATCGAATGGCGTACCGAATGTTTTGTACATGCCAGGCTGCAGCGGCACGTAATACATCAGCATGCCATTGCGGTCCTGCGTGCCCGCGCGCACATTCAGCAGCAGTCGCTCGTAGTAATCGAAGTACCGCGCATCCGGCTGCTGCATGAAGAGGTGCCGCGACAGCTTCATCATGTTGTAAGAGCAGCAGCACTCCTGCGCGGCCGGCCCAAGCTCGGTTGCGATCGCATCCGGCTTCTGCCACATCTCGCCATTACTGGTACCGCCCGTGCAAAAGGCATGATGTTCGACGACTGCCTGGTAGAAGGTGTGGCTGATGCGTGCGTAACGCTCGTCGCCTGTGAGTTCATACCCCCGAGCAGCGCCGATGGCTTTGGGGATATTGGTATTGGCGTGATTGCCGGAAAGTTTGTCTTCGCCTGCGGCCAGGGGATCGAAAATCTTATGGTGCTCAAAGCGATAACCAAGATCACGATATTTCACGTTGCCAGTGGCGGCGTAAAGATTGAATGAGACTTCATTCATGCCGCCATGTTCGGTCAGAAGTACCTTCTGCCATTCGTCTGCGGAGAAGGGCGCGGACCAGGCGTCGGCCCAGTCGGCCATCCGCACAGCGACCTGCAATGCCTCCGGGTTTCCGGTGTGCTCATACATGTCAAGCATGCCGGCCAGTATCTTGTGGTACGTGTAGAAAGGAGCCCAGACCTTCTCATGCTTGCCGAGACGATCGTACAGGGACGTCGGATAGGCACCCAGGTAGCCATCTTTCGCCTGGCACTCTTTCAGCATTGTGACCAGTGTGTTTGCTTTATTGCGGAGATCGACGTCGCCTGTGCCCGCATAGAGCAGCGCACA
The DNA here is from genome assembly GCA_964658035.1 of uncultured Acetobacteraceae bacterium. Classification (GTDB taxonomy): domain Bacteria; phylum Acidobacteriota; class Terriglobia; order Terriglobales; family Acidobacteriaceae. The sequence goes on from CAZZXL010000070.1 coordinate 15,616, forward strand.
AGCCGACAGGTAATGGCCGACATAATGACCGCGCAGTTCGCAGTCCGGCGCCTCCCATCCGCCCAGCGGTGCGGCTATGGACGGGAGGCCAGCGGTGATTCGAAAATTGTGAGCGAGGCGGTCGTTCGGCAACGAGTAAAGGAAGCTGCGGTTCAGCTCCATCATGTCTTTCCAATAGCCGGGCAGCAGGCTTACCTGGCTCATGGCAAATGGCTGCGCCTGCGGGACTACCTTGTTGGCAACAACAGCCTGGGGCGATGTTTGCGTATCGCCGCTGCCGCTCGCTGCTACTTGTGCCACTGCTTTGTTCTGCCGCAGCAGTGACAGGCTGCCGGTTGCCGCTGCACTGACCAGAAACTTTCTGCGACTGACACTTTGCTTAACCATGACTTCATTCCCCGTGCGAACGTGGCCCGCATAGGCCGAAAGCTCGCGGCACTTCAAATCTGTGCATGCGTCAGGATACGTGACAAAAGCCAGATCGACTTTTGAATGAAGCCTGTCGCTCGATTGTATACAATGACGTATGCGGCTAGGCGGAAAAATCTGGTGCGCACGGAGCAGGTGGGCACTCGAAACAATGAGGGGCCCTGTCTTCGGCTTTCTGATCTGCTGGTTGCCCGCTGCCGCGCAGGCCGACTATCAACGCCCAGGTTCCCCTGGAGGACAGGCCGCTACTCTTGCCGCAGCGGAGGCCGAGTTGCAGCTGGGCATCGCTCTGAATCGCCAGGCGAAATTCAACGAAGCCCTGCTGCATCTGAAACAGGCCCGAGGCACGGTAAAGGAGACTTACGTTGTCGAGTTCAACCTGGGGCTCGCTTATCTCGGAACGGCGAACTACGACGAGTCGATCCGCGTACTGCAAGTGCTCCATCAAAACGGCGGAAACACTGAGGCGGTCAACAACCTGCTGGCCCAGGCATATCTCGGGCAGGGTAAGTTAGAGCCTGCTTTCAAGGCTTTTACAGAAGCCGCGCACCAGGCGCCGCGCGACGAGAAACTCTACGCTTATATTGCGGATGCCTGCACCGATCATCATCAATATATCCCTGGTCTGCGCGTGGTCGAGGTTGGCTTGAAGTCCCTTCCAGGTTCAGCCCGGCTGCACTACGAGCGTGCGGTCTTCCTGGCACAGCTGGATCGGTTCAACGAAGGGCGGCCAGAGTTCCAGAAAGCCGCCGTATTAGCGCCCGGTACGGATATTGCCTACCTTGCAGAGGTGCAGGAGGCGCTCTATGACAATCAGTTGGCGAAAGCCAGCCAGATTGCGCGCGATGGCATACGCGCAGGCCATAACGACTACCAGATGCTCGGATTGTTGGGCACCGTTCTTTTGCGGAATGGAGCGGTCCCGGGCAGCCCGGAGTTCAACGAAGCTAAGTCCGTGTTGCAGGAATCAGTCACGGCAAATCCTGATTTCTCAAGCTCGCAACTCGCGTTGGGCAAAGCCTACCTGATGGAGCGTGAGTTCGAGCATGCCATCGAGCACCTGAAGATTGCCGAGCGGATCGAGCCACTGAACCCGGCCGTCTATCCCAGTCTTGCGTCGGCTTACCGCGGCGTCGGCGATACAGCAAGCGCGCGGGAATGCACTTCACGGTTAGGAAGACTCCTGCAGGAAAAGGCGACTCCGCAGTAGACGGTCCCTTGGCATGCGCCCCTCAGAAACGCTTTGGACCTGAAACGTCGCAATCGGCAACTTAGTGTTTGACTTGAAATACCTCAACGTATACAAACTTGTATATCGTCTTCCAGATGCATCCTTCCCCCATATTTCAGATGTGGGCGACATCGGCGGATCTGTTCAGTATTCCCGACGAGTTTCAGCTTCCTGCAAAGCAGACACGAACACCTCTGGAGGTTCCCAATGCGCGACAAAAAACTCAGCCCTCGTCTCCTTTTACTTTTGTGCCTGGCATGTCTATGCTGCATGCTACCCGAGGTTACTTACGCGCAGAATGGATCACAGGGCACGATTGTTGTGTCGGCGACGGATGCGAGTGGAGCTGTTATCCCGGGTGCATCTCTTAGTCTGGTAAATGCCGCAACCAATGACCTGCGCAAGGCAGTGACAGAAGGCAAGGGGAGCTATAGCTTTGTAAATCTTGGCATCGGCACGTACAGGCTGACGGTTTCAAAATCAGGCTATGAGACAAAGGTGTTCGAAAATGTGCTGGTGCAGGCGAGCCAGACGACCGCTATCGCTGCAGCGTTGCCCGTAGGCCAGGTGAGCGATACGGTGACGGTCGACTCGTCCTCTACGCCGGTTCTTCAGACTTCGTCGAATGAACTTGGCCTGGTCGTCGATATGAAGCAGATTGAAGATCTCCCTCTCCAGAACCGAGACCTGACCCAATTCTCTCAACTCGTTGCCGGCTACAACGGGACGTTCAACGGCCTGCCTTCGAACGATCAAGGTAGCAATATCGATGGCACCATCGGTAGCTCCAGCCGCATGAAATTTACCGGGAATGTCGAACCGGCAGTACAGCCGCGTATTGAGGGCATTGCCGAGATGACGGTGCAGACGGATCAATTGAGCCTTAACAATGGTTTTGGTCAATCAAGCACGCAGGTCAACTTCGTTTCGCGCAGCGGCTCAAATCATTTTCACGGCCGGCTCTATGAAGACTTCCAGAACAGCGGCTTGAATGCCAATACCTGGGCCAACGATGCCGGCGGCTTGCGCAAGAACAAGCTGATTCTGAATGATTTCGGCGCAAGCGTCGGTGGGCCGGTGATTCATGACAGGCTTTTCTTCTTCGGCTCGTATGCCGAGTCGAAGAAGCCGGGCAGCTTCACAGCATCTAACAATGTCTTTACCAGTGCTGCGCAAGGCGGTAACTTCACTTACTCGGGCGGTACGGTGAATCTGCTGACTATTGCGCAGCAGAGCGGGCTGGGAATTCCGAGCTCCATCAACGCGGAGATAGCGGGACAGTTTGCGGCAATCAATACGGCGGTCAGTTCAGGAGCAGTTACCGCTACCAGTAATCCTAATTATGACTATCTGCAATGGATCAATGATTCTCCGACTACGAACTACTATCCTTCTGCCAGGCTGGATTACAACTTTTCTGAAAAGTTGAGGGCGAACCTGTCGTTCCTCATGACCAAGACAGGCAGCCCGTCCGTCAGTAACGCAACTTTCCCGGGCTCTGGCTTCTCGAACCAAATAGCCGGACAATCCACGAATGACCTCAGCTCTTCCTTCGGGCTCGACTACATCATTTCACCGAGCCTGATCAACCAGTTTAAAGCCGGATACTTATACGACAATTACAAATATGCTTACAATGCAGCACCTTTGTATGCAACGGAGCCGACTGTCTTCTGGCAGTTTCCATCGGCCAATGCCAACATGTCAGGACAGGTCTATAACCTGCCGATCACGACTTTCTACCCGATCCTCAACGCATCAGACTCGATCAGTCTGCAGCATGGCGCACATAGTTTTTCAGCCGGCGTTTCCTGGTACCGGGAACAGGACCACTACTACAATCCGCCGGCAGGTATACCGAGTGAGTACCTGGGGCTTTCTACCGGCGACCCCGCGCTGCAGGCCTTTACGAATAGCACTCTGCCCAACGCGAGCAGCGCCGAGCTGCAGCAAGCTCAGCAGCTTTATGCCATCCTTACTGGCCGCATCGCCGGTGTAAGTGGCCAGTATCCATACGACATTTCCACCAAGCAGTATCGACATTCAATCGGCGAATATCCTCTTGATGAAGTATCAACGGCGCTCGGTGTCTTTGCGGAAGACTCGTGGAAAATCAGCCCTGACCTTACGCTGAACTTTGGATTGCGCTGGGATTTCACCGGTGCCCAGCATGATTTGACCGGAGCATATCACTCGTCATCACCCGCAGATATCTACGGCCCATCGGGCCTGGGCAACCTGTTTAATCCCGGCTCACTTCAGGGAAATCTCAACCCTGTCATTTCGGTCCATACTAATCCGTACGATCCCTGGAAGATCGCGCCGCAGCCAGCCTTCGGGTTCGCATGGAATCCTACTGTGACGGATGGTCCAATGGCCAAACTGATGGGCGGTAAGTCAACGGTCGTGCGCGGAGGATTTGCCCTGCGGAACTTTACAGAGCCGTATCAATTCTTTGCCGACAATGCTACAGACTACTTCTCCTTTTACTATCAGAACTTCTACTTGACGCCGAACAATACCGGACAGGCCGGCACATTCACACCCGGCAGTCTTTCTCTTGGGCAGACGCTGCCGGCATTTGGTCTGTCGCCGACGGCTTACCAGTCAACTGCTCAACAGTCGCAATTTACGTTCCAGGGTTCTACCGGGGTCTCGGGCATCGATCCCCACATCAAGCAGCCGTATTCAGAGTCATGGAACCTCGGTATCCAGCGCGCGCTTGGCCACTCCCTGGTCATTGAAGCCCGCTATAACGGAAATCGTGCTGTTCACCAATGGATTAACATCGATCCTAATGAAGTGAATGTATTTGAGAATGGGTTCCTCGCGGAGTTCAAGAAGGCGCAGGCTAATCTAACTGCAAGTGCTGGTGGAAATACTTCTTTTTCTCCGGCTAACGGTCAAGCTTTACCCATCCTTACGGCAGCCTTTGGCGGACCGAACGCTGCAGACTTTCAGAACTCGCAATTCATCCGCTATCTCCAGACGGGCCAGGTCGGCGCATTGGCCGCAGTGATGGCAAACGTGAACGGCAATGCACCCTACTTCTGCAATCTGGTGGGCGCAAGCTTCACTCCTTGCGCGACAAATGCTGGATATACGGGCAGCGGAGCTGGTTATCCCATCAACTTTTTCCAGGCGAACCCTTATGCCGCCGGAACTAATCCGGCTGGGCAGGTTGGTGCCACCAATTACCTGGTTTCTGATGGATATTCGAACTACAACGCATTGCAGGTCGATCTACGACAGGGTAGCTGGCACGGACTGCAGTACGATCTGAATTACACCTGGAGCAAGAGCCTGGGTGTGTCTACTAATAATCAGTACAGCGCGGCGTTCAATGCATTCACGCTGCGGGATCTCGCGAAGAGTTATGGACCGAGCCCCTTCGATTTACGCAATGTACTCCATGCCAACGGTACGTATGACCTGCCATTCGGTCGCGGAAAGCCGTTTCTGGGTTCTAGTCGATTTCTGGACAGGATTGTGGGTCACTGGAATATCGGTACAATCGTCAGTTATCAGTCGGGAGCGCCTGAGCAGTTGTTGGGTCAATATCAAACATTCAATGACTACGCGGATGGCGGCCTTACTCTTACAGGCGTGACTGTGAAACAGATTGAGAATTCGATAGGAGTTCACAGGATTCCCGGCCAGGCGGTTGCGAATATGATCGACCCCAAATACCTGAATGCGAGCGGGGGCGCCAATAATACGTACATATCGCCAAACACAACTCCGGGCACCATAGGCAATGTGATCTTTATTCATCAGCCGAATGCGTTTTCCCAGGATATTTCGGTGACCAAGTCAGTCCCGCTGCGGAGAGAGCTGAGTCTTAAATTACAAGGCGAGTTTTTGAATGCGTGGAACCATCCCATCTTCGGAAACGTTCCGAATATCACGTCGCCCTATGCTTCGTTTGACCAGGGAGTACAGGACAATACTTTTGCCCAGGGATCGGTAACGAATTCGCCCAGGAGGATTGAACTACGAGCTAACTTCGAATTTTAGCTCTGCAGCTTTTTCCTCATTGAAGATAAGTGGCCGGAAGCGAGACATTCGCTTTCCGGCCATTTTTGTCGAGTTAGTTGTCGGTCAGCGTGAGTGTCGTCTCTTGGGTGAGTGGAATGACATACGCTCCACGTTCTAAGGCGATCCTGCCCGCCGGCTGATAGTGCTGCGCGGCATGCCCGTCCGATGTGCGCTCGATGCGGAGGCGTGCGACCTTGATTGCTTCAGATGCCGGGTCGAAAGCGATGCTGACACTTTTGTCGACGGCGTTGAAGGCAATGCTGCGGAAGCGGCCAGAGTCTAGGGTGAGCCAAAGGCCGACAGGGGCGATATATATTCTTTGGCGCAGCGCATCAAGCGGAGCCAGTTGAACCAGGTTGGAGATTTGCGAAACATTGCCGCCGAAGGCAAGCCATCCAAGCTTCGCATCCTTCACCAGGTAGCTTGAGGTATTGATGGCGAAGCCGAAAAAGTTCGGCCCGTAGTCGCCGCTGTACGGATCAAGTGCCATGCGATCCGGGAATGAATGGAAGGCCGCTGAGGCGAAACCTTTCTGGTCAATGTTGGCGAGCGGGCCCATCAAGCCGCCATAGCCGGCGCGCAGAAGATACAGGTCGTCAGGGTGGCGGCGGTATTCACTCAGCAGGGGAATCGCGTTGATGCCCGAACCATAGTGGTGCAGTTGGCGCTCGATCCGTGGATACTTGCCGCCGTACAGGAAATCCCAATAACGGCGTGCGCTTCCGTTGTATCCCCAGCTTGGCAACACAGGAGTGTATGCGAGCACGGCATTGACGGTGACTGCTGCTTTATCGTCGAAGTTAAAGTAGCGGCTCCACCCGTATACCTCTTCCTGGCCGGTGGAATCCCACGGCATCTCACTGCCGAATGGATATTGTTTTGCGCGCCATCCTTCAGCCCTTGCTCTCATTACAGCTTCGAGCTTCGTTGCCTGGTCCGTCCATCCTTCGCGTTTCAAATCGTCGAGCAGCCTGATGAAGACAGTGCCTTCCATCTGGCCGAACTGTGCATAGTAAGGCGCCTGTGTCTGCATGGCGAGGGATGTTTCGTATGCCTGGGTCAGGTACCACTGCCATTCGTGGGCTTTAGCCGCACCTTCGGAAAATCGCGCGATCCGGTACAGTGACCAGTACGCTGCCACAACATGCGGATAGTTAAAAGATCGTCCCACATCCGCCGCGGCCTGGCGATTCCAACTCGTCCAGCTTTTCCAGTTGGCAGTGGTGTCATAGTAGCCAGTGGGTAAAGTGTCCGGTTGATAGTAGAAGAGACTCTTGTGAACACCGTACTTATGTTCGCCGTCATTCACCTGCAGACCGCCCCAGAGAACTCCATCGACGAAGCTTTCGAGCTTCGCCACTTCACCAGCATCGGGTGCAACAAATTCTTTCATCGCCGCTGCCAGCCATGAGCCTGCGCCGGCTTCATCGCTCAGACCGGCGATCCACACGCGTGACTCCTGCGTAACCTGGCTACCGGTTGCATCGTCATAGCTGATGATGGATGGGGCACGGTGAAACGGATCGCTTTTATCGGTGAACCATTGGTCATGAAAGAGAAAGTGGCCCATGTCGGTGACCGTTTCGCTCTCAGGTTTGATCGTTCGATAGGCAATGGTTTGAAGAGTTCCGTCAGCATAAGTAATGAGA
>CAZZXL010000071.1:0-22694 GCA_964658035.1 uncultured Acetobacteraceae bacterium
CAGACGTGCACTCGCAATAACGTGCCCGTCCGTATTACCTTCCGCCACGCTCACGACGTCGGCATCCTGAACTAATTCAAAGCTTTCGCGGCTCAATGGCTGGCCTACTGTCTCCGCTGTCAACGCTTCGCCCTGCACTCGCGGTGCACAACGCATGACTCGGGGCCAGTGTGGTTTGCTATTCCTTCACTGCACAGGACTTCCACCTGCTGCTCCCTGCCGGTCTCCCGCGCACATCGCGTCCATAAATTTCCCTTTCTTGAGGTGCCTCCTATTGGAGGGTCTTAAGGAAGTTGTCGACCACGTAAGCTGCCCAATTTTTCCTCGCTTCTTGCGTCTGAAACGCAGTAGGAAGCCCGAGGGTCGAACGAAGTGCGATTCCTCCGACTAACATTCCCGTAAGCATTCCAGCGGCGCGGTCTGGGTCCTCCACATTAAGAGTTCCTCCGACCTTCTGCGCATGCAGGTAGGTACGGACGATTTGGAATCCCCGGCCAGGCCCGGCCTCCCAGAACATAATTCCAAGTTCAGGTGCTTCAATGCTGCCCGCAATCACGACACGGTGAAGCTTCTGAGTATCTGGCATGGTCAACATCGTGATCAATTCAAACCCGTAGTGCGTTAGCGTCTCGCGCGGCGGACTTGCCGGATCAAGCGGACCGATTACGTCGAACAAGCAAGAAGCTTTTCTCTCGATTATTGCGGTAAAGAGTTCAGCCTTGTTCAAATAACGAGCATAGAGCGTTTCCATTGAAGAACCTGCGCGCTTCGCGATAGTGCTCATCTTTGCACCCGAAAACCCAGCCTCAAGAAACACTTCTGTCGCGGCGTCCAGCAGCGCGGCCTTGCGCTGCTCACTTTCATCGGCAGGTGGCCTTCCGCCTCTGGAAGCTCGCTTCCCAGCCGTTTTTTTTGGACGTGTCATTGAACAAAATCATAAGCCAGAACATTCCACCGTAATTGATGTTACGGTTATTTCATGTCTGCTGGTCGCAACTTATGGGCACACGCCTAGTGACGAAGGCACTCTTCCTGTTCATAACCTTCGTCTCATGCCTGCTCGTTGGTCTGGGACTTCTTTTCCTGTGGCCTCCAGGCAGCACTCCTACAATGAGGCTGCTTTCCGTAGTGACTACTCCTGCCACCAGACATTTCGTTTCGGCTACCGATTACGCGACGGTGTGGGGCGGCAATCTTTATGTCGCATATGGAGGCGCGGACGCTCTGCTCGTACTGGATACCCGGACCAACAGCATGCGCACATTTGCTGGCGGAATGACTGGCGTACATGGAGTGGCCTTCTCGACGGATGGATCTCTCGGTTTTGCGACTCTTGGCGGGCGTGATGGCATTGCAGTTCTAAAGACCGCCGATGGGTCAACATCAAAGATTGTGCCAGCTGGGGGTGACCCTGATGGAGTGGTGTTCGACCGGCATGCCGACCTTGCATATGCGGGTAACAGCAAGAGTGAGTCAGCAACGCTGGTGCCGGCTCATGATCTAGATCTTGCGTACTCAGTCGCGCTGGGCGGGTCTCCGGAGTTCCCTCAGGTTGACGAGGGCACCGGCCTGGTCTATCAGCCGCTCGAAGACACAAACGAGGTTGTAGTCATCGATCCGGCGGTCAAGGGAGTTGTCAAGCGGTTTGCGATTGCGCCTTGCAGTGGACCGCACGGCGCGGCCATTGACTTGGAACAGAGGGTTTTGTTCCTGGGCTGTTCCAACCGCATGCTGGCTGTGATGGATCTTGCGAACGGCCGCATCGTTGCTACCGTTCCCGCTGGACGCTTCATCGATGTTGTTGCCTTTGATGCGGGCCTGCATCGGATTTACACGGCTAACTCTGCGGGAAGCATGACGGTGGTTCAGCAAACCATGGAAGGCTCTTACCGTGTTCTCGAAACGGTGCGCACGGCTGCGGGTGGACATACGCTCGCCGTCGATCCTAGTACGCATCGCGTTTACATTGTTTGTTCCGGCCTTCGCAGCGCACGAATTCTGGTTTATGCGCCCACTCTAGTTCGCTAGCTGTTGCTACGGACATAAAGCTACAAGTAGGAGCATCGACATGACTTTCACTTCTTCTCTTCGTTGCGCCAGTCTTCTAATTGGATCAGCCCTCGCGATCACTTCTCCTGCTCTCTTCGGGCAGTCATCCCTCGTCAATGCAAATACGGTGTTGCCAGAGGCGCCGAGCCCGGTCTTGAACCAGCCGGGCATGAGTACATCCGCCCAAGACATCACTGGAAGCGGCACTATCTCTGGAGCTGTTACCGACCCCACGGGGGCGGCGATCGAGAACGCTCGTGTCCAACTCGTCAACGCAGAAGGAAAGACTGTTCGGGAGACCCGGACGGTGACGCTTGGTGAGTTTACCCTTAATGCAGTCCCGCAGGGCGAGTTCAGTTTGCAGGTGACCGCAGTCGGCTTCGCATCATTCACATCTGGATCCATCACTATTACGGACAACCAGGCTTATGTCGCTCCCACAATCACTTTGCCCATCGGTGCCAGCACCTCCGAAGTAGAGGTACGAGCCAATGATCCTAAGATCGCCGACGCTCAGGTCAAAGCCGCCGAGAAACAGCGAGTGCTCGGCTTTGTGCCCAACTTTTACACGAGCTACGTCTACGATGCAGTGCCTCTGACCTCGAAACAAAAGTACACTTTCGCCATTCGCGAGACGCTCGATCCAAGCCGCTTCATCGGAAGTGCCATTGGTGCAGGCATCGAGCAGGCAAACGACTCCTTCAAGGGCTACGGTTATGGCGCAGCCGGATACGGCAAGCGTTACGCCGCTCTATATGGGGACGGTCTCTTTAGTGACATCCTCAGCCATGCTGTCTTCCCCGCACTCTTGAAGCAGGATCCGCGCTACTTCTATCAAGGGTCGGGTTCGGTCAAGTCCCGGTTCATTCATGCTGTCAGCTTTGCGGTCCTCATACGAAGCGATAGTGGACGCACAGTACCCAACTATTCCTACCTGTTCGCTGACCTCGGATCGGGTTCCCTGTCGAATCTTTACTATCCTCACGCGGAACGGGGTGCGGGCCTAGTGTTTACGAACACGGCGATTGGCATTGCGGGCCGCGCGGCTGGTGCTTTAGTGAACGAGTTTATTCTGCCGCGCCTCACCACCCATAAGGCAGGTGCCGGAAAGCCATAACTTATTCGTAAGCGTGAAAACGTGAAGAGCACCTCGTCCGGTCGTGGATAGTCAAAGCGGGACCGGTATTTAGTATCCGGTACGGTACAGTACGTTTCAGATGGAATAAACAAGGACTCGGTGGGATCGTCGGCTCGCCTGTAGCAGCGGCGTTTGGGTTTGTTCTTCTCCTACATATCCGAAACGATAGGCGCTTCGTTTCGGTCTGAGAGCTTTGGGTCAGGCCGCGCGGTCCGGTGCAGCCGGGGCCGAAAGGCAGCCTTGACGCGAAGCTGGCCCAAACGATCCTGGCCGAATCCGGGATGGAGGATGGAACGGGCTCGTGGTTGTTTTGTTTGTTCCTCGGTCCTTCGGACCTCGATACCGGAGCGGCGTAGGGGACGTTTGTAAACGGCTTTGCAGGGATTTTGGTCACCCAATGCCCCAGAGGCCGCAGCGCGCTTCGGCCCTGTTGTCGTATTCTTAGAGTGTCAAGTATGTCGATCAAGAACAGTCTGCAAGCAGAGGAACGCCCGTTGCCATCAGTCGCCCGACTCAGCCTGCCCTTCTTAGCCATCCTGTTTATGGCCATGCCATTGTCGGTCCTCAACCTGTCAGGGCAAACGACGAGCACACCGGCAGGCGTGCCTGCGAATGGCATTTCCATCACCATGCAGGACGCGCTGAATGCTCTGCAGCCAACATTAACTGCAGTCAACACGGCGGTCGAATCGATTGAAGTGCGGCGCTGGAAGGTACCGGGCGAGGTCAAAGATCAGACGGTTTCAGATGTGCAGTCCATCCAGCGGGATATCAGTGGATCATTGCCGGGTTTGATTACCCAGGCGCAGGGCGCCCTTAATGAAGTAGGGCCCAGCTTTTCCGTCTTCCGCAATATCGATGCTTTATACGACGTCCTGCTGCGCGTGTCTGAAACTGCAACGCTCGCAGGTTCGCAGCAGGAAGCGAGCCAGCTTGAATCTGCCCGGACTGATCTCCAAATGCGACGACGGCAACTCGGGGACGCTTTGCTTAGTTCAGCGACGGCGCAGGATGCCTCCGTGTCACAGCTGCGCAATTCCCTGGCAGCAGCACAGCCGGCCGCAGCGGGTGAGTCCCCCGCGAATAGTCCAAAAAAGATCGTCGTCGATGATGGACCAACGACGACTGCCAAGACAATCCACAAGAAGAAGACAGTCAAACCCGCAACGGCCGCCGCTGCTCCTCAGTAGTACAAACAGCCAACAATCCTGGATTGCTGTGCGGCGGGAACCTTTCCCCATGATTCAGTGTCTAAATGAAGGAAGGATGAGGTTTTCCTTCAGCACTGGTTCGTTGCTCGTACATGCCGTTAGTTTTGCTGATTGGTTACCTGCTGAAAGGGATCGGTCGGGCATCCGGCTCCGTGAGAAGACATTGGCCTCGGCTTCCTGATAATGTTGTGAGGAAATTCGGATGCTAGCAGGACTCGCATTGGGAAACCTTGTAAGCGCTATCGGAGCACAGCAGGAAGAAGCAGCGGTCATTGCTGAACTGAAAGCCGGTTCAGAATCCGCCTTCGCGTGGCTGGTGGCCCAGTATCATCAGCCCATTTACTCGCTGATCGCCCGCACGATTCAGAACCAGTCAGAGGCAGCGGACCTGACCCAGGAAGTTTTCGTCAAGGTGTATCGCGGCATCGGCAACTTTCATGGCGACGCGAGTCTGCGCACCTGGATCTACCGGATCGCCTTGCACGAAGCTTCGAACCAGCGACGCTGGTGGGGCCGCCACAAGAAACAGGAAATCACCATTGAGACGGAGTGTGGTGAGCATTTCGATGGTTCGGGCATGTTCCTCAAAGACATGCTTATCGATCAGCAAGACTCGCCTTTCGATTTGTGCGCGCAACAGGAAATCCGGGACCGGGTAGAAGAAGAGATTCGTAAGGTCCCCGATCCATTTAGGACCGTGGTGATTCTTCGCGACATCGAAGGATTCGGGTATGAGGAGATCGCGGAGATCCTCAATACCAACCTGGGAACGATCAAGTCGCGATTGATGCGCGGACGGGCCCAGCTTAAAAAGCAGTTAGCGCCGTATGCGGCAGCTGCAGCAATGAAGCGGCCAAGCCATGCAGTCCGTATGGAAGGCAATGAGTTGAAGGCACAGGAGGTTCGATGACAAATATAACTGACGCATCGGTAACCAAATTGCCTGCAAACTGCCGACATACGCGAGAGCAGTTCTCGGGATATCTCGACGGGTTGGTGAGCGGTAAGGTGATGCAGCAGATCGCGTCACACCTGGAGCAATGCAGCGATTGCTCAGTGGATTTTGCAGCATGGCGCGAAACCCTTCGCATTGTTTCTTCGATTGGCCCCGCCAAAGCTCCGGCAGACCTTGCATTGCGCTTACGTGTCTCTCTATCGCAAGCCGCAGCGCAGACACCACGCGCCGCCCTGGATCGCTGGAAGATCCAGTGGGCAGACGTTTATCGTCCCTTTGCCTTGCGGGCGACGGCAGGTCTTGCCAGTGCGCTTTTCCTGATCGGCAGCGTCGGCTTGCTGGCGAGCATGTTCGCCACTCCTTTACCAGTCGAGGCCGGGGAACAGCCGGTTGCTTTTGCGACTGGTCCGCATTTTCTGTATACGTCGGTTGAACCAGATGCGCCCATCGGGGATAAAGAAAATCCGGTCGTGGTCGAAGCCTTTGTCAATAACAGCGGCCGGGTTTACGATTACCGCGTTGTTTCCGGTCAATGCGATGCGGAAACGCGGGCATTACTTGCCAGCACGTTACTCTTCAGCCTGTTTGAGCCAGCCAGAAGTTTTGGAGCACCCGTCCGCGGTACGGTTGTAATGTCTTTTTCGGGGATTTCTGTCAAGGGATAGAAGGGGCCGCACTTAGACGAAGGAATATCTGGAGCGCATACTTCACCGCCACCAACTTACTACCGCTTGTGCGCTAACAGAAAAGGTCCCGCTTGAGGCGGGACCTTTTCTGTTCAGCAATGAACCGGCGATTATTTGCCTAGAAGACCCCGTGGCGTTCCAACCCCGGTGCACATGTCATAGCCTGCAACAGCGCTCGCTCCATTCGATCCCTTGGTCACGTCGTAGAAGTTGCTGGCATATGCTTTCGCAGCCGGCAGCTGGGAGTACAGGAGCGCGTTCTCCTCGGCCGAGAGATAGCCGCCACCCGTGGCTGCATGCAGACGGCCCGAGCCGAGCTCATTACCCGCACGGTTAACGATGCTGGCCAGCGCTGGTGAGGATAAGCTGGTTCCACCCACGATGTACCAGCCACCGTTGTACGTACTCAGCACATACACACCGGACGAAGGATCGGCATCGAAGGAAAGATCCGGCGTAGCGCGGCTGGCTTCCCCAAAAATCGGGTATTGATAAGCTGCCCACGCTCCCATGTTTCCGCCTGTATAAGAGTTCGACCACGTCTCAACCGCACTGATGCCCCCGCCCGAACCCGACCAGCATGATTCGCCCGTCACCTTCTTGTTAGTGGAGTTGCGCAGGACACTTGTGCCGCCCGCCGAAACGACCCATGGATTGGTGCTTGGATAGCCGGCTCCCTCGCCGGAATCCCCCGCCGAAGCAAAGGCTGTGATGTGTCTTTTATAGTCACTGCCTGAGTTGTAGGAGGTATCAGCAAAGATAGGATCGTCTGTAATCTGACCCGAGAATTCTCCCCCGCTCCAGCTGTTGGACACTTGTCCACCGGCCGGATAATGCTTGGCGATGTATTCGAAAGCGGTCTGCTCGGCATAGAACAGATCTGCATACGAACTTGAGCAGGCCTCAACCAGGATGATTGCTGCCTTCGGTGCGAATACATGCGCCCACTCGATATCCAGTGACTCTTCCAATGCCCAGTCTGCATTCGCCGGAGGTGTCTTGCAGGAGCCGTTGCCGTTGGCATAAATCTTTTCGAACTTGGCGCCGGCCAGGCCGAAGTGACTGGAGAAGTTTGCCAGATCCTTGGCGGCATCCGGGTTATCGTAAGCATCGACCAGGGCGATCGCGCCGGCACCCGCAGCACTGGGGCCACCTTTTGCATTGAAAGAGGGCGTGCAGGCTTCACTTGGACTGCCTACATATAAATTACCGAGCGAGCACGGGGTTTCTGCCAGCTCAATCGTTCCGTCCGGTCCGGCGACTTCGGCTTCGTCCGGCGAATCACTACCCGTGGGGCGTCCGCCATTAGAGCTGCGGAGGACGTAGTTGGTGTGGAAGCGGCCAGCCCCGGCTGATTTGCTGCTCTCCGGTTTGAATACATTGCCGGTCTGAAGGGAAGGCATGGATACTTCCTGCTGCGGCTGCCCTGAACCAATATGGCCCTGGCGATCCTGAGCAGAAGCGCTTAGTGTCACCAGTCCCATCGTCATTACTGCTGCGGTCACTAATCTATTTGCCATCATAATTTCCTCATATCAAATCTGTGACTGGCCCGGATTGCCTCGCCATGGCTTCAGTACTGGCCGATAGCAGCAACAAGGGGATAGTGGGCGATGACCCGAAAGTGTTACAGCTGCAGCGAAATATTTACTCGTCGTTCAGGGAAAGTCCTTCCAGCCTGGGTTGGATCCTCGCCCCGCTGGGCGCTTTCAATTTGACCGTGCCTGCTGCGCTTACTAGACTGAATGGGCAACTCCAACCATTGGCCGTGCCTATTTTGCCTTCTCGCTGTAACCGATCCCGCCGTCAATTCCCTTGCCTGGGCTTCGCAGCCTGTCTTCTGGCATGCAGCGTCAACCTTACGGCTCAACAGACCCCGGCTCACCAGGCAGAGAAAAGCAGTGGGAGCGTCTCGTCGTCGTCGTCAACTCCGACAGTTCCTCCGCCAATCAAGCCGCCGGCGATCATTGACCCGACAGGTCCGCAGATTGCCCTGCAGACAAGTGAGTCGCTCTTTTTTGTTGCGGCTGCACTGAACAGCTGCGGCTACGACGATGGCCTGGAACAGTCTGATCCTGTTCGTCTGCATGTGCGCGAGCAGGTGAATGCCGCGCTGCAAACTTCGCTCCCGGGCCAGAATGCTCACGACAAGCTATGTAGCTTTATCACCCAGCATCGCCTCTCTGATGGCAGCCGCGACCTCGCGCAATATGTCTCGCTGGCCCTCTATTTAACGCCTCCACCGGAGTTGACGACCTCGGTCGAAGGCGCCGACCTGCCGCCGGATTCAACGCAGGTGATGGAGATCCTTCCCCTGCTCCGCGAGTTTGCACGGGAAATCAACCTGCATGAAATCTGGGTGAGCAACCACCAGGCTTACGATGAGGAAATTGCGCGTTTGCACGACCCACTGACCAGGATGGTGGTCGAAACCAATGCTTACCTGAAGACACCGGTAAGTGTCGGCGGCGGCAGCCGGTTTCTCGTGGTACTGGAACCGCTGCTGGCGCCGGGACAAGTGAATGCCCGGGTTTATGGCACAGACTATGTCATCGTGGCTTCGCCCGCACATGGCACCATCAAGATGGACGAGGTGCGGCATACCTACCTCCACTACGAAGTTGAGCCGTTGCTCTATGCGCGGCAGAGTGCGATGGATCGTCTTCTTCCAGTATTGAAGACCATCAGCGATGCGCCGCTGGATTACACCTATCGCGCTGACATTGTTTCGCTGGTCATTGAGTGCATGATCCAGGGTATTGAGGCGCGAACCATGCAGACCAGCGTCGTCATTCCCAAGGTGCCGGCCAATCTTCGCAAGTCCGATGCTGAACTGGTAGACCAGGAGATCAAGGCAGCCCATGCAAAGGATGCCGCCCTCCGCCACGATCGTGTGCAGCACGATATGGAAGAAGGCTTTGTCCTGACGCAGTATTTCTACAACCAGCTGGCAAAGTTTGAGACTGAGCCGCAAAGCTTCAAAGAATCCATCGGCGAGATGGTGTACGGCATGGATGTTCCCTCGGAGATGAGCAGCATCAAGCAGATCAAGTTTCTGCCGGCGGGCTCAACCGACGTACTGCGCAAAGTTCCCCGCCAGTTGCGCGGACTTGACCTGGCCGAGATGAAGCTCATGAAAGGCGACTCGAGTGGGGCGGCAGAGTTGGCCACGCAAGCGATCGTTCAGCATACCGAGGACCCCGGCCGGGCCAACTTTATTCTCGCTCGCGTAGCTGCGCTCCATGGCAACATGACGGAGGCCGTCCACGACTTTGATGAGACGGTCCGGCTCTCGAAAGACCCGCGCACTCTGGCCTGGTCTCATATCTATCTGGGACGCGTCTACGATGTGCAGCAGCAAAGGGAGCAGGCTGTGACCGAGTACCACGCCGCGCTCACTGTTCGCGATGGGCAGGCGGACACCAGGCTGGCGGCTGAGAAAGGCATCAAGCAGGCATACGTACTGCCGCCAGGCGCGAAGAAACCGGCAGATGATGAGGAAGAAGACGGTGTGCCTTCTGCCTCCCCTTCTGCCACAAAGACGATGCCTGATGCGACCACCAGCGATTCAACGGCAGACGCCCCTGCCGACCAGGCGGCCCGTCCGAAGGTGCCGCCGCTTTCTTCTATTCCGGGCGCTGCGCAGGCGACTAAACCGCACAGGTAGCGTGCCATACTTCATGCAAGGTGTGAGGTTGAACCAGCAAGCTGGGTGAAGACAACGAAACACGACAGGGGTTGAGGATCGAATGCCGACGCCACAGTGGTCAGAGCTCGAACGAACCCTCGGCTATGTCTTCAAGAAGCGCTCGATGCTCGAACAGGCGGTCACGCATAGTTCTTTAAGTTATGAACGAGCGACTAGCCGCTGCGAACTGACGGAGGCCGAGCCATCAGCGTCTGACCAGGACCAGGATAACGAGCAGCTGGAATTTCTTGGCGATGCCGTGCTCGGGCTCATCGTCGCCGATCATCTTTTCCGTGCCTATCCCGATCTTGAAGAAGGCGACCTGACTCGACTGCGCGCGCAACTGGTGAGTCGCAAACACCTGGGACAGGTAGCTGCACAGATGTCGCTGGGAACATTCATGCGGTTGGGGCGGGGCGAAGAACGCTCGGGCGGGCGACAGAAGGTAGTGCTGTTGGCAAATGCGCTCGAAGCAGTCATCGCGGCTTTGTATCTGGATGGCGGCTTGAAAGCAGCCACCATGTTTGTCAGCCGGAGCGTGGTCACGCCCTACATTGACGATTTGCGCGTAGCGCTGGACGCGGGCCTGGCCCTCGGGGATCATAAATCGGCCCTGCAGGAGTGGCTACAAGCCTGCAAGGCAGGCTCGCCGCATTACACCGTCAAGGCAGAATCAGGTCCGGACCATCGCAAGCGTTTTCTGGTGGAAGTGACAGTTGCCGGCGATGCCGGCGTGAACGGCATAGTGGCGCAGGGTATGGGCAGTACCAAGAAGAAGGCTGAACAGGAAGCAGCCAGGCTTGCCTATGCGGCGCTCAAGAGTAGCGCGCATCCAAACAAGGACGAGGCCGACAATGTGCCTCTTGCAGGGCGTGCCTCCTCATGACCGCACCTTCTAACGAACCACCCGGTGATGATCGACCTGGCCTCCTTCATCAACTCGCGCGAGATCGCGCGGATACCGAGATGCTGGACAGCGAAAGCCTCGAAATGGTTGCTACCTCAGTCGTGGTTGAAGAAGTTGTCTACGAGGTGCGGGCTACCGCGCCGACAACACACCCCGACATCACGGTTTCCGCTGTCATTCTGGATCGCGTCCGCTCCCTGGTGGGCGTGATGGTGCTTGCGACGTTCGTGCTTACCTTCATCGTGCAGCCATTTCGTATTCCTTCAGAGAGTATGGAGCGCACTCTGCTTGTCGGCGATTTTCTGCTTGTGAACAAAATCATCTACAGCCCCCCCGGCCACTGGGGCTGGCTGCTTCCCTACCGTGATCCGCAGCGGGGCGACATCGTCGTCTTTCACTTCCCTCTCGATCCGGATGACCACGTGGTAAAGCGCCTGATCGGCGAAAGAGGCGACCGGCTGCACATGCGCAACGGCATTGTCTTTCGCGATGGCGCTCCGCTCAGCGAGCCGTATACGAAGCAGGCGGCCTGGTCGATCAACGGCCAGGAAGGCAGCGCGTCCAGCGCCGGTCAAGATCCCTTCCGCGACAATTTTCCTTCCTCCCGCTTTTCCGATCCGGGGGTCGACGCGCATTGGTGGATGGAGATGCAGCATGATCTGTCAAACGGGGACCTGCTGGTGCCGCAGGCCCGCTATTTTGTGATGGGCGACAACCGTGATGACAGTCGCGACAGCCGCTACTGGGGGTTTGTGCCGCGTGTGAACATGGTCGGCATGCCGATCCTGATCTACTTTTCTGTACGGGAACCTTCGCGGACTTACCACTCGTCAATGCCCGAGTCGATGCAGGATGATAGACTCGGCAACAGTGTGGTTGGTCGCCTGCTGAGCTTTGCGCGCTGGGAACGTACCCTTCGAGTCGTGCAGTAGCGACTAGCACCTCACGTTTATATGCCGTAAACCATGCCAGATCTCGAGACTAAATCCCGTGAAGTTGAGGTCGTGAGTGCAGAGCCGACTCCCCGCGACCTTCTCCCTGAACGCAAAGCCGAAGAGACGCCGCTCGAGGCGTTCTCGTCGATTTGCGGCATTCTTGTCATCGGCCTGTTTGCACTGACATTCATCTTTCAGAACTTCATGATTCCATCGTCTTCGATGGAGAAGACCCTGTTGATTGGCGACCACGTACTGGTTGACCGTGTGACGCTCGCCCCCCGCACCCTCTGGGCGCCTTTTGTGCATTATCGCGATGTAAACCGCCGCGATATTATCGTTTTCTTCAAGCCGGGCTATCCGGATCTTTACCTGGTCAAGCGGGTCGTTGGCATTCCAGGCGATCGCATTCACCTGCGCAACGGTATCGTCTTTCTCAATGGCGTAGCGCAGAATGAGCCGCTCGCGGCGAAGACGGATTACAGCAACTATTCTCCCTATAAAGACGACTTTCCGGCGGTGCCGACCAGCGAGGCCCCGGACGTTGAACCGACGTGGAGTGCCGAACTGCCAACACACATCCAGGGCGACGACCTGGTCGTGCCGCCGGGCCACTATTTCGCCATGGGCGACAATCGCCCCAATTCTCTTGATTCGCGTTACTGGGGATTTGTACCCCGCGAAAACATTGTCGGCCGGCCGCTCTTTGTCTACTGGTCGTTCATTACTTCGGAGACGCAGGAATACAAAACGAGTGCTTCGGAACGTGTCAGCTTTATGACGCACATGGTGGTGCACTTTTTCGACCAGACACGCTGGAGTCGTACTCTCCACCTGATCCGCTGACCCCTATCATGAGCACCGGACCGAACCTCGATCCTGGGTCTCGCGATGATCGGGTGACGACCACGTCAGTGGACCCCAAACCAGCGGACGAGCAGATCGACCATGACGTGGCCCACTCGCGCATCTCCGGATCGCGCCAGTGGCTGCCGCTGATTATCGTCATCGCTCTGGCAGTCGCGATCGTGGTGCCGCCTCTTTTCAATATTGGCCGATATCAACACCGTATAGCCGAGAACATGAGTCGGAGTCTTGGCCGGCCGGTGCATTTCTCGAAAATCTCCTTACGCCTACTGCCCCGCCCGGGCTTTGACCTCGACGACTTTACGGTAGAAGAAGGGCCAGGTTTTGGGCCGGAACCCATTCTCCACTCTGCTTCGGTAAGGGCTTCGGTCCGTCTCCTTTCGCTGTGGCGGGGACGCCTCGAAATTGCACGCATCGCCCTGGACGAACCAAGTCTCAACCTTGTTCGCAACCAGGAAGGACGATGGAACTTTGCGACGGTCATGACACAGGCATCACAAACTTCCATCGCGCCCACAGGCCAGCTTCGGCCGAGTCATACCCTGCGCTTTCCGTATATCGAGGCCTCCAACGCGCGGATCAACTTTAAAGAAGACGACGAAAAACAGCCATTTTCGTTCCTGAACGGCGATCTCTCGATCTGGCTGGAAAATCCCGAAGAGTGGCAGCTGCGCTTCGCCGCTCAACCGGTCCGCACAGACATGCCCCTGTTCGCTTCAAATACCGGGCTGATCCGTGCGGAAGGTTCAATGAAGCGTGCTCCATCGCTCGGCGACATTCCATTGAATTTGCGGGTTGAGTGGACGCACGCCCCGCTTGGTCAGCTTAGCCGTCTCTTTGGCGGCGACGATCAAGGCTGGCGCGGCGAACTGGCAGTGCGCTCGCTCCTGACAGGAACACCAGCAAAATTGCTGGTCAGCACCACTTTGCAACTGGATGATCTGCACCGGGTGGAGTTTGCCCCGGAACAATCGTTGAGCTACGCGGCAAAGTGTACCGGTACCTACGAAAAAACTCTCGAGCAGATGAGCGATCTAGCATGCATTCTGCCTTTGAGCGTTGGCCAGATCGCCATTGGCGGGGCGATCAACTCACCGGCGCAGTTCCCAGGAACGCATTTGGATGTGTCCCTGACCAACGTGCCTGCATCGTCCGCGCTCGACCTTCTGCGTCTGACACGCGAACGGATCGGCAAGGACCTGGCCGTTTCGGGAAATGTAAATGGTCGATTTTCAGTAGGGTACGCGCGGAGCCATCTCTCCCTTGCGGGCGCCGCTACCACCGACCAGTTGAGCCTTAATGCTTCAGGACTGCGCGCGCCGCTTGCTTTAGGTGAACTGCACCTTACGGCGCTGGACGCGAATGCGAACCATCCCCGGGCGACACGAAACGGTGGAAGAGGCGTTCGTTCTTCGGCCTCATCACAACCCTGGAGTGTACTAACGCCGATTTCTGTCATGCTGGCGCCCGTGAAGATAGACTTTGGCTCAACCACACCGCTCATCGTTGACGGAACCTTTAACCGGCAGACCTTTCTGCTGCACTTGGGCGGTCATGGACAACTGGCCAAAATGGTCCCGGCAATCCGAGAGCTTGGGATCTTCGCGTCGGGCATCGAGTCCCTACAGCCGAAGGGTGAAGCGACCGTCGACCTGCAGCTGCGCGGACCCTGGCTGTTGCCAATGGACGCGCTGATCGGCGATACCAGTCACGAAGGCCCTTCAGTAACAGCCAGTGGAAGTCTCAGCTTGCGTGATGCGAGCCTCGTGACTCCCTATCTCGCTTCTCCCCTCAACATTCGCAGCGCACAGGCTTCTATTTCCGGCATCCAGGGTGGCCCGGCTCAGATTGCGTGGAGTGGGATCGCCGGTCAGTACGGACCGATCCACTTCACCGGTAACTTCCGCGTGCCAGTTGGCTGCAATATCAACAGCCATATCGTTTGTACCCGGCAATTCGACCTCACCCTCCCGACGTTGAATCTCGGCACCCTGCCGACAGTGCTCATGGGAGACCATCCGGCGATGCATGAATTCATCCAGGGGCTCAAGAATCGCATTGAAAATACCGGCGCAACTGGCTGGCCGCCGCTGCACGGAACCATCCGGGTCGCGGCTGTCAGCCTGGTGGCGCTCGACCTGAAGGACGTTGTTGCAAATCTTGAGGTGCAAGGCACACGCGTAAAGATCGAATCTCTTGACGCCGAGGCACTCGATGGCACGCTCCACCTGAGCGGCACGCTTGATGCCGGCGTTTCTCCCACCTACCAGCTGGATGGCCAGCTAAACCAGGCCAGTATCGAAGAGTTGGGCGACCTGTTCAACCAGAATTGGGGTCAGGGCACGATCAACGTTGCCTCCCATCTGAGTCTGACGGGCTTCACGCGCCAGGACCTGCTTTCCTCCGCCCAGGGTATGTTCCATTTTGACTGGATCCACGGCAGCCTTCCTTTACCGCAGGCCAATGTGAAAGGGGCCGCTTCCCCATTCGCCGCCTTTGATCAATGGACAGCCGATGGCCAGGTGAAGGATGCAGGCCTGACGCTCGAGCAAAGCCTGCTGACCAGCGCTGACTCGGCAAGGGCCGTTCAGGGAACGATCAACTTTGGCACACAGTTGAACCTGAAGTCCGCAGCGGCACCGGCAGCAACAAGCGCAGAAGTACCTGAAGCCGGTACTCTCACCGGCACCCTGGCGGCGCCGGAATTTACTGTCGACGCTCAACCGTAAGACCTTACAGGCTCAGGGCTTGGCGGGCTGGCTGTAATGAATCTGCTGGACATGCACACTGGCTGTCGTCTCCGGCACCACGCCGTCATTCACCTGCACCTGCGTTGGTTCTCCCTGAAGCAGGATGCGGTGCGTCGCGCGCCCATGCGCCGGGATGTACATCCGCTCGGTCACCTGGTTGCCGACAGACGTCACGATAACCGGAACATTCGCAGCAGCGCCGCCGCTGTTTGTAACCTCGACAGCAATCAAGTAAGAGCCCTCACCGCTGGCGCCGCTGGGATAGGCCCCGGTAATCGTGAGATCAGGCAAGCCACGATCGGTGTAGACCCAATCGTCGAAGAACTGGTGGATCTCCTTTGCCGTCACTGCTCCTGTCCCTGAAGGCGCTGGCGAGGGCGCCTGCGCTAAAGCGGAGGAAACAAGTTGTTTCGCCAGCAGCAGTTCGAAATAGTCGTCCTGCGTATCGATTGCCGGGTCATAAGCTTTCAGCGCGGCTTGAAGCACTGCATCGCCCACCAGCGAACGCAGCATCCAGAAAACATAGGTCGCCTTTGTGCGATAGAAGATAGCGTCCGACGCGTTGAGCAGGTTCGGCCGAGGCCCAATGGATGCGCCCAGATTAGCAGCGCCGTCACCAGGTTCAGCCAGAGCGAGGGCGGACCGCTGCTCGTCCAGCTGCGCCAGTGCTGCCTCGCGGTCCTTGGTTTGTTCCGTCCACAGGCTGGCCATAAAGTGGGCAACGCCTTCATTCAGCCAGGCCCGGGGCGAGTAGAAGTAGCCATGCGCCAGTGAGTGGCTCATGGGTGCCGTCAGCTGATCGGCCGCAACCGGCTGGAGTCCGGTGAAAAGTGTCTGACGTTCTTCAAAAGGCGCGTCTTGCGTATCGGCAAGGTCGAAGATCGCCAGGGACGGCCTGGGTTTGCCCGGAAGGGTGGTTTCGAGCCAGGTACGCAGGAGCGGCGTCACCATGGAGCCGGCCGCAAGGTAGGCCTGATCACTGCCCTCGTTCGCCGGCCGGGCGTAAATATCGATCAGATTGCCGCTGCGCTTCTGTCGCGCTGCGAGAAAGAGGCTGGGCGTCTGAAAGCCGAGTGGCGCCTCCGCCAGGCTTGCCCGGACCAGCCCCGGCACGTGCGTGGCTGCGTCGCCGGGGGTGAACGAAACAGGAACAACAGTTCCATTCAAAACGGCTACGGTCGGTGGGGCGTCCAGGGTCTCAGCCGAAACAGTCAGGCTGACTGGCACTGAAGATGTGTGGAGTTTGTTTTGACCTACCTCGACAAACAGTTTGTCGCCATCACCTAACCGGACGGGCAAGGAGGAGACGGGGTACCAGACCACATTGCCAAAGCCGCGCAAACCGACAAAGCTCGACGAGACCTCGTCCCAGTCCGAGCGCTGCGCCAAGTCAGGGGGCGTGCCGATTTGCTCCAGCCGGGTTGCGTTTCGAGCAATGGTCCCGCTGTAGAGAACGTCAAGGTCAAGACTGGCTCCCGGTGCGAGTGGCTGCTGCAGTACAACCTCGGCTTCATGCAGCTGCCCGGTATGATCGACATCGCTGGGGATCGTGGTCTCGGCATACTTTGCTGGAGAGGGATCGGACGCGACGCGGATCTGCTCCCACTCCAGGCTCGAGGAAAGCTGCAGTGGCAGTTGCTTCAGTGGCTGACTTCCAGTATTGCGAACGGTGAACTGCGCCCGGGCATCAAGGCCATGGGTATCCAACCGCAGCCGAAGGTCGAGGACGTACCGCGTAAAGACAACGGTAGTCCGATCGGCATCCGTCACCTTGCTGACAACGTCAGACTGGCGCGGGACTCTGGAAGCTTGTCCGGAGGCGGATGGTGCGTCGCTGGTCGAGCGGGAAAATACGACAGTGCCGTGGGAGGTTGTGGCGGGCGGAGCAGCCGTGGGGCTCGCTTGCTGCGCCGCAGCACTCCATTGACACAGGAGCAGCACCAAAAAACGAAGGCCGCCTGTGCGTGCTGTCAAGAACCTAATCCTTTCAGTTTCTTTGGTTTAACAGCGACAGCTTCCCTTGGTGCCTCTTCGCCTGCGCTTGCCCTCCGCTGCCGGAACGCCTCGTAAAGTACCACCGCGCCGGCAGCCGAAACATTTAACGAAGACACCTTGCCCGCCATCGGGATGCGCAGAAGCTGGTCGCAGGTCTTGCGCACAAGTTCGTGCAAACCCTCGCCCTCCCGCCCCAGGACAAGGCAGCAGGGGCCGAGATAGCTGTACTGGTCATAATCCAGCGTTCCGCGCTCATCGAGACCGATGCACCAGACATTGCGTTCTTTCAGCCACTCGAGTGATCGCACCAGGTTTACGACCTTGGCTATCCGTACATGCTCGGCGGCACCGGCGGACGCCTTGATCGCTACCGGGGACAAGGGAGCTGAACGGCGTTCGGTCATGATGACACCGTCAACACCTGCGCCATCTGCTACGCGCAGCAGAGCTCCTAAATTCTGCGGATCTTCTACGCCATCGAGTGCCAGGAGCAATGAGTCAACGGCGGTGTCGTCAGGGAGCAGGTCTTCTATCTCGAGAAACGTCCGATTCCGTACCAGGGCAACCACACCCTGGTGCGAGGGAGTTTTTGCCAGCTTCGTAAGATGCTCCCGCGGTTCAAGTCGTACCCGGATCCCGGCCACTTTGCAGGCCTCTACTACTTCTTCCAGCCGTTTGTCCTGACGCTCACGGGCAACGCAGATATGGTCAAACTCACGGCTTTCGGATCGAATTGCTTCGATCACGGGATGAAGCCCATACAAAATTTCCATAAACTCAAGTGTAATCGCAGCCGCTTGAACGTCCGTCCTTCAAAGTGCCGCCAACTCCTGGCAGAGCGCATCAGAAACTAGACAACCAGCTCAGGATCTTGAACTAATATGGGAAAATCCCCAAAAAGTAGTCCGAAACCTTATCCATCCAGCGTCTTTGCCGGCCCAGGAAGCGTCTCTGGTAGCAAGATGAGTGCTGCATCCATTGCGATCGCTGAACAGGCCCAGCAGAACAGCGCTGTGGCGCAGGCGTTGAAGCGCCACGATGCCGGCGTACTCGATGACCTGATCCTGCAGTACCAGCATCGACTGATGCGGTATTTGCTGTACCTGACGAGCAGCCGGGAGATCTCCGAGGATATTTTCCAGGAGACCTGGATGCGCGTCTTGATGCGCGGCGCCCAGTTCAATGGCAACAGCCGCTTTGACACATGGCTTTTTACCATTGCGCGCAACCTGGTCGTTGATATGCGGCGCAAACGCACCATGGCCAGCCTCGAAGAACTATGCGAAACCCATGAAGACGAACGCCCTTTCGAAGTGCCGGCAGTCGGACCTTCGCCCCTTGAGACTTGCCAGCTGAGGGAAAACAGCAGCCGTGTCGCCGCAGCACTGCTTACCCTCGAACCTCTCTACCGCGAAGTTTTGATTTTGCGCTTTCACGAAGAGCTTTCGCTTGAAGAAATCGCCCAGGTTACCCATGCGCCATTGTCGACGGTGAAGTCCAGGCTTTATCGAGGACTAGCCGCTCTTCGTCCGCGTATGCTCGCCCAGGAACAACGGCCCGAGCCGCGCATGCAGTTGAAGCGAGTTGAGGAAAGACGCTGATGATGTACCGTGCTGATACGTCCGGAATGAACGGCAAGATCTCCCCAGAGACTGCAGTTCCATGCTCCTCGGACGAGAGCACCTTGTTAAGTGCCCTTACCAGCGTTGATCTACATGCTGACCAAGCGGTGAATCGTACCCGGCGCAGAGTATACGGCGCTAACCTCGAGATGAATCAGCAAAGGAAAGACCGGCGTCGGCAAAGCCGTTTAGTCATCGTGTTTAGCATAGGGTTTCTGACCCTTCTTACCCCTGCATTGTGGAGCAGTCTGGAGAGCTTTATGGCCGGCGCCCATTTCGCCGATCCGCAGACACAGGCTTTTTTACTGCCGTTGATGCTGTTTCCCGGCATTGTGGCGGCTGCAACGATAGCATTCAAAAGGCACCATGACCGGGAAGGTCGCAGCGAATTCTAGGCCAGAATAATTCTGTGCGCTCAGTTATCGGCTAAACAGCGGATTAATCAATACTTATTCCATCATGCCTCTTTCCCAATTTCAAAGCCCGGAAACCTATTCATCGCTCACTGATGAATTGAGATTGATCCCCCGGTGGGCGATCGGGCTGGCATTCCTTAGTTTTGTGATCGTTGAATATATCTTCTGGGTCGTGCTGCCTGAACATCGGCACCATCCTGGACCACCTCCCGGTTTTCACGCCTACTTCGCCATTTCCTGGGGACTATATGCCGCGCTTTATGCGCTTGCCGTCGGCTATGTCAGTAAGGATGCACCCCGCCGCAACATGAGTGCTGCATTCTGGATTCTGGCCTGCATGCTGGCGCCGGGCGGCGTAGGCGCCATCCTCTACTTCCTGATGCGTCAACCAATTGCGTCTACCTGCCCTGCCTGCGGGACAATCGTCCACAGCGACTATCATTTCTGCCCGCAATGCGCCTTCCAGGTTTCAAACTCCTGCGGCGTCTGCTTCCGCAGTGCGCGGAGTATAGATCTCTTCTGTGTGCATTGCGGTCATGAGTTGGCGAAGGACAACACACCCACGCGGCTGAAGGCCTTCAGCAGTTAACACTTCATCGTTATTCTTGCGGTGCGTTGACCGTGTCTGGTAGGGCTCTATACTCTCGAAGCATGGCAATTACTGCACTGATTGTGGATGATGAGCAACTGGCACGCGAAGAGTTGCAATATCTTCTCGACTCTGCAGGGGACGTAGAGGTTTTGGGTCAGGGGCGTAACGGGATTGAGGCCGTCGATATGATCCGGACGCTTGAACCGGACCTAGTATTTCTCGATGTGCAGATGCCGGGACTCGATGGCTTCGCCGTGCTGAAGAAACTCCTAGAGCAGGACCATCGCGAGACACTCCCACACATCATCTTTGCAACCGCATTTGATCAATATGCAGTGCGTGCTTTTGATGTGAATGCGATCGACTATCTTCTTAAGCCGTTTGATCGAGCCCGCGTACTTCAGGCGGTTGATCGGGCACGCCATCGCATCGCGGAGATCATCAACCAGAACCATCCTTCCGCGAGAAACGGGGACGTGTCGTCGCTGCCCGCAGACAGCCGTCTTGACGCCCTGATCAAACTTATCGAACAGAACCAGGTTATGCCTGCCCGGCCATACGGCGCACAGAGCGGCAAGATCGTACTGCAGGCCCAGGGAAGGCTTTTGCTCGTAGATCAGAAAGACATCTGCTTTGCTTCGATAGACGAAGGCATCATCCACGTAGTGACTCCCACCATTGAAGGGCAGTCGAAATGTCGCACGCTCGAGGAACTCCTCGACCTGCTGGACCCCGCACTCTTCTGGCGGGCGCATCGCTCTTACCTGGTCAATATCAACCAGATCAAGGAAGTCGTACCCTGGTTCAAGAGCAGTTATCAACTGCGCATGAGCGATAAAAAACTGACAGAAATCCCTGTAAGTCGCGCCCAGACAAAAAGGCTCCGTGAGCTTTTCAAGCTTTGAGGCACTGCCGTTTACTGGATTGTGTGGGCCTCTGAAAATCATCGAAGATGCTACTGGACTCTCCTGTCAGTAACTCCCTTGGTTATTGTTTGAACATGTTCCTTTTCGGTGATTGCTTTTGCGGGGTATTGTCTTCATCTTGGGATAGTCTGGCTTGCCAAACTGAAGGTTTTTGCATCCATGCGATCTCTGTCCAAGTCACTGATGGCTGGCGTTCTGATGCTGGGCGCCTGCTCCGCACACACCAGAGCCTGGGCTAAGTCCGGCATCGCGGATTCGTCACCTGGACCACTCCCCCAACAATCCCTGCACGCGACGTCGTTGGAGCTGACTTTCAATGGAAGAAGAGGCACCAATGCCATTCAGCAACTGCAGACTTTTCAAAGTTCCGAGGTAAAATTCGATCTCACGACGTTGATGGATACGTTGAAGGATCATCGCCATGAGGGTTGGGTATTGTCGGCCTACCCTGATCCAAAGACCCACCTGCCGCTGATCGGCGCCGGGTTCAGTCTCGACCTGCCTGAACGCGAACATCTGCAGCAGGACCCGCTCAATCCCAATACGTTCCTCGAGCCTTCTTCAGCAGAGCTGTGGCAGGCGGCAGGTTTGAATTTGGATACGCTGCAGGCCATCTTGTATCGCTACAACAATCCGCCGCTCAAGCCGGCAACGCGCAAATCACGGCGCAAGAAAAGGGCTTCGCTGCCGCCCGAGATATCGAACGAGGAAGCCACGCAACTGCTTCGCGTGGCGATCATCCAGGCGATCTATAACGCCAAAGCATACACCCGGGATTTCGATTCACTCACAGCCTCGCAGCAGATGGCAATGACGCAGCTCGTCTACCAGATGGGCGTCAACCTTGAACAGTTCAGCCAGTTCCTGCACTTGATCAACGACGATGCGGCAGCAATTCTGACCTTCGGGCCGGGCGTCTATGATGCCGATCACTGGGATGCAGCCCAGGCTGCCTTGATCCAAAGCCAGTGGGCCAGGCTTTATCGCAGCCGAGCGATTTCAGTAATAGCAATGTTCGATCCGATCTATCTCCACGATCCCGGCATGGCAGAAGTGCGGGTTAGTGCTGCCTTGCCGACAGAGGTGCTCGCGCCGCGAAGTGACGAGCCCGCGACCCGGACTGAGACGAACGATAGGAAACGCTTGGCCCATGTGCATCGCAAGCGACCGGCGCGCTCCAGGAGGAAAACCTGAGATCAGTTCGGTCTTTTGGATCAACGATCAACTGAGCCAATGATCGATCAGGCTAGGAATCCTTCCGCTCTTGCTCCCAATCGTTAACAGGATGGCGTTCGATCCAGTCTTCCCGGCTTTCCCGCTCTTCTTCCTCACGCCGATTTTCATGCTCTTCGCGCTCTTCTCGACCGTCGCTCAAAGTCTCTCTCCACTCGCTATTTTAAGATAATCCGGTCAGAGCGATAGAAGGCCTGCTTACGCTCGTCTTTGGATCACGCGCGTTCCGGCGGATCACGCCCGTTCCGGCGGATTACGGCTTGCGGGAGGGCCTCACAAAATATTGATAGCCCGAGCCGCCAGCACAATCACGACCGCCAGGGCGATGGTCGATTGCACCATCATCAACAGCTTGGCCCACCGCGAAAGCACCGGCACATCTGTCGGCGAGAAAGCGGTACTGGTATTGAAGGCGAGGAACAGGTAGTCTACGAAACCCGGACGCCATTCGAGTTGCGACGGCGTGGCCTGCGCCGGCTGCAGCGTCATCTGGGGAAAAAGGAAGGCGCCGTCGGTATGGTGCTCGCGGGCATCCCGCTCATTGGGGCCACCAGCATCCAGCCGCCAGTACCACGAAGCGAAGATAAGAATGTTGCTGATCCAAAGAACCACCGCTGACCGGAGGAGTTGGACAGGCGATTCGCGATGGCTCGGCAGCGCAGAAATCAGTCGGTAAATTGACCAGACCATGTCCAGTGTTACCAAACCCACCGCTCCATATCCC
>CAZZXL010000071.1:22704-22960 GCA_964658035.1 uncultured Acetobacteraceae bacterium
CCCAGCCACTGGTTGGTGCCGGCACGCCCTAGACGTCTTGCAAGCATCACCGGAACCAGCATGGCGGCGACGAGCACAAGCAGAAGCCAGTCGGGCCCGTACGTCATCGATTCAGGCAAAGCAAGATGCAAGCCCCCGATGGCAAGCAGGGCTACCAGGGCCGGCCATCTGGGTTCAGGGTCGTGTGTCTTCGCTACCGGTAAAGTCCTGGCCATACCCGCATCCTACCGTCAACCGACCACGAATGCGTCTCATT
>CAZZXL010000072.1:0-22777 GCA_964658035.1 uncultured Acetobacteraceae bacterium
TCATCAAACGCAGTCATCAGATGTTCTGCGGCCTGTACCGGATGACTTGCACAGTGGTTAGATTCCAGCGGCGATCCCTGTGCTGCCCGGTAGTAAAGTTTCAGCACGGTGGTTGCAATATTCCATACCGCCAAGAACGTGTCAATTCGGCGGGTTTTCGAACGGCGCCGGTGGCTGCCGACAGCATGCACGCGGATAGGCCCCATGCATGCTCCGGTTCAGCCTGGAAGCTGCTTCGTGTTTTGTGTCTAAAAGTTACTCCGGTTTCCAGCATAGGCAAAATCGTACCGGTGATCGGGAGGCGGTAGGCTTTCCACCCGGATTTGCGTTCTTTATACTTAGGACAGTAAACGCTGTTGGGGCTGGTAGCTTGTCGATCCTGCAAAAAGTTGAGAAGTTGATCCGTCACGAAGTAAGTGCGCGCAAACTGGGAAGTATCGCCGAAGCCGATGCTTTCGCAGCAAAGGCGCAGCAGCTTCTTCTTCAGGATCACAGCAAACGGTCTGTAAATGACGGTGACCGATCCTCGCCTCGTGTGGCCGCCCATCATCCGGTAACCGCGCAGCAGGCAGGTATTCCGGCTTTGCGCGCCCGGCAGGAATGGAGTGAGCGGCTGGCGTATGGAGTGGCCGAAGCTTTTCACTGCCAGCTTCGACTACAGCCCAACTCGAACACCGTCATTTTCGAAGGTCGTTCCGAGGACCGAGTCGCAGCCGCTGACCTCTACTCGGCACTCGCCGGCAAGGCTGCCACAGCCTGCGAAGAAGAATTTAAGAAGTGGAAACAACAGCGGCAGGGCCGCCCATTGGCCGGAGAAAAGCTGCCGTCTTTTCAGAAGGCGGCCTATTCCCGACGGTGGAAGCAGTCTTTCCTAATCGGGTTCGCGCGTACCATCTGCCAGCGCTTTGTCTGTGATCACAACTGCCTGCACAAATGCCAGCATGCGGCCGGGCTGGTCAGGATTGGCAAGGCGGGATGTCCTTCAGCGGAAACGCCTGCCAGAGTTGCTCAAGGGCGCGCCATTGGCGGCAGCGTGTTGCTCTACGACGCTGTGTACCGTGGGCAGGCGCATGCCGTGGCTATCGTGCTTGATCTGGAACGCCAATCGGCGGCCTGATTGTCTTACAGCGCCACTCCTTGATGCTCGACGATGCTCGACCATGGTTCATGGTGTGCCGCGCATGTATGCAGCCAGCCGGCGCACCGTCGGCGCCTGGAACAGGACGCTCAACATCATTCGGCGTCCCAGGCGTGCTTCAATCTCGGCAAATAAGCGCAGCGCCAGCAGCGAGTGACCGCCGAGCTGAAAGAAATCATCATCAATCCCGATCCGATTCAGGTCGAACCCCTCCTGCCAGATGGTGACCAGTTTTGTTTCGAGTTCGTCACGCGGGGGCTCTGATGGCCGCTCTGTGTCGACCTGTGCGGCAAGCCGGGCAACGCTTTTTCGATCAATCTTGCCATTTGCCGTGCGCGGAAAGTCGTCCACCGCGACAATATTCCTAGCGACCATGTAGCCAGGAAGCGTTGCGGCCTGGTGCGCAATCAAGCCTGGAATATCCAGAATGTGTCCGGGTCTAAGGCGAAGCGCTGCGACCAGTGCCGCTCCGGTCTCGCCTGCATCCTCTACAGTGAGGACTGCTTCATCGACGGTTGGATGGCTGCTGATCACCGCTTCGACTTCTCCCATTTCGATGCGGTAGCCGCGCACCTTGACCTGCTGATCGATGCGGCCGAGGTAGACCAGCGATCCATCTGCATGGTAGGAACAGAGGTCGCCGGTACGGTATGCTCTTCCGGACTCACCGAGGTGCGGAAGAGAAACAAACTTTTCTGCGGTCAACGCGGGCTTGCCAAGGTAGCCGCGGGCGACGCCTTCCCCGGCGATGAGCAATTCACCCGGCATGCCTTGCGGCACCAACTGCAGCGCACTGTCGACCAGGTAGACGCGGGTATTCGCCAGCGGCCGGCCAATGGTCGCCGGCATGCCCGGCTTGCGCTTCGTCCAGGTGGAATACGTGGTGGTTTCGGTTGGCCCGTACAGATCATTGACTGATGTCACGCCGGTTTCGGCATATAGACGATCGACCAGGTGCGAGGGGAGCGGTTCACCCGCAAGATTGATGGTCCGCAGGGTCGATGGAATGGTCTTCTGTTTAAGAAGAGCAGACGCTGCACTGGGGACGGTCGTCAACAGGGTAACTTCTTCGGCTGCGGGTAGGTCGTCGACCGCAAGTACGTCCTGGGCGAGGATAACGGCGCCGCCACTGACGAGTGGTAGAAAGATTTCAAAGACGGAAAGGTCGAAACAGATGGAAGTAGACGCGAGCGTCCCGCTCAACTCTTTCTTCGAGAAGGTATTTGTTCCCCAGGTAAGAAACGAAACCGTACTGTGATGCTCAATGGCCACCCCCTTCGGCAGGCCGGTCGAACCCGAGGTATAGATGACATACGCGAGGCCATGAGGCGAAACGGGCAGGCTGGGATTGCGGTCCCGGTCAAAGGAAGGCAGCCGGTTCAATGGTGGTGCGAGGACTCGCGCTGAAAGCTGGGACGGCAACTCTTCCCAGGATGCAGAGATGACAAATTGTGCACCGCTGTCTTCCAGCATGAAATGCAGACGCGCCTCTGGATACTGCGTGTCGAGCGGCAGATAAGCGGCGCCTGCTTTCAGCGTACCCATCATTGCGGCGATCATCCCAATGGTCCGCTCCAGGTGAATGCCCACGATCACGTCACCATTGTCTTCTTTCGCCGGCAACGCGGATCGATCTGCAAGCAGTTCCCAGGCCACGCTGTTGGCCTTCCGGTTCAATTCCCGGTAGGTGATGTGTTCTGTTCCATCGACAATCGCAATTGCGTCCGGAGTCCTTTCTACCTGCTCTTCAAACAACTCATGGATGGTCCGGTCGCGCGGGAAATCCATGGCTGTTTGATTCCAGCCATGCAGCAGCCTCTCTCGTTCGGCAACTGAGATCAGTTGAAGTTGCGACATCTGCTTTTCCGGGTCGTGGACGGCATCGAGCAGCAGCAGCACAAACGCTTCGGAGAAGCGACGGATAGCATCCGCCGGGAACAGGTCAGTCCGATATTCGAAATAGCCGCCGATGCGGTTACGGCTTTCATGCATCTGGAGGGTCAGGTCGAACTTGGCGAAGCCGGGATCGAGCGGTACGTTGAACGACTCCGCTGCCTCGGTAACGGCTTCCCTGCTGGCTTCCGCGTCGCCGACAAATGAATCAAATCCCATCATGGTCGAAAAGATCGGCGCGCCGGCGATCCGGGGATCATCGCGCATTTCGCTCAGGATTTTTTGTAGCGGCACTTCCTGGTGCGCCTGTGCATCAAGGACAGTTTCGCGTACTTCCCGCAGTAGTTCGACGAAGCTCATGGAGCCGTTGACAGAGCATCGCATTACCAGGGTATTTACGAAAAAACCGATGAGGTGCTCGGTGTCGGAGCTGTGTCGGGAGGAGACGGGCGAGCCGACGCAGAGATCCTCTGCTCCGGTAAAGCGGTGCAGCAGAGCCATGAAAGCGGCAAGCAGCACGATGTAGGAGGAAGCGTTATGGGCGCGCGCCAGTGCACGGATTACGTCGGTATTGTCCTGCGAAAGCTCGATTTCGTGGATGGCGCCGTCAAAGGGATGCGTCACCGCCGGATGCTGCAGAAACGGCAGCGGCACGGCATCAGGCAAAGCCGCCAGCTTGTTCTTCCAGTAGGTCATCTGCGCGTTTGAAGCGGCCGCATCCAGGCGGTCGCGCCGGGCGAACTCTCGATATTGAATGGTCAACGGCACGAAGGCCGGCTGCTGTCCTGTCGAGTAGGCGTTATAGGCAGCTAAAAGTTCCCGTAGAAGGATCCGGAGCGACCAGCGATCGGCAATGGTGTGATGAATATTGATGAACACGATGTGCCGCTCAGCTCCCATCCGAATGAGATAGAAGCGGACCAGCGGCGCAGTTCGCAGATCAAACGGCTCGCGCGCCAGCGTACGCAGGGCCTGCTGCAGCTCGG
Source organism: uncultured Acetobacteraceae bacterium (assembly GCA_964658035.1). Taxonomy (GTDB): domain Bacteria; phylum Acidobacteriota; class Terriglobia; order Terriglobales; family Acidobacteriaceae. Next base: position 4,018 of record CAZZXL010000072.1, read on the forward strand.
CCTGTTGCGCCGGACCGGAGGCGTGCGTGTGATCGAGTACTTGGAGCGGCACCTTCAGCTGCGGATGCACGCGCTGGAAGGCGATGCCATGGGTATTCTGCTGGATATCCGTGCGCAACGTCTCATGACGGTCAACGATGCAATCCACGGCCTGCTGCAGAATGCCGGCGTCGATGCTCGCGCGGACATCAACGGATTCAGGGATGTTATAGGCAAAGTTGCCCGGTTGGAATTGTTCCAGCAGCCACAGCCGCTCCTGCGCATAGGACAAAGGAGCTTCGTCGTACTCCGTGCAGGATGCCAGCAGCACTGCCTTGCGGGCAAGCAGTTCCCGCTTGAGGGTGTGATCGATAACACCGACCGGGGCGTTGATGCGCAGCTTGCCCGAGACGAGTCGAAGTTCCACCCCCAGCCGGGTAAGCAATGCCAGAAAGTCAGCATCCGTTAAATTCTGCAAGTCCTCGATGTTCAAAGCCCGCACCGGCTCCCGCGCAAAGGCCGCGCAGGCTTAAATTTCAATTTCGACGCGCTCCGCAGCTCTTGAGTTTGCCGCCGGGACAGTCGCGAGCTTTGCCGACACCAGTTCGGCAATTCCGGCCGGGGTAGGTGAATCGAAAATAATGCGCAGGGGCAGGCTGACGGCGAAGCGTTCGCGGATGCGCGCGATGACCTGGGCGCCCAATAGCGAATGACCGCCGAGTTCAAAAAAGTCATCATGGATGCCGACCTGTTCCAGCGCCAGCAACTCCTGCCATATTGCGGTAATGCCACGCTGGATTTCATTGGCGGGCCCAGTATATTCGCGAGAAAGTTCAGGGCGTGGATGGGGGATATTGTTGCCGGAGGCCTGGGGCTGAGAGCTTGCCGATGGCCCTGCTTTCGCAGCAGCGCGGACCTTTTCGAGGAGCTGCGGCAGGTCGCGGGTGGAAACCGCTGCCTGGCTTACTGGAACATTCAGCAGCAGGTCAAATACTTTTCCTCCCTCTTCATTTGAAATGCCGAGTTCAACTTCCTGGGCGCCTTCCGACTTCATCCGGCTCATGGCCGCCGCGTCGACCGCCATGCCGGTCTCGCTCCAGTTGTCCCAGTTGACGGAAAGAACGCGCGTGCCGTCACGATCATCGTGAGCCGCAGCAAAGCCATCCAGGTAAGCGTTCGCGGCGGCATAGGTGCACAGTCCGACCGAAGGGATGATGGCGCTGATGGAAGAACAGAGCATGACAAAATCCATGCCTCCAGCGGCAATTGCCTGCTCGATCCACAATGTGCCCTCGGCTTTCGCTGCAAAGATGCGCGGAATGGCGAGCGGGTCGGTAATGCCGAGGACGGTGTAATCGACGACACCCGCGGCGTGGATGATGCCGGCCAGGCCTTGTGCCGTAGCGCGGGCCTGCTCTACCACTTGCTGCATCCGCGGCGCGTCCTGGACATCGGCCTGAAGAACCTCAACCCTACCGCCGGCTTTCTGTATACGCAGCAAGGCCTGTAGCTTTTCCCGCAGCGCCGGCTGGGTGCCCGCATCCTGGGCGAGTCGCTCCCAGTTTTCGGAAGGTGGAAAGGCCGATCGGCCAACCAGCAGCAAATGTGCGGAAGCATTCCTGGCTAGATGCTCCGCCAGCACTAAGCCGATGCCGCCGACTCCGCCGGTCAGGATATACGCACCGCCGTGGCGCAGTTTGGCACGTCCTGCCTCAGGCGGGGCCAGCGGCAGATTCGCCCAGCCTGGAAGCCACCGTGCGCGACCCCGGTAGGCCACCAGGTCGTCAATGCTGCCGCTCTTCAGTTCGCCAAGCAGTTGTATTGCCAGCAACGAAGTCGGAGCCATGCCGTCATAGTCAATCGTCTGTCGCCGCAAACCGCGGAGCTCGACTCCAAGCACATCAGCCAGCGAAGCAGCCGAGGTCTGTGTCGCCTGGCACCTTCCATCATCGAGTACATCAAAGGCCCGGTCCATCAGAATATGGAGTGCCATGCCATCAAACTTGCCGGTCTGTTGAAGTGCCTGCCCCAGATCAAACAATCGCTGATACGAGACGCGTAGCGGGTCTGCCGGCAAGGTTTTTGGAGAAGCATAAAGTACGTGATGCGGCCACAGTTCATCTGCCTGCAAAGCTGCCAGCAACTGTACATAGTGTTGCGCGTCGTCCGGGTCAAGGGTGAAGGAACCGCTCGATGTTTTTGCGAAAGCCTTGGCGTACAGCACACTCGTGACAACAGCGTCTTTGCGCAACTCAGCCTGCATGGTTTGCAGCAGCGGGTCAGCGGCATCCGCCAACACTAGCCAGTGCTTTCGGGCGGTCTCTGCTGAACTGTTGATCGCGGGAGGGGGCTGAGGCGTACTCTGCCAGCTTTTCGTATAAATCCACTGTGTCAGGTCATCGCGTTTGTAGAGCGGTCCGCTGACCTTGGTATTGGTATTGCTGGAGCGGCCGAATTCGTCATCGATCCAGTAATGCTGCCGCTCAAAAGGGTAGGTCGGCAACGACGTCCGGTGTGGTTGATGATCGCCATGCACGGCATCCCAGTTGAGCCTGACGCCTGCCAGCCAGAGGTGCCCCAGCGATTGCAGCCAGTGCTCCGTATCACTGGTCTGGGATACCGCTCGCCGCATGCTCGCGACCATGCGGCTGTCCTTGTTGCTGCGAGAGGAAGACTTTGCGAACCCGAGCAGCGTCTCGCCTGGTCCGACCTCGATCAAGACGCCCGGGCCTTTGCTCATCATCGCTTGAAAATTGTCGGCAAAACGCACGGTGTGGCGCTGATGCTCCGCCCAGTAGCGCGGGCTGGTTGCTTCTTCGTCGGTGATCCATGTGCCCGTCAGGTTGGACATGAAGGGGATCGACGGCTTGGAGAGTTTGAAGCGGGCCACCAGTTCGGCTGTTTTCTCTGCGATGGGATCGAGCATGGCCGAGTGGAAGGCGTGCGAGGTTGGCAGTTGCTGCGATGCGATTCTTTGTGCCGTGAGGCTTGCGGCAAAGCTCTCGATGACAGGAGTAGGACCGGAGACGATGATCTGCTTTGCGCCATTGATGGCGGCGATCGAGAGTTCCGGCGGCAGCTGCTGCCGAATCGCTTCTTCCGTAAGGGAGACGGCCAGCATGCTGCCTTTCGGCATGCCCAGCATCAAGCGTCCCCGCTCCGCGGCAAGCAGCAGTAAATCCTCCAGCCGGAAAACACCGGCCAGGGTCGCGGCTATGTATTGTCCGAGACTGTGGCCAAGCATGGCCGTCGGCCGGATACCGACAGAGAGCAGCATGTGGGCCATCGAATAATCAAGAACGGCGAGGGCAGGAATGGTATTGGAAGTCAGGCGCAGCTTCGCCGTCGCTTCCTCTTCCTCGCCCGGCTCTGGGAACAGGATGGTGCGCAGATCAAACTTGAGGACCGGTGCAAGGATGGCGCAGCAGCGATCAATGATCTCGTGAAAGACGACATCCTGCTCGTAAAGGCCTCGACCCATGTTGGCGTACTGCGCGCCCTGGCCGGGAAAGAGGAAGAAGACCTCCGGCTCTTTGCTTGAAGTGACATGGCTATTGGTCTTGAGTTTTGCCGGCGCCCGCAGTTCCCGGATCAACTCCTGCCGGTCTGCGGCGAGCGCAAAATAGCGATGTGCAAAGAGCCGACGGCCGGTCTGCAGCGTAAAGGCCACATCTTCGAGCGACTGTTGCGGATGCGACTCGAGATGGCTTGCCAGCAGTTCCCGCTGGGCCACCAGAGCGGCCGCGCTATTTGCGGAAAGCGGAAACAGCTGCATAGACATCGGCGCATGATGCCCGTTTCCATTCATTGCGGCGTGGCTCGAACCCGCCGTTGCCTGCCTTGTTCCCTGCCACTCCTCCAGCGACACGTGCACGTTGGTGCCGCCGATCCCAAAGGAACTAACGCCTGCGCGGAAAGGTGCCGGGTCCGTGTAGCGCGTCATAGTATTGCTGATCCGGAAGGGGGACGTCTCCAGGTTCAGCTCCGGATTCGGCGTTTCGTAATGGCGCACGCCCGGGAGCACGCGATGGCGCAGCGCCATCGATGCCTTGATCAGGTTCGCGACCCCGGCGGCGGCATCCAGGTGTCCGATGTTGGGCTTCAACGAACTGACCGTGCAGGAACCCTGCGCTGCCCCGCCTTCTGAAAAGGCTTCTGTCAATGCGGCCATTTCTATCGAATCGCCGACTTCTGTTCCTGTGCCGTGCGCCTCTACATACTTCACCGTTGAGGGCGCGAAGCCGGCCATCTTCATCGATCGGCGAATGACGTCACTTTGTCCCTTGACGCCAGGCGCAGTATAACCACCCTTGTTCGCGCCATCGTTGTTGATGGCGATACCGCGAATGACTGCATAGATCTGGTCGCGGTCGCGCACCGCTGCGTCGAGTGACTTGAGCAGCACCGCCCCGGCTCCGCGTCCCATTGTTGTGCCGGCGGCCTTGATATCAAACGCGCGACACTGGCCATCAGGGGAAAGGATCATTCCCGGCTGAAAAATGTATCCGCTGCCCTGGGGAAAGGTAATCGAAACGCCGCCGGCAATGGCCATCGTCGCATTGCCGCTCCAGATACTCTCACACGCCATCTGTACGGCGACCAGCGAGGTTGAGCAGGCGGTCTGCACGGTTGCAGCAGGTCCGGTCAGGTTCAGTTTGTACGCTACGCGGGTGGCCAGAAAATCTCTTTCTGTACCGACGAGTACCCCGAGCAGGGTTGCGGTATCCAATTGGGGACTGAACTCCTGCCTGCGGTAGGCATTAATCGAGCCGCCGGTAAAAACCGCTACGCCTGCGCCACATTCAGCAGGATCGTAGCCCGCATCTTCAAATGCCTGCCAGGCGCACTCCAGAAACACGCGGTGCTGTGGGTCAATGATGGCGGCATCATTCGCGCTGAAGCCAAAAAATTGCGCGTCAAACTCCGCAGCGTTATCAAGATACCCGCTGATACGCACAAAATCCGGGTTCTTGATCTGCCACTCGAAAATGCCGGCTGCCTTCAACTCTTCATCAGTCGAGTAGTGCAGGCAGTCAGCGCCCTCGCAAATCTTTTCCCACAGGGCGTCGACGGAGTTGGCGCCGGGAAAACGTCCGGCCATCCCGATAATCGCTATGCCCTGCCCTGTTTCCCGTTTCGCTTGCATCTGGCCCTCGGTACTGGCGCTGGTGGACGTTTTAAAGTGAACTGCCATCCACCTTGCGGAGCAGCACGCCTTTTTGCTGTTGCGCCATTGAACAACGAATGATGAAACAATTGATCATGAAACCAAGTTGCTTATGGTTAGGGCCGGGACATTCTCTGTGTCTAAAACCTCGGCAGAGGTATTCATCAGGGTACGAGAAAGCACGCCGAGCACCTGCTCCCGGTGGTCTGCCAGAAAGAAATGATCGCCCGGAATCAGGTGCAAGCGAAATGGCCCACTCGTGTGATCTGCCCAGCCGGATACGGCTTCATGGCTGACGACGGGATCAAGGCTGCCGGCAAAGGCGGTGATGGGGCAGGACAGCGGATAGATGCTCCCATGGCGATAGCTTTCGTAGGCAGCAAAGTCGGCGCGCATGGGTGGAACCACCATCTCGAGCAACTCAGGTTCGGCGAGAATGGCCTCGGAAATGCCGCCATAACGCTGCTGCACGCCCAGAAGGAAGTCGTCCTGCTTAAGATGAGAAAGAGGCGGCAGGTAAGGCGGCAGATGCGGCGCGCGGGCGGCCCCTACGAACAGGTGCAGGGGTTCGAGCAACGGCTCAGGACCCGAAAAGATGCAACTGACGGCATGCCGTGCAATGTAGGCAATGTCCCGCATGGCAAGCGCCGTTTCGTAGGCGACGACTGCACCCAGGCTGTGACCGTACAAAGCGAACGGTCGCCGGTCCGATTGCAGGTCGATCATTTGTGGCAGGATGTGCTGGGTCATCGCCCGGACATCGGTTTCCGGTTCTTCTCCCATGCGGGTACCATGCCCAGGCAGTTCTACTGCGCAGACCTCTATCTCCGGCGCCAGCAACCTGGCCCAGGGCGCATAGGTCGCGGCTGTTCCACCCGCGTGGGCAAAGCAGTACAGGCGCACCCTGGCGGCGTCACCCGCTTTACCGAACTTCAGGAAACAGGCAGGATTACCATCGGCTTGGTGAACACTCATTCCATGACCCTCTGCCCAGCTGCGACGTGACTTACCCCTGGATTGAAACCGATGGATGCCTCATTGCTCATCCAGGCAGGCAGCGGCGGCCGTGACTGCAGTTCCGCTTGTGCCTGCATATCGACCAGGCCTTCCTCGTCCAGTTGGAATTCTTCGCGAACGCTGTCCACGGTCGTCGCCGTGGACATGTACTCATCCAGCCGGCTGGTCATGAAGCTCAGGTTGGGTTCGGCCAGAATCTGCCCATGGTCCCCCGGCAAATGAACGATTGTTACGCCGCCCATGGCAAAGCCGCCCCAGTTCAGATCATCCGGAAGAGGAAGGCCTGCGTGGCTTTCGGCGCGGAACAAGATGATGTCCCCGGGGTAGCACTGAACGGAATAGCGCGCTGCGGCGGTGAGATTAATATCGCGCACCTGGCGCATGGATTCAGGCAGACTGACAGCCCCGGTTCGTGACATGCGCCTGAAGGCAATGCGCAGAAAACGGCTTTTCAGACGTCCGAACAGGTAGGGCACCAGCTGCCATAAAGATAGTTTTTTTGTATTCAGGCGTACCAGGTTCAGGCGGTTCCACTTGCGCCGCAACCAGGATTGCGTCACCCTTTCGACCAGCTTCAGATGGCCAGGCTGCCAGGTATCCAGCATTCCCAGGAAGCGTACCTGTTCACCGCTGCGGGTGAGCTGTTGTGCCATTTCATAGGCCACCAGGCCTCCAAAGGAGAAGCCGAGAAAGGCATAGGGGCCGACCGGCTGCACCCGGCGAAGCTCTTCAACGTAATAGGCTGCCATGGCCTCCAGGCGAATCAGCGTGGGGATTTCGCTGTTCAACGCCTGCGCCTGGATGCCATACACCGGCTGGTCGGGATGCAGGCTCCGAGCCAATCCTGCAAATCCCAGAATATTTCCGCCTACGCCGTGCACCAGAAACAGCGGCAACCGGCTGCCTTCCGGACGGATCGGGACGATGCAAAGCTGCTCGCGTGAAGATTGCCGGAGCTGGATCAGGTCGGCCAGTTTGGAGATGGTGCGCGCCTCATACAACTCGGCCGTACGAACAAAGACGCCCCACTCCTGCTTGATCCGGGTGACGAGGCTGGTTCCATGCTCCGGCCGGCCGCCCAGCTGAAAGAAATCGCTGTGCAGGCCAATGTGCTGCTCGCCCAAAAGTTCACGCCACCAGCCTGCAAGGGTCGACTCCAGATGGAGGCGGTGGTGCTGATCGTTCGCTCCCTCAGAACCCGGTCCGACCACTGAACTGTCCACGCGTACCTCATGTCGCTTATTAGTCAAGTTCCTTATTCTCGCAAAAACTGCTTACTTTAGACATGTAAATCTGTCAAAACACCCGGTACCTGGTAACCGGCACCGAACGCCATGCCCAGTTGTCACAGCCAACCTGCCTGACTTCGCTATTATTCTATTGTGGCTACTGCAGGAAGATACGACGATCGTCCGCAAACACTCTTGATGGATGCGGACGATACACTTTGGGAAAACAATATCTATTTCGAGCGGGCTATCGCGTCGTTTATCTCGCTGCTCGATCATCAAGTGCACTCGCCTGAGCAGATTCGGACCATCCTCAATGCCTGCGAGCACGAAACCATTTGTCAATCCGGCTATGGACTGGCCAGCTTTGAAAGCTCACTTCTCCGCTGTTTTGAGCGGGTAAGCGGTGCTGTGGCGTCCCCGCATCATGCTGAGCAGATCAAGGGCTTCGCACGTTCTATCGGCAACCAGGAGATCGAACTGCTTCCCGGCGTCTTCGAGACGCTCCCGGTGCTTGCGACCCGGCACACCGTCATCCTTACGACCAAGGGCCATCCCGCAGAACAGTTGCATAAGCTGGAACAGTCCGGGATCAAGCAGCACTTTACCGCGGTCGAGGTGCCACCGGAAAAACACCGCGAGGCGTACCTGGATATCGTCGCCCGGTACAAACTTGACCCTGCACACACCTGGATGATCGGTAACAGTCCACGCTCTGACATCAACCCAGCCCTTGCCGCCGGGCTGCATGCGGTCTTTATCCATCACGCAAATACCTGGGTACTTGAGCATGATGAACTACGGCAACCAGTCGCCCCCCAGCAACTGCTGCAGGTAGCAGGCTTCGCTGATCTTGCCCGCTATTTTTGCGCATAGTCGGTTGGGCGAACCGTGCCATGCCGTTTGGATAAGATTTGGGAGCGGGTGCTGCGGGCGAGTACGCCTGCAGCACCCGCTGCGCTTCACTTACCGTCAGCCCTTTGTTATACTCGGGCTCGAGCACACGCGTTGCGGAAGTGGTGAAATGGCAGACACACCATCTTGAGGGGGTGGCGCCGAGAGGCGTGGGGGTTCAAGTCCCCCCTTCCGCACCAAACGTCCTGCTCGAACCTTCACGCTGCATGGATGCCGTCCCTCAAGCGGCCCTGGAAAGAACATCGAACCCATGATTCTCACCTACCTCATCACTGCTATCCACGTCATCGTCTGCCTCTTCCTGATCGGAGTTGTTCTGCTGCAGCAGGGTAAGAGCGCCGACCTTGCGGGCGCCTTTGGCGGCCAGGGTTCGCAGACGGCATTCGGTCCACGCGGCGCGGCAAACCTGCTGACCAAGCTGACGACCTGGTCAGCGGTGATCTTCATGATCACGTCGATCAGTCTGTTCGTCCTTATCGGTAAACATGCCGGACCGCACTCGGTTCTGGATGGAGTGAAGGGTGCTCCACAGACGCAAACCTCGACTCCGGCTAAGTAGTAGTAGTAGTAGTCGTCAGCTTCTCGTGACAAGCGGCAGCCCATGGCTGCCGCTTGTTCTTTGGAGGTTGTCGAACAGAAACTGGCGTTCCGTACCTGGCGCAAGTACGGCAGTCCGGCTGCTACCGGCATTGAGTTGACGGTGAGTTGATGGGAAGAACGGCTTAGTAGCCGTTTATCGGAGTGTGGCTAACCCAGTACCAGCTTACCCGCCGGAGAACACCGAGCCACCCCCTACAAAGTGGACTATTTCCATACGGTCACCGCCGGCTACCGGTGTAGCGGACCAGTGTGCGCGACTGACGATGGCCCCATTGTGTTCAATCGCGACGCGGTCGCCTTTAAGCGCGAGAGCCTCGATCAACTCCGCGACGGATGCGCCCGGCAGAAGCTCCGGAAAGCTGCGGAAATGGCCATTGATCATGATATCCATGCCTGGAGATTATCATCCAGACGGCTCAGGCTTTCCGTCGGTCCGCTCCTTTGAACATGCCGAGCAGCCCGGGCTTGGCGCGCCGCTCGATCAGGGGGCAGGCCATGTAGACCTCATGCCGTGCCCCCATCAGGATCAACACGGCCTGCACATCAGGTTCATCCGGCGAGAGCATGCCGACCTTGCCACTCGGCAGTTTGCGCGCGTCGGTCAGATATTCAATGGAATGGGAGAGCAGGCTATCAGCCGCGAAGGCCTGGGCGCTCAGCCTGCGGGGGCGCCGATCTACGGCCGGATGCGGCAGGGGAATGACGTCCGGAGCGATCACAGCGGCAGCGCGCACGCTCCTGCTCGCGTCCGATTCCGGCTGCGGTAGATGAACGCTTCTCTCAGGGCTCATAACTTCCTCACTTCTGACGGTATCGGCTGCTCCGGCCATCTTGAAGAAAAACCATGGTCACCCCTATTAGACATTCCGCAATTGGTTCCGTCTTGCCAGGCGTTTCGATTCGGGACGCACCAACAACAAATCAGCGTCTTCCTTGATGCCTCATCAAGCGGGATGCCTTGACGGTGGTTGATCTGGAATTTACAGTCGAGGTACAGCTCCCGAGGGAACCCGACAGTATGTCATCGCCAACTTATTTCTGGAATTACCTCCCTCTTCTCATGCAGATACTGGTAGCGGTCGGCATGGGCGTCGGGATGGTCACCATGTCCTGGCGCATTGGCAAACATCGTCAGTCTAAGGCCAAGAATGATACCTACGAGTGTGGCATCGACGCCGTTGGCGACGCTCGCGGACGGTTCTCGGTCCGTTTCTACATGGTCGCCATGCTCTTCATCCTGTTCGATGTGGAAGCTGTTTTCATGATGCCGTGGGCGGTGATCTATCGCCAGCTGCCTGGCATCGTCGGCTCGAAGATGTTCGGTTTCTGGGAGATGCTCATCTACATTGGCTTCGTCTTTGTCGGCCTCTTCTACATCATCAAGAAGGGTGTTCTTGAATGGTCAAATGACCGGGGTGACCTCTAAGCCATGATCCCAGCTTTGGTTGGTCTTGAAGATGTGGTTGCAGCGCACGGCGACAATCCTGCTATCTCCGCCTTGCAGCGCGACCTTCCCGGGGCTATCACGAATGCCCGCTTCGATCGTGGTGAGCTGACACTGACTATCGCGCGCGACTTGATCCGTGAGGCAGCCGCGGTGGTGCAAACATCCGGCTACAACTTTCTTGAAGATGTAACTTGCGTTGACTGGTTGCCGGCGAAGGAACGTTTTCAGGTGACTTATCACATCCTGTCGCACGGCTTGAAGCAGCGCCTGCGGCTGATTGCCTTTGTCGAGGAAGCTGATCTGGAGATTGCCAGCATTACTGATGTCTGGCCTTCTGCTAATTTTTACGAGCGAGAGGTCTTCGATCTGTTCGGCGTCCGCTTTGGCGGTCACCCCAACATGCGGCGCATCATGATGCCGGACGAATGGGCCGGTCATCCACTTCGTAAGGACTATCCGGTAGAAGGGTATAGATAAATGGCGTCACACAATATGCCGGATGCGGTGAACTTCCAGATTGCGCCGCTGCTTGAACCGCACAAGGAAGAGGGTTCCAACGACAGGACCATGATCCTGAACATGGGTCCTCAGCACCCATCGACGCACGGAGTGCTGCGGCTTGTGCTCGAAATTGATGGGGAGACGGTTCTCAAGATCATTCCTGACATCGGCTTCCTGCATACCGGCATTGAGAAGACCTGCGAAGCGAAGTTTTATCAGCAGGTAGTCCCGCTGACGGACCGCATCGACTACCTGAGCCCGATGTCGAACAACCTCTGCTATGTCCTGGCGATTGAAAAGCTGCTGGAACTGGAGATTCCTGAACGTGCCCAGTATCTGCGGGTCCTGCTGAATGAGCTGACGCGGTTGCAATCCCACCTCGTCTGGCTGGGCACGCATGCCATGGATATCGGGGCACTGACCGTCTTCCTGTACTGCTTCCGTGAACGCGAAGAGTTGCTGAAGATTTTCGAGCATGTCTCCGGCCAGCGCATGATGACTTCCTACTTCCGCGTAGGGGGTGTTGCGCTTGAGCCGCCGGTGGATTTCTACCAGCGCGTCCAGAACCTGTTGAAGACCATGCCGGCGCGGATCGACCAGTACCAGAACCTGCTGAGCGGCAATCCGATCTGGGTAAGCCGGACACAGGGTGTCGGCAAGCTGACGGCCGCGGACGCAATTGCCCTGGGCGTCACTGGTCCCCCGCTGCGCGCCAGCGGCGTGGATTGGGACCTTCGCCGCGATATGCCCTACTCCGGCTACGAAAAGTTCCAGTTCAAGGTGCCCATCTCGCAGGATGGCGATGTGTGGGCCCGATATGTCGTCCGCATGGAAGAGATGCGTGAGTCAGTCAACATCTGCCAGCAGGCGCTGGATGGGATGCCGGGCGGACCGCTCAAGGCTGACTCCCCCAAGGTAGTTCTGCCCGATCGCGAAAAAATGAAGACCCAGATGGAGTCGCTCATCTACCACTTCAAGATCGTGACTGAGGGCTTCCAGGTTCCACCCGGACAGGTGTTCCAGGCAATTGAATCGCCGCGTGGGGAGATGGGCTACTTTGCCGTGAGTGACGGAACGGCCAAGCCTTATCGCGTGCACATGCGGAATCCTTCCTTCGCGACGCTGCAGGCGCTGGAGGCAATGTGTGTCGGCAAGATGCTGGCGGATGTGGTTGCAGTGATCGGATCGATTGATATTGTGCTCGGAGAGATTGATCGATGAGCGGGGCCACTCTCAGTTCCGAAGAGATGCCTCTGCCGCCTGCTTCGGATCCTGGCCTGGTTTTCCGTGAGCTTTGGATTTCTTTTATCGGCTTGACGCGGTCGCACCTGGCAGCCTTGCAGATCATAGGCACGTTGCCGCAAGTGAAAGTCATAGAAACATCTGTGAACTCGTTCATCGCGGGAGACCTGGACGGGAATATAGCGGTTTCCCTAGATACCGCAGGCGGCCGCGGATCCTACGAGCTGAAGAGTTGCGGCGAAGCGTCCGACAAAGGCTCATGGCAGCTACACGCCGACGGCACCGCCTGTGTGGATGATGGCAAGAATGAAGAGATGGAGCTGGCTGTCGAGTTGTTTGCACAGAAGCTCGTGGCAGCCCGGCTGGAGGGAGCAACTTTATGAGTGCTGTTGCGCAGACTATTTTCTCGCCGGAACTGGCGGCCCGCTTTGACAAGCTGGTGACGATTTACCCAGTCAAGCGTTCGGCGCTGATCCCCATGCTGCTGTATGCACAGGATGAGGTTGGCGCCGTGAGTGATGCCGTGGTCGCGGAATGCGCGCTGCGAGTCGACATCTCGGAATTGGAAGTTCGTAATGTCATCAGCTACTATTCCCTGCTGCATACCAAGCCGCATGGCAGGTTTCATGTGCAGGTGTGTACGAACATCTCGTGCATGCTGCGTGGCGGCTACGAGATGCTTGACCACTGCAAAGAACGCCTCGGCATTGACAACAAAGAGACGACGGCAGATGGACTATTTTCGCTTGAAGAAGTTGAGTGTATCGGAGCCTGCTGCTGGGCTCCTGCGGTGCAGGTCAACTATGCCTTCCATGACAACCTGACGCCTGAGAAGATGGACGCGGTGATCCAGTCTTATAAAGACGCCAGCCTTAAGAAGGACGGAGTCAAGTAATGCCAGAACTCGTCTCGCATCCCGATGAAGTCAAGCTGCTGTCAAAGCGGTTCGGTATGGGCGCTACTGATATCGACCGTTATATGGAACTGGGGGGGTACGCTTCCCTCCGGAAGGCGATTGAAAATGGTCCGGAGTGGGTCATCAATGAGATGAAGGCGTCGGGGCTGCGCGGCCGGGGTGGGGCCGGCTTTCCGACTGGCATGAAGTGGTCCTTCGTTCCCAAATCCATCGACAGACCTAAGTATGTGCTGGTGAATGGTGATGAGAGCGAGCCGGGTACCTGTAAAGACCACATGATCTTTCTGCATGACCCGCACGCGATCATCGAGGGCACGATCATCGCGGGCCTGGCGATCGGATCGAAGATGGGCTTTATCTACCTGCGCGGCGAATATCGCTATCTGATCGAGATCATGGAGAAAGCGATCGAGCAGTGTTATGCGAAGGGCATTTTAGGCAAAAACATCATGGGCCTGGGCTTCGAGTATGACTGCATTTCGCACACCGGGGCAGGCGCCTATGAGGTCGGCGAAGAATCGGCCCTGATGGAGTCGCTCGAAGGCAAGCGCGGTGTTCCGCGGATCAAGCCGCCCTTCCCTGCGGTGGTTGGTCTGTATGGTGGACCGACAGTGATCAATAATGCGGAGACGATTGCCAGTGTAGCGCCGATTCTTGCAATGGGTGGAGCAGAGTACGCGAAGATCGGGACAGAACGCAACGGCGGCACGCGCCTGTTCGGCATCAGCGGCCATGTGAACAAGCCGGGCGTGTATGAACTGCCGATGGGCTACAACCTGAAGAAGATGATCTATGAGGTCGCGGGCGGTATCCGCGGCGGCAAGAAGCTGAAAGCGGTGGTACCCGGAGGCTCTTCCTGTCCGGTATTGAAAGCCGACGAAATTGACGTTGGTATGGACTTCGACCAGATGGGCAAAGCCGGCACTATGCTCGGATCAGCCGGTGTGGTCGTGATCGACGAAACTGTCTGCATGGTTGAGTTTGCCCTGAGGACGATCAAGTTCTACCAGCACGAAAGCTGCGGCTGGTGCATACCCTGCCGCGAAGGCACGGACTGGCTGAAGAAGACATTGACACGCTTCCACGCGGGCGGCGGGGTCGCCAAAGACATCGATAACATTAAGTACCTGGCAGAGAATATGCTGGGTCGGACCTTCTGCCCGCTGGGGGATGCCGCCGCTATGCCGACCATCGGCTTTGTGAAGAAGTTCCGCGATGAGTTTGAGGCCCACCTCGATGGACGGCCATGCCCGTATGCTCATGCAAAGCGTCCGATTGGCGAACTGGTGTCTGTCTGATGGTGGCATCTTCTTTTCGATTGGGGACCTTGTCCTCCTGACCGACTCCGAGGGATTCGCGTTTTAAACAGTACACTGCTCACTACAACCGGATTTAAGAAGGAATCAGTAAGAAATGGCTGATGTAAATTTCACGGTCGACGGAAAGAAGCTGACTGCACCTGCAGGCACGCTGCTGATTGAAGCCTGCCGGACTGCGGGCATTGAGATACCGGCGTTCTGCTACTATCCCGGCCTTTCACTGCAGGCAGCCTGCCGCATGTGCGTAGTGCGTATCGAGAAAATGCCGAAGCTGCAGACGGCTTGTACGACGCCGGTGGCGGAAGGCATGATCGTGGCCACCGAGACGCCTGAGATTGCGCAGGCGCGCAAGTCGACCATTGAGTTGCTGCTGGGCAATCACCCGCTCGACTGCCCGGTTTGCGACGCCGGCGGCGAATGCGAACTGCAGGACATGACGTTCAAGTACGGCGCGGCAGAATCGAATTACACAGAGATCAAGCAGCATCGTGAAGAGCAGCAATGGTCGCCGGTGGTCTTCTTTGATCGCCCGCGCTGCATTCTGTGCTATCGCTGCATCCGTATGTGCGGTGAAGGCATGGACGTGTGGGCGCTGGGTGTGCAGAACCGCGGCGTCAACAGTGTGATCGCACCCAACCGCCAGGATCATCTTGACTGCGAAGAATGTGGCATGTGCATTGATGCCTGCCCGGTGGGTGCGTTGACCTCCGGCACCTATCGCTACAAGACCAGGCCATGGGAGATGAACCATGTCGCGACCGTTTGCACGCATTGCGGCGATGGTTGCACGACCACCCTTGGTGTTCGACGTTCCGATGAAGGCTCGGAGATCGTGCGCGGGGACAATCGCGACAAGTCCGGTATTAACGCTGACTTTCTCTGTATCAAGGGCCGGTATGCTTTCGACTTTGCCAATCACGAGGACCGTCTGAGCAAGCCGATGATCCGGGAGAACGGCCGGCTGAAAGAAGTGACCTGGGAGGTTGCTCTCGATTTCGCCGGTAAGAAACTGCGGGAGATCCGCGACGCGCAGGGTGGCAGAGCGATCGGCGTCATCGGCTCAAACCGGACGACGAATGAAGAGAACTACCTGCTCCAGAAATTTGCCCGTACCGTTCTGCAGACGAACAATATCGATCACCACCGGACAGCGGATTATGTCAGCTTTGTGAAAGCGCTGGCTGGCCGATCCGATCGAACGGCAACGCTGCGCGACAGTTCTACGGCGCCGGCCATCCTGCTACTGGGCAATGATCCTACCGAACAACACCCGGCGTTGGCCTGGAACATTCGCAACAACGTGCGGCTGAATAAAGCCCGGCTCTACGTGGCAAACAGCAATCCCATTAAGCTCACACGCCAGGCCAGGGCTTCGCTGACAATTCCGCAGGATGGCTATGCGTCCCTGATCAATTATCTGGCCGGTGACGACAATGCGCTGACTCTTCCGGAGACAGCGGGTGAATTTCGCGAGGCTATCGGTAAAGAAGAAAGCCTGCTGATTATTTTTGGCTCGGAGTACCGTGGCCGCGATATCGAAACCCTGGTCAAGTTTGGACTGACACTGCCCAACACCAGGTTCGCCGTCCTCGGCGACTACGTCAATTCGCGCGGCGCTTCCGACATGGGCCTGCTGCCCGACCTGCTGCCTGGCTACGTACCTGTAACGAATGCCGCGCAGTTTACGACGGAATATGCCGGCCTGCCCACGGAAGTCGGCCTCGACCTGGTAGAGATGTTTGACGCTGCCGCTGCCGGCAAGCTTGGGGCACTCTACGTCGTCGGCTCAAACCCTGTTTCGCGTTATGGCGTTCATCCGGATACGCTGAAGAACACTTTCATCGTCGTACAGGACATGTTCCTGACGGAGACGGCAGCCGTTGCTGACGTGGTACTGCCGATTGCCAACCTGTATGAGAAGGCGGGCAGTGTGACCAACACCTACGGTGATCAGCAGATGGTGAAGAAGGCCGGAGATCGTGCCGGCGTCCGCACGGACTTCGAGCTGATTGTCCGGCTGGCCGACCGGATGGGCTATAACCCGCAAGGGCTGGTTCCCTTCGGCAAGGGGCTGCGCGCAGATTCAGGGCAGTCGCGAGGTGCACAGTCGGGCGAAGCTGATCGTCATGCGGTGTGGCTTACAGCGCATGACGTCGAGCCGAAGGTCAGCCCGTTCAATCCGTTCGCGACCTTGGATGAGATCGCACGGCTGGTTCCAGGCTACGGAGTTTCGCGGCTCAACCTGCTGGCGGGCAATGACGTTGCGACCAGGCTACCGGCGTCTGTTGCGGACCTGGGTACACGCAAAGACCTGATCTTCCCGTCGGTCGATACGCTCTTTACCTCCGGGACGCTCGGCCGTTACAGCGCCAAGTTGAATGAAGTGATGGAGTCGCATGAACCCGCGGAAACGGCGGCTGATTAATCCAGTTTCGCGCTAAGTGAATACCGCACGATGGACTTAGCCGTCCTGTTCCCGAGAGAAGTGCAGCCCGTACCGGTTTATTAGTACCACCGTAGTGTCAAGTGATCCAATTTTAGAAAGCTGATCGATTGAGCCTGATTGTTTTTTTCCTCCTGAGTGCCGTCAAGATCGCCCTCGTCCTGGTCTTCCTGCTGACGTCAGTCGCTTATACCGTGCTGCTCGAACGCAAGGTGGTGGGTCGCATCCAGAATCGCTGGGGACCGAGCCGTGTTGGTCCTTTTGGTCTGCTGCAACCACTGGCGGACGGACTGAAGCTCTTCCTGAAAGAAGACCTGATGCCTACCGGCGTCTACCGGCCGCTGTATCTTCTGGCGCCGATCATTGCGCTGGCGTGCGCGCTGATCTCTATTTCCGTGATCCCTTTCGGGGCGCAGATTCCTCTGCCCGGTATTTTCCATGGCTTTGACATGTTCGACATCGCCGATGTGAATATCGGCCTGTTGATCCTGCTGGGGGTCACCGGTGTTGGTGTTTACGGGGTGGCGCTGGCGGGCTGGTCCTCAAACAACAAGAATTCACTGCTGGGCGCTTTGCGGGCGAGTGCGCAGGTGATCAGCTACGAGTTAGCGCTTGGCTTGTCGCTGGTCGGGGTGGTGCTGCGCTCGGGTTCGCTGCGGCTGCGGACGATTGTGGATGTGCAATCAGCCCACGGCATCTTCTCCTGGAATGTTTTTGGCGGCTTTCAGTTCATTGCTTTTTTCATCTACCTTTGCGCTGCTTACGCTGAAACGAACCGAACACCTTTTGATCTTCCGGAAGCCGAGACGGAGCTGACGGCGGGGTATCACACGGAATATAGTTCGATGAAGTTTGCCATGTTCTTCATGGCGGAATATGCCAATATGATCACCGTCGGATGTGTCGCGACGTTGTTGTTCCTGGGCGGCTCCGGCAGTCCATTCGGGCACCTGTTTGCAACCGGGCCGCTGGTGGTGCAAATTGTGATGCCGATCTTCTGGTTTATTCTGAAGGTCGTCTTTTTCCTCTTTTTGTTTATCTGGATTCGTGGAACGCTGCCACGCTTCAAGTACAACCAGCTGATGGATTTTGGCTGGAAATTTTTGATGCCGCTCGCCGTCGTCAACATCATCGGCACCAGCCTCTGGCTGGCCCTGAAGTGAGCATTTGCCATGCAGGCAGAGGTGTTGCATGCCCTTCGGCTTTCGCTCCCGTTAGAGAGACGATGGTACTCGGCAACAGCTGTTGCACCAGGCTTTTACGTGAAGCGGGTGTGCCTGGATGGCCACTCCTGATTTACAATCAGTTTTCGGTAACATCCACTTTCTGCAGTAGTTTCATGACTCCGACGAACGGTCCCCTTGCATGTATCTAACCCTCTTCTTCATCTTCGGAGCCTTGTGTGTGGGCGGCGCGCTCAACCTGCTGCTGCAGCGCCATCCCATCAACAGCGCTCTGTCGCTGATTGTCGTGATGACTTCGCTGGCGGTCCTCTACCTGTTGCTGGGTGCAGAGTTTCTTGCCGCTGCGCAGGTAATTGTCTATTCGGGCGCCATCATGGTGCTGTTTACGTTCGTCATCATGCTGCTCAATGCGGGCGAAGAAGAGCGGACGCGCGGCAGTCGGGCGGCATACCTCATCGGGTTTCCCGGGGCAGCAGCCCTCATCGGGCTGTTGACTTTCATCTTTCTGTCCGTAAAAACCCAGCTTGGCGGGACGCGCCTGGGTGACTACATTGTGACCACCTCCGACCTGAGCAGGGTGCTTTTCCGTGACCTGCTGCTGCCATTTGAGGTCACCTCGGTGCTGATCCTGATTGCTATTCTCGGCGCAGTTGCGCTCGCGCGAAAGGAGCAGTAGCAAGATGGTTGTTCCTATTGCTTACTACCTGGTCCTGAGCGCCATCCTGTTTACCATCGGCGTCGCTGCATTCCTGATCAAGCGCAACATCATCACGGTCTTCATGTCGATTGAACTGATGTTGA
>CAZZXL010000073.1:0-2438 GCA_964658035.1 uncultured Acetobacteraceae bacterium
GGTATTGAAGGAGTAGTTGCCGAAGACGCTGAAGCGCTTGTAGCGGGAGTTGGCGGAGACGATGATCTGGCTCTGCCGGTAGATGCCTTCCGACTGGTACTGCTCGTTGTTGCGTGGCGTGGTCACAGAGGGATTGACGGTGGTGGTGTAGGTGGCGAGATCGATGATGGGCGCGGTGACGTTATTGGTGAGGTACTGGTGACTGCCCTGCGCGTAGAGATAGGTGACGTTGGAGGTGGTGCTCTTGCCGAACTGGTGGTCGATGCCGATGGCGCCTTGCATGTCGATCGCGGCATGGAAGTGCGGATCAATGGTGGAGTAGCTGGGAGCCGCGCCTGAGGCGCTGAGGGCGCTGGCCGGCTGCTTGAGGGCGGCACTGGTGGGGTCGGTCGGGTCAGCTAACAGGAAAGAAGGAGAGTCTGCGATAAAGCTTTCCTGGTTCGGCGTGCCGAGGAATGGATCGTTGTTGTGGATGGCATTGATGACGTAGGGTGTTCCGGCGTTGGACTGGAAGGAGCCGGGAAGGGTGAAGCGCTGGAAGAACCAGCCGTAGCCGGCACGAATGACGGTAGTGGGCTTGTTTTTGCCGCGAGCCACGGCGTAGGCAAGTGAGAGGCGTGGGCCGAAGTCGTATTTGTCATGGATGTAGTTCTGGGCTTCATAACGGAGGCCGAGACCGAGATTGAATTTGTCGGAGACCTTCCAGTCGTCCTGAACGTAGAGGGCGGCGTCGAAGAGGGTGGCGCTGGCGGTGGCCTTGTTCACGTTGGTGACGGAGTACTGGTTGGCCACAGCAGGCAGACCCGCTGCAGCATTCCGGAGTGCGATGGAATAGGCACCGATTGAAGTGAAGGTATAGGTGCCGTTGGTGCCTGAGAGGGAAAGATTGGTGTCGTTATAAGCGCGGAGACGGGTGCCGAAGTGGATGGCCTGGTTGCCGTGGCTGAGGGTGGCGTAGTCCTGGAACTCGTACTGGTTCTGGTGGTCCTGCGAGGTCTGGTCACTGCTGCCGCCGGTGGTGAGGCCGCCCTGCACGGAGACCTGGGGCGTGGCGTTATCGGCTTGCTGCTGCGAGCGGATGCGGCGGTAGCGGAAGCGGGTGTCGTTGACGAGATCTTTGCCGAGGACCTGGGTGTCGCCGAGGGTGAAGGTGTTCTCTTCGTTGCGCGTGTTGTAGGCCTGGGAGATGAGGGAATTTTCACCGACACCGGCATTGCTCTGGGCGGAACGGAAGTACTCGTAGTTCACGGTAAGCGTGTTGTTCTGGCTGAGGGCGAAATCGAAACGCGGCGAGAAGTCATAGCGACTGGAAGGGTTGCTGTAGGCCGCGTTCGAGAAGATGCCGCCGGTGTTGGCGTAGTTGTTGGTGGAGTCCGGGATGAGGGTGTCGACGATATTGACGCCCTGGTTCTGGCGGACAAAGAAGTTGACGTTGTAGGACGCTTTGGTGGAGAGTGCACCGCCGATACCGCCCTGGTAGCGAGTGCTGTAGTAGGACGGCTCCTGAATTGGTTGCACCGTGGAAGGCGTGTTCTGGTTGAGGATCGGATTTTGCGAGTTGAAGGAAGAATCGTTGCCGCTGACTTCGAACTGGCCGTGGGTCTTGTCGGTGCCGGGCTTGGTGAGGATCTCAATGCGGCCGTAGCCGAGACGGTCAAACTCCGCCGAGAAAGGATTCTGGTTGACGCGGATTTCGCGGATGGAGGACTTGGGCGGGAGCTGACCGCCGGTGAAGCCATCGATGTAGATCTGGCCGCCGGCCGGGCCGGCTGCGGGACCGGCGAGAGCCTGGAGTTCATCCTGGAGTTCGTCAGGATCATCAGAGAGGGCGTCGAGGTCCTTACCCTTGATAATCACCTGGTCGGCATTGTTCTCAGGATTGGTGTCGACGCCCTGGTCCTGGGCAGTGACGGTAATCTGCTGGTCCTGGGTGGCGATTGAAAGTGTCACATTCAGGGACTTGGACTGGCCTGGTGCGATGTTGATGCCCGACTCCGAAAACGGAGTGAAGCCGGTGACCGTCGTGCTCAAGGAGTAGCTGCCGGGGGGCACGTTCTGGAAGCTGTAATTTCCGCCCGCGTCCGATTGGGCCGAAAGTGTTTTACCGGCTGCCTTGAGACTGATGGAAGCTCCCGGGATAATGGCGCCGGAGGGATCAGTGACCTGGCCATGAAGAGTGCTGGCGGTTTGGGCGCATGCGGTGCCAAGCGCGCCAAGGAAGAGTACGAACAACATCACGAGTGAAGGAAGAGATCGCTTCATCATCCGGCTTTAAGGGCTTTCGCGTCCTGTGGAGAGTGCTTTCCACGAAAAGACTGATAGGATTTTGAGTCTTGAGCCTGCGTTAGCTATCGAGACGACGTCTGCCGCGCAAAAGCCTCACTCTTTAAGGATAAACGATTAAATTCATTGGTTGTCTTTGGGGAAGTTGGTTGTTC
>CAZZXL010000073.1:2448-8443 GCA_964658035.1 uncultured Acetobacteraceae bacterium
GGGGAGTTGAGGGGGGAGTTGAGAGACCCGTCGTCGGGTGCCTGACGGAAGATTGAAGCCAGTATCCGAGCGGCGGGGACCGTGGTGGCAGGAGGCAGACGGTACATTAAAAGGATGCTGCAAAAATGGTACGCGCGCCACATGTACGCCTGGGAGACGGCGTTAACGACGCGGGATGAAAACAGGATTGTGCGTCCGCTGGAATGGGGTTTTGACTGGCTGCATGGGGGTCCGGGAGCAGAATTGCTTCACCGGGCAGGCAGCCTGAGCGGCGGGCTGGAGGACCCTGCGGCGGAAGAACTGCTGGCCGAGTGGAACCAGGCTGTCATTGAAAAAAGTGATGCGTTTTATGCGTATGACACACCCACTGACTTCCGGCTTGAGGATCGGCACCCGGAGCTGTTCCCTACGAACGTGAGGCCGGAAACGCTGGCGCAGGCAGCGAAACTGCGGGAAGATGCGGCGGCAGGTCGTCTGAAGACAGCGCAATACCTGCGATTTACGTCGCCCGAGCGGACACCTTATCCGGAAAATGACCAGGTGAATGCCCGGTGGTATCCGGCTCCCCCGCGATCCCATGACGACCAGGTGCGGGGCAAGCCGAAGCAGGCAATTATCGTGATGCCGCAGTGGAATGCGGATGCGTTCAGCCACAACGCTTTATGCCAGTTGTTCAACCGTTTCGGCGTTTCGGCGCTGCGGCTGTCGAAGCCGTACCACGACATTCGGCGGCCGGCTGAACTGGAGCGCGCGGACTATGCGGTGAGCGCGAACCTAGGCCGGACCATCTCCGCTTGCCGGCAGGCGGTAGTCGATATTCGCTCGTGCATGGACTGGCTGGAGACGCAGGGTTATACGCAATTCGGGGTGCTCGGCACCAGCCTGGGTTCGTGCTACGCGTTCAATGCGACCGCGCACGATCCTCGGCTGCAGGTATGCGCGTTTAATCATGCGTCCATGCGCTTTGGCGACGTGGTGTGGACGGGACAGAGTACGCGGCATATTCGGGCGGCGTTTGACCCGATCCTGACGCAGGAGCGGCTGAACCGTCTGTGGGCGGCAGTGAGTCCGATCTCGTATATGAAGAAGTTCGCGGCGGACCCGAAGAAGGTACTGCTGGTGCATGCGACCTATGACTTGAGTTTTCTTCCGGAATATTCAGAAGAAGTGGTGAAGTATTTCAACGAGTTCGGGCTGGACTTTGTCTCGAAAGTGCTGCCGTGCGGGCATTACACGACCGGGGAGACGCCTTACAAGTTTCTGGATGGATGGTACTTGGGTTCGTTTGTGTACCAGGCTTTCAAGGCGCTGGCGGAAGGGGAGTTGCCGAAGCCGCGGGTGGGGGGGGCTGCCGCTATGTTGGCGATTCGCTAGCGAACGATGGACTGGACGTCTTGCGGATGTTGAGCATTTGTTCTCCGTCTCTGGAAGCGGCTGGCTAAATTCAGGATATGCGTGCGCTTTGCTGGGGCGCGGGTTTGGAGACTGTGAGACCCAGGTCTCAAAGGCGAGACCTGGGGCACCCGGATGGTGCCTGGGCGGTCTCTGGATTTGTGGCTGTTTGATAGCGGAGTTGGGCGGTAGACTTGTAGGTATGTCCGACATGATGAATCGCCCGCTTGCCCAGGCTGACCCGGAGATTGCTTCCGCGATTGACAATGAAACACTGCGCCAGCATGAGGGGCTCGAGATGATCGCCTCCGAGAACTTTGTCAGCCGCGCCGTGCTGGAAGCGGCCGGATCGGTGTTTACCAACAAGTATGCCGAGGGCTATCCGGGCAAACGTTACTATGGCGGTTGCGAATATACCGACATTGTCGAGAACCTGGCACGGGAGCGTGCGAAGGAGTTGTTCGGCGCCGAGCATGCGAATGTGCAGCCCCACTCCGGTTCGCAGGCGAATGCAGCGGCGTACATGGCAGTGATCTCGCCGGGCGATACGATTCTTGGCCTTGACCTGGCGCATGGCGGTCACCTGACGCATGGCCACAAGCTGAACTTTTCGGGCAAGCTTTATCGCGTGGTCAGCTATGGCGTCGAGAAAGAAACCGAGGTAATCGATTATGACAAGCTGGAAGCGATTGCCGAACGGGAGAAGCCGAAGCTGATTATCGGTGGGGGCAGTGCGTATCCGCGTCAGTTCGATTTTCCTCGCATGCGTGCGATTGCCGACAAGGTTGGGGCACTGTTGTTGATTGACATGGCGCATTTTGCAGGACTGGTTGCGGGCGGCGCGCATCCTTCGCCGGTGCCGCATGCGCATATTGTGACGACCACGACGCACAAGACGCTGCGCGGCCCGCGTTCGGGGATGATCCTGTGCAAGGCTGACCTTGCCGCTTCGATTGACCGGTGCGTATTTCCCGGACAGCAGGGTGGACCGCTGGCCCACGTGATGGCGGCAAAGGCGGTGGCTTTCCGCGAAGCATTGCAGCCGGAGTTCAAGCAGTATGCAGCTGACGTCGTTACAAATGCAAAGGTGCTGGCTGCGACGCTTGCCGAAGAAGGCTATCGCGTGATTTCCGGCGGCACCGATACGCACGTGATGCTGCTCGACGTTTTTGCCAAAGGCATGCTGGGATCGCAAGCCGAGAATGCTCTGCATGAAGCAGGCATCACGGTGAACAAGAACGCGATCCCGTATGACACGAATCCACCGATGAAGCCGAGCGGGATCCGGATTGGCACGCCGGCATTGACGACACGGGGCATGGGCGGGCGCGAAATGCGGGTGATCGGCAAATGGATTGTTGAAGCATTGGACAACCATCATGACGGTCAGACACTGCGCAGGATACGCGGCCAGGTACTGGACCTTGCCGGGCGCTTCCCGCTGTACGACTGGCTGCGCGAAGGTGAGGCAGTGCCCGCTTGATGGCACTGCCGGAATGCTTTTGACGTGCCTGGGACAGATGTAAACCGGCCGTCCTATGCTGCTGCGTTCCAATGTATCGGCGCGAGTTGTGAAGACCATTGTTGCCAGGGCTGGAATATTCCTCTCGATCGGGAGACGTACGAGAAGTATCGGCGGTTCCCGGCCGGCCGGCTTGGGTCCATCGTTCAACAATTTGTTTCCATCACGCCGGAAGCGCATGAAAGCCTATACGCCCGGATCAACGTAGCGCCTTCCGGCACGTGCGCTTTCTTTGGGGCTGACCGGCTATGCGGCATACAAAAAGAATATGGCGGCGCGCTTCTATCGGCAACGTGCTCCATTTATCCGCGCACACTGAACAGTGTTGACGGCGTACTTGAAGGCTCGCTGACGATGTCCTGCCCGGAAGCGGCGAGGAATGTTCTGTTGCGGCCTGATGGAGTCGAGCTTACGGCGAATCTACGATCGGGTGAATTTCGGACAGACAGTGTAGCGACACTCACGAGCGAAGGCAGTCCTCCGGTGCTTCACAAGCCGTATGGCTTTTTCCACGCGGTGCGCGGACTGCTGATGGACATGGTGAGAGACCGGACACGGCCCATGTGGCAGCGCCTGCTGTTGATGGGCTCACTCTGCAAAAGGCTAGATGCCATCAGCACAGTTGAGGACGATGCGACGGTGCCGGCGATGCTTGAAGAGTATCGCCAGGTGATCACGAACAATTGGCTGCACGCCGAATTGGAAGGCATGCCAAGCAACCCGGCATTGCGATTGAAAGTAATTTTTCAGCTGACAGACAGCCGTGTGCAGGATCCGACCAGCGGCGCACGCTTTCGCGATACGTTCTGGACATTTGTAGAAGGGATTGCTTCACCACCTGGTTCGGTTGCAGGCGATGATGTGGGGCGATTCCTCGAAGCCGAGATGAAGTACCATCAACCATTTTTCGAGAGGTCGCCCTTCATCCTGGAGAACTACCTGATCAATGCTATGTACCAGACGCTTTTCCCCTTCGGCCGGGAAGGAAGCCCTACTTTCCAGCGCCAGGGAATTTTTGCTGAGTACCTTTCGCTGGCAACACAGTTTGCATGGATGAATGCATTGCTGGTGGGCGTGGCGGGGAACTACCGTGAGGCTTTCGCGGATGAGCACGTGGTGAGGACGGTGCAGTCGTTTACTCGGGCGACCGAGCATTATCCACATGTGCTGGCCTGGATCAATGAACAGATTGCGAAGGTAAAGCTGGACTCGCTGCAGGGCATGTCCATCCTGTTGAAGAGCTGAGAGCCAGGGGCCGAGCGGTCAAAGTAGTTGATGGAGGCAACATGATCGCTGCGGGTCCGGGCGCCGGTCACACTGCCTGCATCCTATGACGCCATGAAGACAGATGGCAGGTTGAAGGCAGTATTGCTGGACATGGATGGAACGTTGATCGATAGCAACGGATTGCATGCAGAGTCATGGCAGCGCGCGTTTGCGGAATTTGGCATTGACGTAAGTTTTGAAACGGCGCTCCGGCAGATCGGCAAAGGCGGCGACCAGTTGTTGCCTGTCTTTGTACCGGAAGACCAGGTGGAGACAACGGGCAAAGCTATCGAAAAGTTCCGCAAAGAGTTGTTCGAGCGTGAATATCTTTCACAGGTGAAGCCATTCCCAAAGGTGCGGGAGCTGCTGGAGCGGATGAAGGATGCGGGCTTGAAGATCGCGATGGCGTCATCCGCGGGCAAGGAAGAACTGCAGACATACAAGAAGATCGCGAACATCGACGACCTGGTTGAAGAAGAGACCACGAGTGAGGATACAGAGAAGTCGAAGCCCCATCCTGACATTTTTGCGGCTGCGCTGGAAAGAGTCGGAGTTGACGCAGGCGAGGCTGTTTCGCTCGGCGACACGCCGTACGATGCCGAGGCTTCAACAAAGTGCGGGGTTCGGGCAGTGGGTGTTACGAGTGGCGGATGGCCGGCGGCAGATTTGCGTCAGGCGGGTTGTGTTGAGGTGTACAAGGACGCTGCAGACTTGCTGGCCAACTTCGATAACTCCATCCTCTTTAAAAAGTCTGCCTGAACTGCTTTTGTAACCAACCGTTCATACAACTATTAACTCTAAGGTAAACAGAGTAGGTCATGACTCAGCTGCGGGACCGCACGTACCACACTCTTGTCCCGCCAGCAGGAGAAAAGATGTACAGGAAGGTCCTTCCGTTAGTTTTACTTGTAAGCCCATTCACCTTGTTCGCGCAGGATTCACAGAGCAGCTCTTCTTCAACCACGGCAACTATGCAGGCGCCGATGTCTACTGCGTCGATGTCATCTGCGCCGATGGCCGGCCCCGTGCAGAATCCTAAGCATGATCAGCCGATTGTTTCGTTGAGTGCCGGTTTTTCGTACCTGCTGACGGATCTTTCGAATGACCAGGGTGCTTCCAAAAACCTGATCGGCTGGTACGGTATGCCGCAGATGAACCTGACGAAGCATATTGGCGTACTGGCGGATTTCACCAGTTCGTTCAATGAGCATACGGGCGGTTCGGCGGTTGCCAATGGCCTGCACAGCAATACGCGCAGCTTCGCCGCTGGCCCGGTTTACATGCTGCCGATCGGCAAGAAAGTGGTGCCGTTCGTGTTTGCGGAAGGCGGTGCTGTGCGAACGTCAACGCCGCAATCCGTGAACTGGAACCCTGAAGCAGCCGGTGGCATCGGTTTTAACTACAAAGTCTCGCGCCACTGGGCCGTGCAGGTTATTCCCGGAGAATACGTCGCAGAAGATGTATCTTTACCGGGCGGCGGCGACCAGTGGACGAACAACTTTAATGCCAAGGCGGGCATTGTGTTGAACCTGTTCGGCAACCGGTAGCAACCGGTTAGTGACTGACGTAGAGTTCCGCAGGTGCAACAGGAGGGGGAATGATTTTTTCGAGTTCGGCTGAATCGGCCGGGGTCAGGATCGTCTCCTCCCTTTCTGTATAGGCTGATGCGAGTTGAGCCGGCGACCCGTCGTAGAGAAAACCTGCGGCGAGTGCACCGGGTGCGACGATGGCGGCGAAGCGATGCTGCTGGAACGAGGCGGCAAGGTCTGCTTCCATAGCCGTTACGACGGGTCCACGATCGCCGCGGACGACGTC
>CAZZXL010000073.1:8453-22624 GCA_964658035.1 uncultured Acetobacteraceae bacterium
CCAGATGGAAGGCTTCGAGCGCAGCCATTACGGCCTCATCGCCCGCCGCGCCGCGGACGACGTCGTAGATGGCGACGGAGTTGGCGAAGGTCTGCTTCCCTGCCGGAGCGAGATCGATGGTGTTACCGACTACATAGAGATCGCCGGGCTGTTGCGCGATGCGATTGAAAGCTGCCTGGGCTTGCTGCATAGCCAGGCGGGTGGGAAGCAGTTTGTCCAGCGGATAGACGAGCGAGGCAAGTTGCATGGCGCACATGGCGAGGACGATGAGGCGCAGCACCGGGGTCTTTCGATCAATTGGTTCGTTGGAGGCTGTATCCGGAGTGTTCGCTGGGGCTCGACCTGTAACTACGGCGAAAGCGATGCCGAATAACACGGCAATCCACGCATAGAGCGGCAGAATTACGTTGACGGAGCCCCCGCTGTGGATGCGCCCTGAAAGTGCCGACAGAAACGTGCCTATGGTGGTTGCACACAGGAAGGATGCCAGCCTGCGGTGAGCCGGCTTCCAGTCAGTCAAAAGCATTCCTAGCAGGATGACGGCCAGTGCGAGACCGACATGGTTGAGCAGACCTCTTGTAAAAAATGAGACCGCCTCAAGCGGTACAAGCGTGTGGCCGGCAGGCAGGTGGAGGGTGTAGTAGCTATACCAGCCGTGGCTCTGATGGTTCAGGTAAGCGATGGAAGCAGCGATTCCGGCAAAGAAGGTGACGAGGCCGAGAAGGATCCGTCTTGGTTGCTCGATTTGATGGAGCAGGACGAAGACCGCAATGATGCCGGCTCCCTGCTTCGTCTGATAGGCGAGGACGAAGACGAGGGCGGCGAGGACAGGACGGCCTGTGTAGGAGAGGAGGATGGCGAGCAGGGTGAGCAGCAGGAACAGCATGTCAGTCCGGGCAAGGTCATACCAGCCATCAATCGAGCCATAGAGTGCGGCGAACAGTCCGGCTGCGGTAACGCCGGCAAGCCAGTTGCGGGTGATGATGCGCGTCTGCAGGGCAAGCAGGCACAGGCAACCGGCGGTGCAGAGGGTGCTTACCAGGCGCAGCGTGGCGAGGGATGTGCCGAAGAGCTTGAGTGCCGCAGCTCCCACATAGAAGTAAAACGGCGTGTAGATATTCGGGACGAAGCGGTAGGTGGGTTGCACGTAAATGGCCTGGTGGTGGAGCACGCGGACGGTCGTGTCGAGGACGCCGCCTTCCAGCCATTCCAGCTGTAGTGGAAAGTGCATGCGGCGAAAAGCGATGTAGAGGAAGAGCGCGATGAAGGCGAAGGAAAGGGTGGCAATGACTGCCAGCAGCAGGCGGTGGAGTTGTGTGGATTGCCATGCTGCGTGGCTTGCTGTCAGCTTCATCGTCTCTCCATCGTACCGGGTACTGCGCGTACGGCGGGCGACGCTTCGCATGTCTGCGGAGATTTTGTGAGACGTGGCTTCCGTCTGTTTCTATCGACTGGGTTCGAAAGGAGGGCTCGCCAATAACCAGCTGTTCCATGCACGATTGTGGCTGGGTCGGAGAAAAGGCAGGTTCCTCCGCTACGGTCGGGATGACAAGTTAAACGGCGTGCTTTTGGTCGCGACGACAATTGTGAGGTAGAAAGACCCAGGTCTCAAAAGCCAGACCTGGGGCAACCGGGCTGGTGCAAATTACCTGATGCTATGGGTTTCTAGCTGGAGACAGGTTGGCCCTTTCTGGCGAACAGGCCCGTGTTCATCGTATCTTCGCTCGACACCTTCAGGTAACTCGTTCTAGCACCGGGTTTGGTGGCGCGGCGTTGCAGCGGGGTCTGGCTGGTAGCATAGAAGAGCAGGTGGGCTGGACGGCCGCTGCCGCGCGGGTGCCTGTACTTGTATGGGGACGTTGCGCGGGGGAGGAAAGTCCGAACTCCGCAGGGCAGTGTGCCGGATAACGTCCGGGGTCCAGGTTTCAAGGCCTGGATACGGCCAGTGCCACAGAGAAAATACCGCCGCTTGATTCGCAAGGATGATGCGGTAAGGGTGAAAAGGTGCGGTAAGAGCGCACCGCTCGCGTTGTAAGACGCGGGGCATGGTAAACCCCACACGGAGCAAGACCAAATAGGGAGGGAACTTCCGGGCTGACCCAGTTGCCTGGAAGTGCGTGCCGGCCCGGCGCGCCAACGAGGGTCAGGGCGAGTCTAACGACGCGTTCACGGAAACTTCCGGGTAGGTTGCTGATGAGTGTCCGCAGTAATGCGGCGCCTAGAGGAATGGCCGTTCACGACAGAATTCGGCTTACAGGCCCACCTGCATAGTATCTATCGGAGGGTTAGGCGGGCATCGTTCTGCCCTCCGATGCAATCGAAGCGACGCACGGAAGCGCGGTATTGCAGGAGCGCGATATTCGGCTCGATCACGCGCTTGTAGTTGAGTGCCGGATCAGGGGTGGATTGCTGTTCGCTGACGAGTGTGCAGGATCGCCTGAGTTCGTGCAGAATCGCTGCCTGTTTTCGCATGGAATACGGATTGTCTATGCCGGTCACCACGGTTACCCTTGGAAATGAAGAGGCGAGCGCAGGCGGGATGTTTTCATCGTAGACGGTGACGCCTGCGAGGTTCCGGTAGTTGGCCAGGCCCAGGTACGTTTTTCCCGATGACATGCCCTCAAGATCAAGCGCGTAGTTCAGGTAGAAGAAGTAGGGTGTGCTGTCGCTGATGATGACGCTGCCGCGTCGTGCCTCGCCTGCGGACTGGGCGGCGACCGATGCCCAGGGTTCGTAAAAGTTGTTCGTGGCCGGATGTCTGCGGGTCGCGATACCTAACCAACCAAAGGCGAAGATGATTAGTGTTGCGGCCACTGCGGTAATCGCCTCTCGCTTGGCCGCTGCTGTGCAGGAGAGCGCAATGGCAAGGAGTAGCCACGGTGTGATAAACAGCAGACGTTTGAGATCGAGCAGGCGTTGTTCTTCCAAACCGGCGACAAGAAGGACATAGTAGAGCAGGTAAAGGCCGGATTGCTTTCGACGCGCAAGGGCAAAAAATAAAACGACTGCTGCCAGGATGATAGGAACGCTCCACCAGAGGAACCAGGGAGCGACCGCGACTGACGCCAGCACTGCATAGAGCATGAAGCCAACTTTGATAGTGGCCATGATCCACGAAACGGGGGCACTTTTGACGGAACTATGCGTGTCCGCGAGCAAAGCACGCATCAGGGGAAGAAAGCAGATGGCAACGGCGAGGAAGGTAAGAAGTAGAGGCCGAACGTTTTCCCTCAGGGCTTTTCTGTGGAACAGGAGCAGATCCAGGAACAGAACTGCCAGGATGGCGATGCCGAAATAATTGGTCCACAACAGTAGAATGGCAACTGCTGCAAGTGCGCCCCAGCGGCGTAACGAGCTTTGCCGGAGCAGCAACTGATAGGCATATGTCGCCGCTGCTACCAGGAAGAAGGAGCAGCTGTACCAGCCAGTTATACGCGCGTAAAAGTATCCGAACGGCCACAGCATTCCCAGTAGCAGAACAGCCCAGAAGGTGGCCTTGTTGCCCATGATCTGACCACAGCGCGCCAAGACGAGCAATCCAGCGATGTAGAAGATGAGGGAGAAGACACGAAGCAATGCGAAAGAGTGATGGGTGATCGTCAGCCATTCATGCAGCAGAATGTCGGAGATCGGCGGGTGCAGATGCTCGCCAATACCGCTAGTGAACAGGTGAAGACGTTCCGCGGTTGGCAGGTTGGCGGTGGTGATGATGGTCCCTTCATCATCAAGCACGGTGAGCCGGCTGTTGGTCTTCAACATGAAGGTCGCGTACAAGGCGATTAAAACAATGAGTGGAAACAAAGTCAGGCGACGCGTCATGTCTTATCGATTGTAACGACTTGCGCTTCCTGTACTGCCGCGCTCTGCATTAGCAGCCTCCGACAGGCGGACGATGGGCTGTCTGGCTTACACTCTAGGGTAACGACCAAGGGCTGGGAACCGGGAACGGAACCAAAGATCGGGGTTAGGCAAAGAGCATGCACAAACCTTTTGGAGATTTGTTTGAGGTACGCAGCCCCAAAAGCTGGCTGATCATCTTCGGCTTGTTTGTCTATTTTGCTTTTAGCTGGGCCACCTACACGTTCACGGTCGAGCCACTATACGAAAGTATGAACCCGCTGACCATCGGCGCTGACTCCGGCGCTTATTTTGAGTTGTCGGGTGTAAGTGCAGCTGAGCAGGGGAATGTGGACAAGGGATCGTTGGTGAACCTGGGGGGAAGCTCGCTTGGTCCAGTGGCCGTGGCAATCGTCTTCCGTACGGAGTTCGGTGTGGCATGCTTCAACTGTTTCCTCTTCCTGCTCCTGCTGTGGTGGTCTACCAGGATTCCAGGTGTGCGTGGCGACTGGTTTGCCCTTTTCATGGTTTTGAACCCGCAGACCTTACCGACGTTGATGACGCTGAATAAAGAGATCCTCGCCGTTGCGGGGCTTGTTGCTTTCGGTGTCTACATTTATTCGCGAACGGCTGAGGGTGGAAGTAAATCCTCAAGGCTGATGCTTTTCCTAGCATTGGCTCTTTCGATTCTGGGCCGTTGGGAGCAGGTCATCATTCTCTTCTGGTACCTGGCGGTAGAATCGCGCTGGTCTCCTTTCCGCGGCAAGCCACGACAATCCATCGTCGCGCTTCTATTGTTTCTTTCAGTTGCTTATGCGGCCGCCATGCACATCCTGCACATCAACTTGCAGGGTTTTCTTTCCCAAACCCAAGGTGGCGGGCTGATTACCAAGCTGGATAGCATTCAGGCGATGGGCGGCTATTTCCTGGTAGCTCCATTCAAGATATTGATGAACATTGCGGGACGCTTTGTAACTCCGGGTTATTTCCTGCACGATTATTGGTTCGATGACTTTGGTACATCACTCCAGAACCGCTACATCGGCATTCTTTCCAGTCTTGGCATGTTGATCGCGCTCGGTGTGCTCTTGGTAAAGAACCGCCTGCGATTTTCGCGACCGCTCATCCACGTCGCATTCATTTACTTCATCTGCACCGCAGTGAATCCTTTTATCCAGCCGCGTTACATGTATCCAGGCTATGCACTCCTGGCACTCGAACTGGCCCGCAAGAAATCTTCGCTTGAGCCTGTGCTGCCCCTGCCTGCCCCTCCAGCATTGCCGCCATCCTATCGCTACTGCTACGAGGTCGCGGCGCTGGCGACAGGCTTATCCAAGCTGGAACAGAGGTAGGGCACAGATCTGCCCTCGTTCCAAGATCAGCAAGCCGGCCGGATGATGGACCGGCTTGCTACTGAGCGCTACGCCACTTTTTTCTTCGCGACTGATCCGTGCGGATCGATGACGAACTTTTTGGCTACGCCTGCGTCGAAGTCCTTGTAGCCCTGGGGTGCGTCGTCGAGGGTGATCACGGTGGCATTCACGATCTTGGCGATGGGCAGGCGATCGTGCAGGATGGCCTGCATCAACTGCCGGTTGTACTGAAGGACCGGTGCCTGGCCGGTGTGGAAGTGCAGCGACTTGGACCAGCCCTTGCCAAACCTTACCTTGAGCATGCCGTTCTTGGCGTCTTCATTCGGTGCGCCCGGGTCGGAGACGACGTAGAGGCCGGGGATGCCGACGCCGCCGGCGACTGCGGTGACGTCCATGAGCTGGTTGAGCACGCTGGCCGGTGCTGCTTCATCCTTGGTGCCATGGCCGGTGGCTTCGAAGCCGACGGCGTCGACGGCTGCGTCGACCTCGGGGATGCCGAGGATTTGGGCAATCTGTTCGCCAAGTTTGTCATGCTGGCTGATGTTGATCGTTTCATACCCCATGCTTTTCGCATGGTTGAGGCGATCTTCATTTTTATCGCCGACGATGACGACGGCGGCGCCCAAGATGTAGGCCGAGGCTGCGGCTGCCAGACCGACCGGGCCTGCGCCGGCGATGTAGACAGTCGAGCCGACACCAACTCCGGCTGTTTTTGCGCCATGGAAGCCGGTTGGAAGAATGTCAGAGAGCATGGTCAGATCAGTGATCCTGGCCATGGCCTTGTCTT
Organism: uncultured Acetobacteraceae bacterium; assembly: GCA_964658035.1. GTDB lineage: Bacteria > Acidobacteriota > Terriglobia > Terriglobales > Acidobacteriaceae. The sequence goes on from CAZZXL010000073.1 coordinate 14,451, forward strand.
TATCGGGGAACTTGAGCAGGTTGAAATCGGCGTAGGGGACGAGGACGTATTCGGCCTGGCCGCCAATCCATCCGCCCATGTCCACGTAGCCGTAGGCACCGCCGGGCTGCTGGGGATTGACGTTGAGGCAGACGCCGGTATTGCGTTCGCGGCAGGCTCGACAGCGTCCGCAAGCCACGTTAAATGGGACTGAAACGAGGTCACCGACGTTTAGATATTCAACATCTTTGCCCTTTTCGATGATCTCGCCGGTAATTTCATGACCGAGGACGATGCCCTTGGGAGCGGTTGTACGACCGCGGACCATGTGCTGGTCTGAACCACAGATGTTGGTGGCAACAATCTTCAGGATGACGCCATGGTCAATGGCTTTGCCCTGGGGATTCTGCATTTTGGGGTAGTCAATGGACTGTACTTCAACTTTGCCCGGACCGAGGTAGACCACGCCACGATTACTTGCCATTCAGGATTCTCCTTCGTTTACCTAGGAGTGGCCAGGGGATGCGCTACGTTGCCCTGCACGGGAGCCGTGCCTGCTACACTCTGTTCACCCGGAAACAAGGGACTTCAGGCGGACATGCAACTACAGGAAGCCATTCGCATTGCCCTGGCATCGCTCTGGGCCAACAAACTGCGGTCCGTGCTGACGCTTCTCGGCGTGGTGATCGGTGTGGCGTCGGTCATTGCGGTGGTGACGCTGGTGAATGGCGCGAACCACTTCGTGGCGACCAAGATCTACGGCTATGGCGCGGATGTCTTTACGGCCCGCAAGACCCCGTCTGTCATCTTCGATGCCGAGGAATTTCTTCGTTACAACAAGCGCAAAAACCTGAAGATGGCGGATTACCAGGCGGTAGTGGACGAGTGCACGCTTTGCCGGACGACGGCGGCGTCCTTCAGCAAGGGGGGCACGATCGTTTATGGGAAAAAGTCGAGCAAGAATACGGAGATACGGGGCTGGACGTGGACCATGCCGCCGGTGGCCAGCACCAACATCGACCGTGGGCGCGTGTGGACAGCGGCCGAAGAGCAGCATGCTACGCACGTGGCCATTATCGGATATGACATTGTTGACAACCTGATGCAGGGTCAGGAGCCGCTAGGCAAGGAGATCCGGGTAGACGGCGGGATCTACACGGTGATCGGCATCGCGGAGCGGCAGGGAACGACGCTGGGGCAGAGCCAGGACAGCTGGGTGGCGATCCCGATCACTGCGTATCAACATACGTATGGGACGAACGACTCGATAGAGATCCACGCGAGCGCGGGGTCAACGGGCGAACGGCTGGATCGCGCCGTGGATGAGGTTCGGACGATTCTGCGTTCGCGGCGGCATGATGCTCCCGGCTCGGACGATGACTTTACTGTGGACACAAACGCGTCGTTCGTTGGTCTGTGGGAAAGCATCAGTTCCAGCTTCGCCATGGTGGCGGTGTTTATTGCGGCGATTTCGCTGGTGGTTGGCGGCATCGTCATCATGAACATCATGCTGGTGAGTGTGACGGAACGGACGCGCGAGATAGGGGTGCGCAAGGCGCTGGGTGCGAAACGGCGGGATGTGATGGTGCAATTCCTGATTGAGTCGGCGACGATGTCGCTGATCGGCGGGTTTCTCGGTGTGCTGCTCGGTGTGGGGATTGCAAAGGGCGTAACGCTGGCGGTTGGATGGGAATCGGATGTTGCGGTGTGGGCGATCTTTGCGGGGCTGGCTGTGGCGTTTGGCGTAGGCGTATTTTTCGGGGTGTATCCGGCACAGAAAGCCGCGAAGCTGGATCCGATTACCGCTCTGCGCTCCGAACTTTAGATATTGGTACCTGCGCGTGCGGCGAGACGCGGCCTGGCCGCCTGTCGGTCAAGGGAGGAGTGGGCCTTCCGCTGGTTGGCGTGTGGTCGGGAGCGGGTGAGAAACGCAGGTCCTTCGGCTAGCCTGCGCTTCGCTCAGGATGACAACGTTGGGGCGATGGGATGCACGAGTTCCTGGGTTGGTGGGATATGGCCATGAATGAAGCGAGGTACGCGGATGCGGTGGCTGGACGCTAGAGAATCGGTTCGGATGGCGATGGACACGCTGCGCACGAACAAGATGCGCAGCGGGCTGACGGTGCTGGGTATTGTGATCGGCGTGACGACCGTCATCGTGATTTCGTCGGTGATCAACGGATTGAATAACAACGTAGAGAAGTTCGCCAATTCGTTTGGCAGCAATGTGCTGTGGTGTTACCACATTCCATTCATCGCGGTGAATCCGACGACCGAGATGCTGACGCGCAAGAAGCTTTCCTACGATGACGCGATTGCCATGCGTGACGTGCCGCATATTGTTGCGGTGGACCCGGAGCTGCGGTATTCAAACCCGCAGCTGAATGTCGGGAATGTGGCCGTGAAGTACGGCAAGAACAAGATGCAGAACACTATTCTGCAGGGTGCGACGTCAGCCATCAAGGACGTAAACGAGATTGACCTGGCCGCGGGCCGCATGTGGACCGATGACGAAGAAATGCGTCGGGCTAACGTGGTAGTGCTGGGACATGACACAGTTGAAAAACTTTTTGGGCAGACCTCGCCGATAGGAAAAGATGTAGAAATTGAAGGCGAAGTGTTTACCGTGATCGGCGCTTTCGACAAGCGTAAACAGCCTTTTGGCAGCGGCAAGAACCCGGAAGATAATTCTGCTTATTTTCCACTGGAAACTTTTCGCAAAATCCATCCAGAGGTGAAGGACTACTTTATCGTTGCGCGCTATGACGATGCGAAGAATAAAGAGGCCGCCATCGACGGCGTGACAGAATTGCTGCGGCGCCGGCGGAAGGTCCACGTTGAACAGGCTGATAATTTCGATATCAGCGGCCCGGACGCACTGACGCGCCTGTGGTCGCAGATTACCGGCGGCCTCTTCGCTTTTATGGTCGCGGTCGCGAGTGTTGGCCTGATGGTCGGGGGCGTAGGCGTGATGAATATCATGCTGGTGAGTGTGACGGAGCGCACGCGGGAAATCGGTATTCGGAAAGCGCTGGGTGCGACCAAACGGAATATCCTGCTGCAATTTACGCTTGAAGCGATCACCCTTTGCGCGCTTGGCGGGGTGATCGGCGTGATCGCGGGGGCCTTGATCACGGTGATCATCAAGGCGCTGGTTGCGGTACTGCCAGCTTCGGTTTCCGGGCAGTGGGCCGTTACGGGGTTTGTCGTCTCCTGCGTCATTGGACTTGTCTTCGGGATCTATCCAGCGTGGCGGGCGTCGACGCTCGACCCGATCGAAGCCCTTCGGTACGAGTGACTTGCCGTCACGGCCGGGCGCGGCTTTGCTGCCGGTGTGTCAAGCGAGAAGGGGGCCTTCCGCTAGGCGGCGTCTGGATTCTGCTCGTGCGTGATTCTGCTCGTGCGTGCATCTGGACTTTGACTCAGTCGCTTGCTGCGGCCTGGTGAGATGAGGCTCCGGGGTAGAGAACAAAACGCAGAGCTCTCCATTGCGCTTAGCGGTGGCCTGATAGTTGCGGCATACCGTTAGACTGAAGCCAGATATATGTTGGCAACACTTGTCGCGGCGGTTACGACTCTTCTTACGATCGCAGGATTTTTCTTTTACCTTCTCGCCCTGTTGAGCGCCCGCTCGTTCGGCCGCGCCTCGCGGCGTGTGTTGCCTGCGTATGCACCGCCAGTAAGTATTCTGAAGCCGGTAAAGGGGCTTGATCCGGAGACGTACGCAAGTTTTGCCAGCCACTGCCGGCAGCAGTATGGCGCAGAGTACGAACTGATCTTCGGGGTCAGCAGTCTGGATGATGCAGCAGTTGCGGCTATTGAAAGATTGAAGATGGATTTTCCGGAGCAGAGGATCGTGCTGGTGGCATGTCCCGAAGTACTTGGCACGAATGGCAAGGTCAGCAACCTGGCACAGATGCTGCCGCATGCGCAATTCGATCATATAGTGATCAATGACAGTGACATCATGGTGGCGCAGCATTATCTGCAGCGGACCATGGCTGCGTTTCAATGCGTGAACCGGAAGCAGAAGGCAGGGCGCAAGGGGAAGGTGGGGCTGGTGACGGCGCCTTATCGCGGCAAGTCGCATGGGACAGTTGGGTCCAAGATGGAGGCGCTGGGCATCTCGACTGACTTTATGGCGGGCGTACTGACGGCGCGAATGCTCGAAGGGGGCATTCGTTTTGGCCTTGGATCGACGCTGGCTTTTTTACGTGAGGCGCTCGATGCGATTGGCGGACTGCGGCCGCTGGTAGACCACCTTGCCGATGACTACGAATGCGGGGCGCGTGTGTATGCGGCCGGGTATGATGTGGCGCTAAGCACGGAGGTCGTTGAAACCTATGTGCCTGCTTATGCTTTTCAGGACTTCCTGGCCCACCAGATGCGCTGGAGTCGGTCAACCCGTGACTCGCGGAAATGGGATTATGCGGGAGTGGTGTTTACCTTCGGCTTGCCGTGGGCATTTCTCAACCTAATCGCGTCCGGCTTCAGCCTGCCAAGCGTTGCGTTGTTCGTGCTGACGCTGGTTGCGAGAACAGCCCTGGCTTTGAGCGTTGGCGTCGGAATCATCGGGGATGTGCAGGTGCTGCGCGATATGTGGCTGCTGCTGCCGCGCGACCTGGTGGCGTTGGGGATCTGGGCGTGGAGCTTTGCCGGCGATACAGTGGTGTGGCGCGGTCACCGGTTTACGTTGAAGGATGGGAAACTTAGCCGGGCGCCTGTAAGCTGAAGGTCGATTTAACCTTCAGCTTCGGCATCAATCGTGGATCATAAAGCGCGCTGGTGCTTTTGACGATGGTGCACTCGCTCATTCGTGGGTGCAGCGGGTTCAGCAGATAGTTCCAGGTGTCCGGCAGGATTGCCGAGGGAACTTTCGCGATGGCGGCAGTACGGCCACGCAGCCAGGCGTCGCCGAGCGAACGGGTATAGCTGAGGTCAAGTTTCCATTCGGCCTGGTGACGCCGCGATTGCGGCTGCAGTTCCTCGATGAGCAGGTCGTCCGGAATCGCGATTTCGAGCAGGTGATAGTGCAGGGGAACACTATCTTCGCTTAGTTCCAGATGGACCAGGATCTCGATCATGGCGCCGGCCGGAGAGGCCGCCAGGTAGACGACCGGCAGGCCGGCAGTGTGCCAGCGGGCGCTATACCGCAGACCGCCTTCACCGGACAGACTGGCATGATTGCTGATCCGCCACAGTACCGGCATCAGGCAAACATGCCGTACTCGATCTGGCCCAGCATTTCTTCGACCATCCGGCCGCCGATTTCAGTGCGCAGCATCTGGATGGGTGTTCGATCGGCGAAGCGCTTTTTAGGAGCGTTGAGCCATTGGCGGCCTTTTTCAGGGTCACCAAAGGTGCGGACAGCCTGGTTGAAGACACGCACCAGGCGTGCCAGTTTGTCGGATTCATCGAGGCTAAGCGGTTCGTTACGGGCCTTGCGGTGCTTGAGCGTGCGTGCCGGGAGAACGACTTCGTAGATGTCGGTTGGGCGCAGACCGGATTCGCCGATGAAGGTGTTCAGAGTCGAAAGCGCGACACCGCTTTCAACGGAGGAGAGGTCCTGATCGAGTGCGGTCCAGAGGAGGGTGGTGTGAGCCATAGGGACATTATGCCATATGGGGGGGCGGCAGAGTGCCGGTTAACTTTTCCAACGTAATGTTACTGGGGCGGAAAGTGGGTGTTTGAAGGGCTTTCCGGCGGCGGCGTCCAGGCGTGCCTGCTTGAGGGCGAAGTACCATTTGGCGGGTCGGTCAGCATCGTCGATGAGCATCAGGCTGGGATTATGCCGGAGGCCTTCAGCCTGCTGGATCATGGTTTCCTGGTCCTGTCGCACAAACCGGGCTCCGAAGAACCTGGCGATGGTGGTAACCAGGGGTACGGCGTAGAAGACATTCCAGGCGGCAGCGACGTCGATGCGACAGGCATTTGGCGTTGTTGGTGTGACCGTTGTGAGACTAGCGAACCATTTCGGGCCACAGCGGATCGTTTCGAACCGTCGATTGGGTAAGACGAAATCGATGGTCGTGGTGATGGGTTCTCCGTAAACGCCGAGGAGTTTATAGGGAGCGGAATTGCCGGACGGCGCATGCGCGGCCATGCGGAATCCGTCGGGGATGGGTTCGAAGTTTTTGGCTTTTTCATGAATCGAGTGCTTGCTGCGCCACCACCATGACTGATGGACGAAAGGTCCGTGCGCGGGGTCCATCAGGCCAATGATGCCGTGGTCGACGTTGCAAGGCAGTTCGGCGGCCAGGTGGGCGGAGCGAAAACGCTCGCTGAACTTCGGGATTTCGGGCACGGACGGCAAGATTTCATCTACATGTAGACGGCCACGACCGGTGGAGGGCACGTAGACCCAGGCATAGCCGTCGCGCTCCACGCAGGGAAAGGCGGCGGCGAAGATTTTGCCGGGATCGAGGGTATCGGCCGTGGTAAGGGAAGGGATGTCTTTGCACTGACCTGTAGCTGCTTCGAAGGCCCAGCCGTGATATTTGCAGGTGACAGAATTCCCATCGAACCAGCCGCAGGAGAGGGGAATGCCGCGATGCGGACAGCTATCACGGAGGGCGAAGAGCGTGCCGTCCTGCTTACGGCCCAGAACCATGGGAACGCCAAGCAGGATGGCGGTGACCATCGTCTTGCCGTGCAGCCGGTCACTGCGGAGGGCGGGATACCAATCGTCGAACAGCAGCGTAGTCGCCGGCTGGGCGAGAGGACCCGCATGCTGCTGGGTTGAAGCTGCGGGCGTGATGGTAATGATGCTGTCGGCCATGAAATCTGCACCTTAGTATCGCAGAGCACATCTCTACAGCAGAAGCCCAGTCACTGCCATGTCCACCAAGAGCCGGCGACATGCCTGTCAAAGGGGGACATAGACCTCTTTGACAGGGCGGCTTGAACGACGAGCTCTCTGCCAGCGTAAGAGTAGAGGCGGCAGCGACGCCGGGCAATTCCAAGAGGTGTATTCCTGGCTTTTCGTGAAGAGTTAAAACATATTTCGGCCAATCTGCTACCGAACAGTTCACCGGTCAAGCGCTTTCTGCTGGTGCTTATGGGTGTGTGGGTGCTGCTTTATGGCAGCTTTACCCTTTTCAATCCGCCGCTGCTGGACGATGCTGACTCGGTGCATGCGGAAGTGGCGCGCGAAATGCTTCTCCGTCATGACTACGTGACGCTTTATGCGAATGGGATCCGCTATCTGGAAAAAGCACCTCTGCTGTATTGGAGTATGGCGGCCAGTTTCAAGGTCTTGGGCGTTTCAGACTCCGCCGCCCGCCTTCCACTCGCTTTGTACACGCTTGCCCTGGTGATGGGGGTTTTTGTATTTGGCCGACGATTGTTCGCCGATGCGACGGCCGGCTTCTACGCGGCGCTGATTCTGCTTACGTCTTTCGGCGTTTTTATCTTTACCCGCATCCTGATACCGGATGCAATCGTGTGTCTCTGGACAACCACCGCGGTAGCGTTTTTCTGGTTCTCGCTACGTGAAGGTTTACGGCGGTCAGGGCCTTCCCTCGGAACGGCGCTTGGTTTTGCAGGGGCATGCGCGCTAAACGTCCTTACGAAGGGGCTGATCGGCGTAGTTTTTCCGGTAGCTATCGTTTTAATCTTTATACTGGTCACGAGGAACCTGCGTCATCTGAAGCGGTGGCATCCGGTTGCGGGCTTCTGTTTCTTCCTGCTGCTGGCTGCGCCCTGGCACATCCTGGCCGGACTGCATAACCCGACGCAGGGTGCGCCGACGGGTTTTCTTCATCCTGGGACGCCGACGGTGGGCAATGTCCATGGTTTTTTCTGGTTCTACTTTGTCAACGAGCATGTGTTGCGGTATCTGAATCAGCGGATTCCGCGAGACTATGACACGGTGCCGCTGCTGCTGTTCTGGGGCCTGCTGCTGGTCTGGATGATGCCCTGGTGTGCTTTCCTGTTCAAAGCGCTCGGCAATGTGCCCTGGCGCCCGGCTGCCGTTCGCCATTCGCTCACTCGACAGCAGCAGGCGCTGACGCTACTCGTCATCTGGGCGGTGGTCCCGCTGGTGTTCTTCAGCTTCTCAACGCGGCAGGAGTATTACGTGCTGCCGTCGCTGCCACCCCTGGCTTTGTTGATTGGCGCGTGGCTGGCCCAGGATGAGCGCGCGGTGCCGCCGGGCCGTGCCGGGCGGCGAATTGCCTGGGTACTGCTGGTGGTGG
>CAZZXL010000074.1:0-22235 GCA_964658035.1 uncultured Acetobacteraceae bacterium
GGTCAGTTCCTGCAAATAGTCAGTTCCTGACAGATGGATCGTGTGACTGCGCCTGCTGGGTTAAAAGCCACATGCCCTCAGCGGCTAAAGCCGGGATGCACTGGTTGATATCGATGGCGGGACTGAAGTCCCGCCCCTTCAAAATGAAGATCTGATCCGGAGGTTTTTCTAGGCCCTGCGGCGGAGCCAGGTCCGCAGTGGCTGGTCATACAGCTTGAACACTGTCCAGCCAAACGCGACCATGGTGACGACACCGACGGCAACTGACGGGCCGAGACCTGACTGGACGAGCTTGTGCTTTTCGACCAGGTCGCCCCAGATCCAGATGACGGCGTAGTGGCTCATATACAGAGGGTAGGAGAGTTCGCCGGAAAATTGGCAGAGGCGTTCGATGCGCGGCGTGAGGACTGCCCCTGCTCCCAGGGCGACCAGCAGCGGGAAGTAGACGACAATCACGGCTGCTTCGCGTATCCAAGCCCCTTCGGCGTACGGCATGACGAGTGCCAGCATCAGCAACAGGCTGAGGCCGCCGAAGCCCAGGGGCGTTCGAAGCCGCCACCCCGTGCGATAGACCAGTAGCCCCGCCAAAAACGAATACGCGACGCGGGCTCCGCCATCCCAGAAGTTGCGCGAGCTCCAGCCACCGGAGAGGTTCCCTGCCTGGTGGCCTACCCAGCAGAGCACGACAGCGGCGATAACAGTCACCACGATGAGCACGCTACGCTTCGCGCGGTAAAGCACCAGTCCAAAAACAAGATTGGCGATGTACTCCCAGAACAAGGACCAGGCGGGCGCGTTCAGGCTGAACAGGTTCTGGGAGCGCTGCTGCATCGCGCCGTTGGGAATCAGCAGGAGCGACTCGACGAAGATCAGTGCCATGCTTCCGAGGCCGTAGCCGGGGTTCACACCGAACGGATTCGCATAGAACGCGATCAGGCCGAGCAAGGATCCCATGACGACCATCGGGTGCAACCGGATCAAACGGGCCTTGAGAAATTTGCCCAGTCCCATGTCGGCGATCCGGTCGTCATATGCGTAGCCCATGACAAAACCGGAGAGGCAGAAGAAGAAGTCGACGGCAAGGAAGCCGTGGCCGATCCAGAGCTTGCTGTAGTTCCAGATGGCCATTTCCATGAAGTGGAAGGTTACTACCGCGATGGCGGCGACTCCACGAAGTCCATCCAAGACCGCGAAGTGGGGTTTCTGCCTGCTGACGTTATCCATCTGCTTCTTCAGTGTCCTTGACCTTCCAGGAGCGTCGCTTTGTGCGCGGTTTGCGCATCAGCCTACTTTGCCACACCACCAACATAAATGGCGGTGGGGCATCGAAGGTTTTGCTGCCATCGCGGACGCCCGACGGAACCGCCTGCTCAGCAGTTATTGCAGGCTGAGCGGCAGGGAGATGGAAGAAGCTGGAGCTGCACTGGTTACCGTGATAACTACCTGATAACTGCCGGCAGTCGTGCCTGGATTGCTCTGGGTAACCGTGGTGCCGCCGCCCGAGTTTCCGCCACAGCCTAATAGGGCGGTGGCGATGAGGATCGACAACGTGGCGAAGGCCTGGGCTCGCCAGCGGCGAAGCGGCAGGAGGCCGAGGCACAAGAGGCCAGCTAATGCCGTTCCAGCAGTGTTGAACAAACCGTTCATGCGCGAAGATGCAGATGCCGCTGTTGTCGAGATGCTGAGCGTGGTGGCAACAGGAGCGTTCCCGGTGACCTGGATCCGGGACGGTGCAAGAGAACAGGTTGGCGGATCTGTTGCGGTTCCCTGGCCAAGATACTTAATGGCGCACGTGAGGTCGACGGGGCCGGTAAAGCCTCCGGCGGGTGCAACCTGGACCATGGCCGTAGCGGCGCCTCCGGCCGATGAAATGCTCAAGGCCGGGGTACTCGAAGAGACGGAAACAAGGGCCCCCTGCCCGGTCAAGGTCGTGAGCGGGGATGAACCGGCAGTATTGCTGTGGGCGGTCAGTGTGCCCGTAATAGCGCCTCCGGCGGTCGGCGTGAAGGTGACGGCGATGGCACAACTGCTGCCAGGTTCGACGGTTGGGCCGCAGTTGGCGGTTTCAGCAAAACCTGCCGAGGCTACGATCGAGGTGACATTGAGTGGAGCACTGCCGGGATTGCTCAGGGTCACCGTCTGCGCGCTGCCGGTACTGCCGACTGTTTGTGGCGGGAAGGTGAGCGTGGCAGGGGTGAGAACGGCGAGGGGAACAGCAACTCCCTGGCCAGTGAGGGCAACGGACTGCGGCGAATTGCCGGCGTTATCCGTGATCGTCACAGTACCCGTAGAGGGGCCGGCCGCCAGCGGTGAGAAGGTGATGGAGATTTTGCAGCTGCCCGCCGCGGCTAAACTTTTGCCGCAGGTACTGGTTTGCGCAAAGGCTCCGGTGGCGACAATTGAGGTCAGTGTCAATGGGGTTGTCCCGGCGTTGCTCAGGGTTACCGTCTGCGCGCCGCTGGTACTGCCGATGGTCTGACCGGCAAAAGCAAGGCTGCCCGGTGTTAACGCTGCCATGGGGGGCGGGGACGCTCTGAAAATGATGGGCGCAGAGGTACTGGGTACGAAGGTCGAAGAGCCGGCATAGACGGCTTCGAGATAGTGTGTGCCTGTTCCCACGATGGCCACGCCGGGGAGCATGGCAAGGGCAGTTTCTGTTCTTTCGCCGAGAGAAAGCGTGACCGTACTGGCGCCGGAGTCTGTAGAAGCGAGGTCTGGAACGCCATCGCCGTTGAAGTCACCGACGGTAAGGGCGAGATAATCCGGGTCAGTTTCTGCCCCCGAATCAACCGTCGCCGCTGCGGTGAAGGCGCCCTTGCCGTTATTGAGCAGGACCTGGACTACGTCATCTGTCAGCAAGGCGAGGTCGACGCTGCCGTCACCGTTAAAGTCCGCCACGGCGATGGAACCGCTGTTGGAACTTTGATTGCATTGCTGGTCCTGTGTGCACCGCGGACTTGGCTTGATGGGAACGGGAGATGCAGCCGTGAAGGAGCCGCTGCCCTGTGCCAGCAGTACCAGGACGCCGTCCGAGGAGGTTGACGGTCCATTGACAATCGCTCCCTCGATGGCAAGGTCAGCCTTGCCGTCGCCGTTGAAGTCGCCGACGCCGATGTTCTGGAATGCGGCTGCCGGCAGCAGGCTGTTGCCCACATCAGTAGTGGTCGGCAACTGGAAGGTTCCATCGCCATTGCCGAGGGAGAGGTTGATGACGATGTCGTCGAAGGCGCTGCCATCGGCCGCCGGCTGTTCGCCCATGGTGGCCAGGTCAAGCCAACCATCCCCGTTGAAGTCGCCGACCATCTCCAGTTCGGCATTGGGAGCGGCAGGTGGATTTGCTGACGAAACGGCAAAGGTCCCGTCGCCATTGCCAAGCAGGATGGTCTCAGCGTCCGTGCTGAGGTTCAGGAAGGCGAGGTCCGGTTTGCCGTCGCCGTTGAAATCTCCGGTGGCAATGTTGGCATAGCTGGCGCTGGCGACAGGAATGTTCTGGGTCACAAATGTTCCGTCACCGTTGCCGAGAAGTAGCGCGAAGCTGGTTCCATTCGCTGCTACGGCGATATCCGGTTTGCCGTCCCCGTTGAAATCGGCGACTACGAGGTTGTCTGCGCAGAACTGTGCACCGGAAGGGCTGGCTGCTGCTGTGAAGGTGCCGTCGCCGTTGCCAAGCAGGATTGAAATCGATGGCTCGACGGAGGAGTAACAGCCTTGACCCGCGTTGTTCAGGACGGCGAGGTCAGCCTTGCCATCCCGGTTAAAGTCGGCAGTGACGACTGAGACTTGTTCGCCCCCTGTGGCAGACGAGGGTCCATTCACAAGAGCCTGGCCGATGGTTCCCGTACCAAGCAAGGCCGTACCCAGGACGGCGTTGCTGTTCGTCGTGTCAAGAAAGGTGACGAGCCCGGCCGGAGCGCCTGCTGCATACGTTCCTGTCAACGTTGCTGAGAGGGTCGGCAGAGCGCCGGCCTGTGCCGTTACGGTTGCCGTCGTCGCGGTAAAACCCATTCCCGGCGGCTCCGCTACTCCAGTTAAGACGACTGTCTGCGGAGAACCATTGCCGCTGTCTGTAATCGCGAGGGTGCCTGTTCGCACTCCCGTCGCCTGCGGTAAGAAGGTGAGTGAGATGGTGCAGGAACTTTCTCCGGCTAAGCTTGAGCCGCAGGTGTTTGTCTGGGAGAAGTCGCCCGAGACAGCGATAGAGCTTACGGCCACGGCCAGGTAGTTGAAGTTACTGAGCATTACAGTCACGGCATAGCCGGGAGTGCCTACCGGCCGTGAAGGAAACACCACACTGGTCGGTCCCACGGTTACGTAAAGCGCCGGAACATCGCGGGGCCTGACCCTTTTGACGGAAACTCCTGTAGACGCCCCGAAGGCAAGAGGAGAACACGCCAGCAGGCTGAGCGCGGCAAACCGAAAAAGTGGGAGCGGAAGCACACTCTTCAACTTCTTACGCATGTATACCCTCGGCACAGCGAGGCATCTCAAAGAGCGACATAGGTGAGCCTAAGCGACTTTCCAGAACAAATTTCCTGCGGCTATGGTGTTTCCTGAGATTTTCCAGATGGCTTTTCCTGCTGAAAGCCCGGCCGCCTGAAGAGCGGTCCAGAGATTGGAGCACAGTTATATTTGTCCGGTAGCGATCCCGGGATCTGTCATACTGGGCGCACCTGTTTCTAGATGGCCGGCAAGCTGCTGGCGGAAGGTAGGATCGGAGGCGATCTGCAGCACAAAATCGTACCAGCCATAGTATTGACCAAGCGCATAGAACTGCTGAAACGTGGCGGCGGGATTGACCGTCTGCGTGATCGTGGTCTTGGTGTAGACGTTGAGAATCTGCAGGTTGACAGCTACTGTCCCTGCATTGTGGACGCTGAGGGTCACCCCGCCAGTCGAGACGTTGTATAAGACGGTGCTTTGCAGGTTGGCCGAGGTGCCGGCTTGAAAAGTCCCCTGGTACTCGCGATAGAAGCCGTTGGGCCCGTGCACTGAAAGATCATAGGCATCGAGGTTGACTGCCTCGTAATTCCAGAGATCGTTCAGGTGCGAACCACGGCCGGTAGTGTAGCTGCGGGGAGGGAGAAGTGTACTCCCGGAGCGAACGTGGAAGTTGGCCGCGCGCCGGCCGTTATTAATAAACTGCAGGTTGACGACTGCCGTGGCGAAGTTGAGCGAGCACATCACACTCAGGACATAAGGCACTGGACAAGCCGGCCGAACGCCTACTTCCTGGACGGGCATCTTCTGCACAACGGGCAGGGTGGGCACGTAGCTGCTGTGCCGCTGAGCATCGGGCGGGGTGTAGGCAGCCGTGCTCGGCAGCGACACTACGGTGCTGTTGGGGGTGGCGAAGTTGAAGGCTGAGGTGAGGTCGCCGCAGAGAGCACTTCGCCATGCGGTGATGCTGGGGGTGGTGAGCGGAGCGGCGGTGGTGCCGAAGCGCTTCTGGACAAAACGGATCATCGAGGTGTGATCGAACACCTCAGAGCTGACGCAGCCGCCCCTGCTCCAGGGAGAGATAACAAGCATCGGCACCCGCGGACCAAGACCATACGGACCGCTCGGATAGCCCCCGGTGCCGGGATAAATCTCATTGGTGATGGAGACGTTTGATAGTCCCTGGTTGACCGTTTGTGGCGGAGTTGGGGGCACGGCATGATCAAAAAAGCCATCGTTCTCGTCATACATGATGAAGAAGACTGTCTTACTCCAAACGTCCGGATTGGCAGTAAGCGCGTTGAGAATTTCAGAGATATAGTAGGCCCCGTAATTCGGCGGCCAGTTGGGGTGCTCGGTATAAGCCTCCGGAGCAACGATCCAGGAGACCTGGGGCAGACTGCCGTTCAAGACATCCGCGCGAAAGTTATCGAAGAGCGTGCCGCCTGCGGCGACATTGGTTCCTGTCCGGGCGTTCTCGTAGAGCGCACTCCCCGGCTGGGCATTCTGATACTGCTCAAAGTGCAGGAGCGAGTTATCCGCATAATTGCCGATGTAAGGGTCACTGGTCCCGCCCCAGTTTCCAGCTGCATTCAACCCGGTGCCAACGTCCTGGTAAACCTTCCAGGCAATCCCTGCGGCTTCGAGCACCTCGGGGAAGGTGGTCCAGCTGAAACCTGGCTGGCCGTTGTCGACAGCCGGGCCGCCCGCTTTGCCGTCGTTCCCGGTCCATCCTGTGAACATGTGATAGCGGTTCGGATCGGTGGGCCCGATCAGGGAGCAGTGATACGCGTCACAGATGGTGAAGGCATCCGCCAGCGCATATTGGAAGGGTAGATCGTTCCGCTGCAGGTACGCCATGCTGGTGTAGCTTTTGGTGGGCACCCACTGGTCGTAGTTTCCCTGGTTCCAGGCGGCATGTGTCGTGTTCCAGTCATGCGGCAGATCTTGGAGAAACTGTAGACCAAGATTAGTAATTCTTGGCCGGAATGGCAGGACGTAGCCGCCTCTTCCATCGGGCTGGTAAAAGATGGGATTGCCGGTGGTCAACTTGACCGCGCGCGGGTCACCGAAGCCGCGCACTCCCTGGAGAGTGCCGAAGTAGTGGTCGAAGGAGCGGTTTTCCTGCATCAGGAAAATGATGTGTTCGACATCGGCGATGGTGCCGGTGGTGTTGTTGGCGGAGATGGAGAGCGCTTTGGCAATACTCTCCGAGAGAGTCGATGCGACCGCACTGACTCCAAGTAGTTGAAGAAACCTGCGACGATCGACTGCCATTCCAAGGGCCCCGGGAAAGACTATGGGAAGTGTTCGTCGCTGCCAGGCATGCCGGCAAAGCTACTGTTGCCGTTCTACCTGGGGTGCGCCCTGGCGGTAGTTCTATCGGCGATCATCAGCTGCTACGATCCATTGCTCCAAGTAGGTACGGGTATAACACACCGCCCGGACCCGGTAAATGTATCCACAGGTGTATTGCTGGCGGATGGGTTGCATGTGAGTGAGTGGAACTGATGGCGGCCAATCGATACCGGATACAAGTGTCCTGAGTTCGCAGACAAAGTGCAATCATGATGACAAATCAACGCGACTGGATGACAATGGCGGTGGATTGATCCTGCGAATGTCGTCATGCATACGCTCGCGACAGGTCAACTGACGTCATCATGCACACTGAACAGAAGGCACCAGGCAAGGCTCAGCAGATGACGAATGCAGATGAGAGCGAGCGAACCACCCGCCTGCAGAGAGCGATGCTCTCGCTGGACGGCTTGAGCTGCGGGGATGCTTTCGGCGAACGTTTTTTCTCGATGCCGTTGACCGAGACCCGCGAACGGCTGGCGGGCCGCATCCTGCCGGATGGTCATTGGCCGGTCACAGATGACACGCTGATGGCGGTGTCGATTCTCCAGATTCTGCAGGAGTATGGCGAGAGTCACGAGCAGGCGCTGGCCGCGCACTTTGCCCACCTCTATGATCCGCTGCGCGGCTATGGAAAAGCCATGCATGACCTGCTGGCAGGCTTCCGCTTCAGCAATGGTGCCCGCTGGCGTGAGGATGCCAGCGAACTGTTTGCCGGGCAGGGTTCATGGGGGAACGGGGCCGCCATGCGTGTCCCGCCGCTCGGCGCTTATTTCGCCGATGACCTGGACACCCTGGTCGCAGAAGCCGAGCGCTCCGCCATCACCACCCATATGCATGCCGAAGCAGTCGCCGGCGCTATTGCGACGGCACTGGGAGCAGCTATGGCGTGGCGCGACCGCGACCAGTCATCGGCACTGTCTCTGCAGCATTATCTTGAGAGCGTTCGCGACCGCACGCCGCCTTCCCAGGTGCGTACCGGGATAGAAAAGGCACTTTTGCTGGCAGACGACACGTCTCCCATGCTCGCCGGGGTAGCGCTTGGCAATGGCTATCACATCTCTGCTGCCGACACTGTGCCGTTTGTTCTATGGTCTGCCGGGCGTTCTCTGCACAGTTACGAAGACGCCTTGTGGAACACGGTGAGCGCCGGCGGCGACAAGGACACGACATGCGCCATGGTTGGCGGCATCGTGGCGCTGTCGGTTGGTCGTGAAGGCATTCCCGTAAATTGGTTTCGTCACAGAGAACCTATCTCTCCCTTCTTCGCTCCTGTGCCGGCGGAGTGAAGCACCTGCCGGGCGAGTGCTGCGTTGCAGGGAAGGACGCGCCTTCGCCAGCGGCGATGCTTTATAGCAAATTACCTGATGCTATGGTGTTTCTGGCTGGATACAGGTTGGCCTTTTCTTGGCGAAAAGGCCCGTGTTCATCGGATCTTCGCTCTACACCTTCAGGTAATTTGCTTTAGAAAAAGGTTTTGAGATTTGCCAGAGGCTCGAGAGTATCCCAGCCGAACGCAACTTCGAGTAACGGCGCGCCGCCTATCTCAATCGGCTTCTCTGCCACGCGGCGGGCTCCGAGTTTTTCATAGAATCCGATGGCATTGTTGCGCGCCAGCACCCATACCAGCATGCTCTTGAAACCCTGCGTCCGGAGCGCACCGGCGAGTACGGTCGCCAGCGCCCGGCCTGTTCCTTTGCCCTGGGCGGGGAGGAGAAGGTAGATGGCATACAGTTCTCCGTCGAACTGCTCTGCCGGTTCGCGCAACGCTCCGCCATGCACAAAGCCGACAATGCCTGGTTGCTCTTCGGCAGAATCTTTGGCGGGACTCACCAGCGCTTCTGCCACGAAGGTGAGGAAAGCGGGCGACGCAAGACGTTCCGCCCATTTGTCGATGCTGATCAGGTGATGCAGATTTTCAAGAAATGCCGCGGGAACAAGGCCGGGGTACGTTGTGCGCCAGCTGGCAATCTGCACCGCCGTCAGTGCTGCTGCATCTTCGACTGTGGCTGGGCGGATTTGGATCGGCATGACGGCTACTGTAGAGGATTTCGCGAGCTCCTGTGCGCGTGATCTTTTCGGATGGCAGGCAGGCTGTTCGGAGGAGGACTATGGCAGGACGATAGCAGGCCATCCTGCCTGACGATTTGTCAGGATGGATAGGGGATTCGACAGGAAGCGGTCGCCGTTTGTAGGATGAGCGCGTAGCCGTGGCTCCGATCGTCCAATTCGCAGGCCAGCAAAGAATGAGGAGTTCCCTTGAGACACACCGCCGTTCCAGCATTTTCAGATCTTAAAGCAAGAACGTTTTTAGAAAAGACGAGACCCTGCTTTCAGCAGCAAGACCTGCTTTTTGTTACCGAAGGGACCAGCCGCAAGCGTCACTTCAAGCTGCAGCGCTTCTGGAATACAAATGCCTGCGCAGTACTGTTGGCGCTGCTGATGCTGGCCGGCATTCCTACCCTGTCAGCCTTTGCGGCCGGGCCTGAGACGGTCAGCTTCACCAGCGGTACAGAGACGGTGAAGGGCACGCTCTACACACCGGCCGGTTCGGGAAAGCATCCGGCGGTCGTGGTAATCCATGAGTGGTGGGGACTGAATGACTGGGTGAAAGAGCAGGCGGCCGAGCTTGCGCAGCATGGCTACGTAGCGCTCGCGGTCGATCTCTATCGTGGTCAGACGGCAAGCGATCCGGAGATGGCCCATGAACTGATGCGCGGCCTGCCGCAGGACCGCGGCATCCGTGACCTGACCTCCGCCGTCAGCTACCTGAAGACGCGGCCTGATGTTGCCGCGAACAAGATCGGCGCCATCGGCTGGTGCATGGGCGGCGGCTATGCCCTGCAGCTGGCGATTCATGAACCGACGCTGAAGGCTGTTTCCATCAACTATGGCGCGCTGGCGACGGACCCCGCGGACCTGGCAAACGTCCATGCAGCGGTGGTCGGCAACTTTGGCGGACAAGACCACGGCATCCCGGCCGCAAGCATAGACGCCTTCGCCGCCCAGCTGAAGAAGCAGGGTGTGCCCGTGGATACGAAAATCTATCCCGATGCCGGTCACGCTTTTGAAAATTCGAACAACAAAGCCGGCTACCGGGCGGCAGATGCAGCCGATGCCCAGGCGCGCAGCATGGAACTGTTTGCGAAGACGCTGGGCGGCAAGCCCTGAGGGTCTTCTGACAGCACTGCGGATGTGGCAAGTTTGCTGGCCTGGTCGGTGGATTGATGTAAAACAGGCGAGTGGTCAATTCTGGACGTTCTCAAGGGCTATGTCGGCTTAAAAGAAAGTCACAACAGATTTATCTTGCAGATGACCTTTGTACATGTTAACTATGCTGCCAACAGGCAAGTGCAACACCCCCTGCCACAGATGAAGGGGTGTGCGAAAGAAGCCAACATGATGAAAATTGGAATTGCCATTCGAGGCTACCGGCTGCAGAAGGGGTACTCACAGGGAGACATTGAGAAGCGCACGGGTCTTCTTCGCTGCTACCTGTCACGGGTCGAAAATGGCCATACCATTCCGTCTCTCGACACGCTGGCCAAGATCGCCGAAGCGCTCGACCTGCCTCTTTCGCAATTCTTTGCGGAAGAGGCGCTTGACCGCGAGATGGTTACGCAGAAGCTGACGGAAGAAGAGTTGCGTTTTTTGACGCAGATTCGCCGCTACTCCACCAACCTGAACGACAGCGACCGCAAGCTGCTGCTGGCCATGGTCAAAAAGTTCGCCGCCACCGCCATCAAATAGCATTTGCCATGCAGGCGGGTGCGCCTTTGGCGCTGATGCTCCCGTTGGTCGCACTGGCTGTTGCGATTGCGCTGGCTGGTGCGTCCATGCTTGCTGGTGTTTGGCGTGTCGACTCGAGAAGTCGCATGACTTGCTTGTTCGGATGATCCGGTGACCCAGCGGTGCGGAGCCCAGGTCTCAGAAGCGAGACCTGGGGCACCCGCTTCCGGGCAGCCGCTTGTAAACACCCGCTTCTGGGCACGGGATTTTCGGTTGGGGACGGGGGCTGTTTCGCTGCTACCTGGGGGCGTGCCAGTAGGCGTTGACGCCATAGGCGAAGAGCAGGAGCAGGAAGGTCGCGCCACCAAACGCGAGCCACTGACGTCGCACGAACTTCGGACGCACTGAGCCGATCCTGGGGAGAAGGGGCAGACCAATCAGCAGGCCTGACAGCAGGCCGCCGAGGTGTGCCATGTTGTCCGTCTTCACCGGGCTCGGGAGGATTGCTGTTCCGAGGCCGATGATCAGGTTGAGCGCTGCAAAATAGATGACGCTCTGGCGGAGGCGTTTGAGCTCCGATTGCGGCACCGGCAGCAGGGGCGACTTCAGCAGCAAGATCAGCACGCCGGCGATCCCGAACACTGCGCCGGAGGCTCCGACCCCTACGATCTGCGGATGCACGGCGACGCTGAGCAAATCGCCGGCCACGCCGGTCAACAAATAGGTCGCCAGCATGCCGAGGGGACCCAGCAGCGGTTCACCGAGGAGGCCCAGGTTCCACAGGCACCACATGTTCAACCCCAGGTGGACGGCGCCGGCATGCACGAACATGGCGGTGAAGAGACGCCACCATTGGCCATCCAGCACAAAGCCGCCGTAGTCCGCACCCCAGTTCACCAGTTGCTCGGTGGTGGGGGCGAGCAGTGAACAGCCGCGCAGCACCATCAGGACAAACACCGCGCAGTTGATGCCGACCAGCAGGTAGGTCGCCGGGGCTGATGCCCAACCGCGCCGCTGCCGGTTTACCGGCGGAGGCGGGGGCGGACGATAGTAGCCGGTCTCCTGGTAGCCTGGCTCCGGCACAGCGGTGCCCGGAGGAAAAATCTCGGGATAGGAGCCGGGCCGTTCGTTGCTTCGATAGATCAGGGGTGGTGCGCCCGCGCTTGCATCCATAGCCTTAAAGCTACCGTTTGCCTCGTAGAACAGCAACCACGGCGAACCGGCAGCAACGCACGGCATTGATACAGGTACAAAATGCCGCTATACAAATTACCTGCAGGTGTGGAGCGAAGATACGCTGAGCCCGGGCCTTTTCGCGAAGAAAGGCCAACTGGATCCGGCCAGAAACACCATCGCATCAGATAATTTGCCCTGGTTCGGAGGTAGCAGTTCCGCTAAATATCAGGTTGGAAGGCAGTATCCACAATGACACCCAAAAAAGCTGTAGCCGATATGACCTCTTTGGGTTACTCTCTGGTACGTTTTCTTTCTTTGGAGGCACGATGGTCAAAACTAAATACATTCCGCTTCTCGCTCTGGGAATTGGAGTTCTAGGCAGCACCCCGCTCTTTGGGGCTGCTACGGCAGCGAGTGGACTAACGATCACCAACAACACTCCCAGGTTCACAGCGACCGCAAAAAGCGTTGGAGCAGTTGATTCCTCGACTGTCATGGATGTCAGTATCTGGCTGAAGCCGCATAACAAGGCAGAGCTTGACAGCCTGGCGAAGGACCTCTACGACAAAGAGTCACGCAGTTATCAGCACTGGCTTACCAAGCCGGAGTTCATGCAGCGCTACGGTCCGACGAAAGCAGAAGCGAAAACAGTAGAAGAGTTTTTCAGTGCTCATGGCCTGAAGGTCACCAAGACCGGACCTGACAATTTTTTCGTTCGCGCCCAGGGTACAGCGGCACAGGTCAGCAGCGCCTTCCACGTCACCCTGAACAACTACCAGGTCAACGGCAAAACGATCCGCGCGAATGCGAATGATCCTTATGTCACCGGTGCGGCTGCAGCACTGGTCGGCTCGGTAGCCGGGCTGGATAATGCCGAGTACACGCATCCGTATGTGAACCGCAATTCCACGCGGGTCCCGCTCAAATCGACTCCGACGACTGGCGTGAATACGGCTACGCAACAGCTGACGACCAAAGCGGCCGCTTCTTTACCTTTTAATCCCGCCTGCTTTACAGGCACGGAGACGGAAACCTTTACGACTGCCGGTTCTCTTCCTGAAGCCACTTACAGCGGCAGCGAATACACGAAGAATACTGCCGGTTGCGGGTACACACCCAAGAACATCCAGGCAGCCTATAACCTCGCACCTCTCTATGCCGAGAAGTACGACGGTTCAGGACAGACGATCGTGATTCTTGACTGGTGCGGTTCGCCTACTATCCAGCAGGATGCGAACGCCTTCTCCACGCAGTTTGGTCTGCCGGCACTGACCGCTTCCAACTTCCAGATCATCTATACGCCAACGCCTTCGCAATGCGAGGCAGTTGACGCCGAGATCAACATCGACGTCGAGTGGGCGCATGCCATTGCACCGGGCGCCGCGATCGACCTGGTTGTTCCGCCCAGTTCCAGCTTCCAGGACGTGGACGAGGGTTTGTTCTACGCAGTGGATTATCAACTCGGCAATAACATCTCGGGCAGCTATGGCAGCGAAGAGTCGCAAACCTCCGAGTCGGTACTGATTACGGAAGACCTGATTGCTGAGACGGCTGCTGTCCTGGGTATCTCCGCGAACTTCTCTAGTGGCGACAGCGGTGATTTCACTTTTGATGCGCCACAGTATTACGGTCCGGCATCGGTGAGTGCGCCGGCTGATTCGCCCTATGCAACAAGTGTTGGCGGGGTCAGTCTTGCGCTGAACAAGAACAACTCCATCGCCTGGCAGTCGGGATGGGGAACCAATGAAAACCTGCTTGCCGAAGAGGGCTATGTGAATGCCGCGCCCACCACCACGGGCTACTTCAACTTCGGCTCCGGCGGCGGCCCCAGCGGCCTTTTCGCCAAACCGTATTATCAGAGCAAACTGAAGGGCAACATGCGTCAGGTGCCGGATATTTCATGGCTGGCCGATCCGTTTACCGGGGCATACATTGCTATCTCCGAACCCTTCACCACGCCGGAACTCACGTACCAGGTGTATGGCGGTACAAGCCTCGCCTGCCCGATGTTCTCCGCGCTGTGGGCGATTGCCAACCAGGCAGCCGGCAAGGCGCTGGGACAGGCCGCGCCTTATCTGTACAGCATGCCGGCTTCGACTATTACGGACATCCTTCCGTATGGCGGGACTAATAATGTGAGGGGGATGGTGACCGCTGCAGGAGGCAAGAAGGCCTATTATGCCGGCAATGACCTTGCGCAGCCGCTCAACGGAACCAGCAAGTACGTCAGTGCGATCTGGGATTATCCACTGCAATCCGAGACGGCGCTCATTCTTACGTTCGGCACCGACAGCGGACTGAAAACCGGAAAGGGCTGGGATAATGTCACCGGCGTGGGCGTGCCGAATGGCGCCGCGTTTGTGGAGTACTTCAAACAGTAACTTTGGCTTTGCAGAGAAGCCGGGCGCGTCATGCGTCCGGCTTCTCTGTTTTGGCCAACATTTCGATAACTGAAGATTCGGCTTTAGTATAGGTTCAAATCGTCACGGGAGTTGAACAATCATGGTCGACAAGATGAGCTGGTTCCTGATTGCCTTCGTGCCAGTTGCCATTCTTTGGAAACAATACAAAAGGGGTTGGACGCTGAAGTCGCCCATCCCTCTAAATCCCTGGATGGCTTCGGCGTTTCTGTTTGTGGCAATCCTGCTGACAGCGAAACGGGCCTGGCAAATGCCCTTCGTACGACAGCAGCTCAATACCATCATCGTCATGATGGTATTGCCGGCTTCCGTTCAACTGTATCGAACACTGCGGGACAGCCGGCAGAGCCAGACACCTCCCGCCTGGGCATCCTACGGGACAATCTGTCTATGTTGCTTCCTGGTGGCCGATGCCGTGTCCCTTGTGCTCTCGAAATAGGTATTTGAGGGCAGCGGGGAGTCCTGCGGGCTTCTGATAGAGGCAGATCTGTGCACGGCGGTCGAGCTGGCAGCAGTGGTGAGTGGTGACGATCGTTGCCGGGCAGCGAATCCTGGCTTGTGCAGGAAACCCAGATCTCTCCACTGCGCTACGCTTCGGTCGATATGACAAAAAGGGGGCTGGTGGTTGGTCAAGATGACAAGGGGTGAGGCTGTGCTTCGGTGGGGATGACGAAGGGGCCAGGATCGGGAAGAGTGGGCGGGCTCGCATTTCATCCTTAAAGCCGGGCGCGTCATGCGTCCGGCTTCTCTGTTTTGGCCTGCGCCAGGAGGCAGAATTCAAGATGCAGCTCAACTCGCCGCTTACTCGCCGCTCATTATCAGACTAGCGAATCAAGGGGGGAGTCGTTTCATCTCCAAGCGGGATCACCGGGACAATGAGGCACGTTCGGCATTGTTGGTAAATCCCCATTTCTTCATAGCCAGCCCCTGCAATGCGGGCAGATGCCTCAACAACCCCAGAGCATTCCTGAACATATTCGGAATATCCCGATTGAGCCAGCATGCGTAGGCACTTCGCGACAGCGTCCTGACCTTTGCTTGTGTTTCCCCTTGAAGATAGGATTCAAGACCTGCAGGAATTCTCAGCGACTTCGAGTATTCTGTGGCCAATGTATTGATAGCTCCGAGCGAATATTGCCCGGAGTAGTAGAGCGGCAGCAGTTTTGTGCACGCCCACCATGTGAGCGCAGACGTAGTACTTACAGCCTGATCGTGGATGCGGTAAAGCACAAGAGCGCTCGCGCAGGTCTCGATCGTCGTCACCTTGCGTATGTCATGAAAGAAGATTAGATCTTCACATAAAGTATCGTGAAATAAACCCACTTCGGCTGCGAGTGCTGTTTCCATCAGGAATCCGGAAGGTAGTACAAAGTCTTTGTGCTTGCTCACTTTGATGCCGCGGCGCTTAGATTGATCTCCGATGTAGAACAGATTGCCAGCTACACATCTCAGGTTGTTGCTTTTCAACCAATTCAACGCATTTTCCAGGTATCCCTCCAAGAGCATGTCGTCGTGGTCAAGAAGCACGATATAGGGTGTGGTGCAATTCTGGATGCCCAAATTGCGCGCCGGACCTGCTCCATATTTGGTCACCATATCGATAATTCGTACACCGGATAACTTAGCGATTGGAGCGAGCTGCGACGCGTCAGCGCCCTGGTTGACAACGATGATTTCACCGAAGTTTTGCTGAACGGCTGACTGTACAGATTCAAGCAAGTACTTTGTCGTTCCATAGTGCGGGATAACGCAGGTTACTGAACCCGGGCTGATCATCGGACGCCTCCACTTGCAGGCAGGGAGAAACTCTCATTGGCAACAAGTGCGCCGCCTGATGCTCTTACCGGCAATGCACCACGAAGAACCGAAAGGCAGAAATATTTCATGGTTGAATTCTCCAGGGTTTTGAAAATCACTATTTACCAGCAGCGGCATGCCAATCAGCGCGTCCAAACGCCGATTATGTTCCTTGAAGCGTAGACCAACTCGGAAAAGACAGGATTTGCTCTTCCAAAGTAAGAAGTTGTTACAGGTATTCAGTGCTAACCGGGAGACCGCTGAAGGCCTGTCATGTAGCATACGCTTCGCTGCTAAAGTTCAACGTGCAAAAGAGTACCATCACACGTTCAGATCAATCGCGCTGCGGGCGGCTGGTTGTAGGCTTGCCGTGAGCCTCGTTGCCTAGACTGATCGGGCAACGTTCGTGGATCATGTCCGCCGGGGCCCACAGGAAATAAGGGAACGCGGATCTCTCCGCTGCGCTTTGGTTTGGTTGAGAGGGGAAGGGGTTGAGATAGGAAGGGATCGTGTGCTTCGGTCGCATGACCAGAAGAGTGTTGGCTCGCATTTCATCCTTTCGGTGGACGCCGCCGTGGTCAGGGCACAGTAGGCTGCGAGCATGCCCATACTTACCGAAGCAGTCGGCAGCATTCCTCGTTCGGCGGAGTTGCTCCAGACCATGATTGATGTGCAGGCGGGCAAGCTGCCCGCGGACGCGCTGGACGTTGCGTACCAGGCGGCGCTGCAAGATACGGTGGCGCGCCTCGAACAGACCGGCTCGACAGTGCTTACGGATGGCGAACAGACCAAGCCGAGCTTCGCCACCTATCCTCTTGCCGGCCTCGGCAATCTGGCAGCCGATGGCGTGGTGATTCCTTTTGCTGACGGGCATCAGCGGCAGCTGCCGCGCCTTACTGCCGGCCCGTTCCGCTATGGCGTCCATGCAGGAACGTATACGCAGGCGCTTCGCAAACTGACGACGCGGCCTATCAAGCAGGCGGTGATCTCCGCCTCGGCGCTAAGTCTTCTTTACCCAGCAGGCGGTCTTGGTGGCTATCGCCGCGAGGAGTTTCTGGCTGACCTGATCGACGAAGCAGAAGCTGATATTCGCGGCGCCTTCGAAGCCGGCGCCGCTACTGTGCAGATGGACTTTACCGAGGGTCGGCTGTCGCTCAAGCTTGATCCATCAGGCAGCCTGCTGCGCAGCTTTATCGCTCTGAACAACCAGGTACTGGCACGCTTCACAGCGGACGAGCAGAAACAGATCGGCGTCCACGTATGCCCCGGCGGCGACCGTGACTCGACGCACAGTGCCGATGTGGACTACACCACGTTCCTGCCGGATGTCTTCAAGCTGAAGGTCGGTCGCTTTTATCTGCAGATGGCGAGCGAAGCTGACCGGCCGCGCGTGCTCAAAACGATTGCCAGTCTCGCAGGTCAGGATCAGCTGGTGTTTGTCGGCGTGATCGATCCGATTGAGAAGCGGGTGGAGACGCCGGAGCAGGTGCGCGACCGCGTGCTTGAAGCAGCGCGCTTTCTGCCGGTTGAACGGCTCGGCACGACAGATGATTGCGGCTTCTCGCCATTCGCGGATGATACGTCGACCTCGCGCGAGATTGCGTTTGCGAAGATCACGGCGAGGGTTGAAGGCACGGCGATGGCGGCGCAGGCGCTGGGCGTTTGAGGTGCCCGGCCTGCGCTGATCATTTGTCGTCCCGAGCATAGCGCAGTCAGACGGGAATGCGTTTCTCCATCCATCCGCAAAGACCGCAAAGCTGCGTACACTGTCCCCATGCACTTCTCTGAAGCAGATGGACAAGGCGCGAAGCAGTTCGTGGAACTGGGCACAGCCTTTGTGCTCTCCGCTGCCACAACTCGATTGTAGGGACGCTTTGCTTGAAGGACAAAGGTCCAGGTTAGTGCCCGGGCATGACAGCGGGGTGGCGGCTCTTTACAATTTGGATGACAGCTTTTTCCCGGCAGCCCTTTCGGTCCAATCGCATAGCAGAACAGGCAAGGAGCCACCATTTTGAGCAGTGAGCATTCGTCCGTCGGTGCAGAAAACGCCGCCATCAGCAAACCCGCAGGAGACAAGAAGCCGGTGCGCCGCGCCCTTTTGAGCGTCACCGACAAGACCGGCCTCGTGCCTTTCGCGAAAGCTCTCGCCTCCCATGGCGTCGAACTGGTTTCTACCGGGGGCACGGCGAAAGCTGTGCGCGAGGCGGGCCTGGATGTTCGCGACATTTCTGACCTGACCGGCTTTCCCGAGATGCTCGATGGCCGCGTCAAGACGCTGCACCCGAAGGTGCACGGCGGCATTTTGCATATCCGCGACAATCCTCAGCACGTT
This sequence comes from uncultured Acetobacteraceae bacterium, assembly GCA_964658035.1. GTDB lineage: Bacteria > Acidobacteriota > Terriglobia > Terriglobales > Acidobacteriaceae. Next base: position 18,250 of record CAZZXL010000074.1, read on the forward strand.
GCAGCGGTGAACGAGCATGCGATCGAGCCGATCGACATGGTGGTCGTCAACCTTTATGCGTTCGAGAAGACCGCGTCAAAGCCGGGCGTGCACTTTGCCGAGATCATCGAAAATATTGACATCGGCGGCCCGTCGATGGTCCGCTCGGCAGCCAAGAATTTCGAGGACGTCGCCATCGTGACGGCAGTCGAGGACTACGCAGCACTCTCCGCCGAACTGGATGCGAACAACGGCCAACTGGGCCGCGAAACCCGCTGGAAGCTGGCACAGAAAGCCTTTGCGCTGACGGCTTCCTACGATGCCGGCATCGCCGCAACGCTGGCCGTGCTGCCTCTCGGCGGAACGCCTGCGGCTCTCGAACCTGGGGGCTTTCCGGCGGTGTTGAAGATCGACTATCCGCTGGTCACGTCGCTGCGCTATGGCGAGAACCCCCACCAGGACGCGGCCCTCTATACCGATGGGAGCAACAGCGGTATTGCCGGCGCGAAGCAATTGCAGGGGAAAGAGCTGAGTTACAACAACCTGGTTGACCTGGACGCCTGCTGGGAGCTTTCGCAGGAGTTCGACTCAACCGCCGTGGCCATCATCAAGCACACCAATCCCTGCGGAGCGGCGACCGGCAACTCTGTGCTCGATGCCTACCGGCGGGCGCTGGCTGCTGATCCTGTCTCAGCCTTCGGCGGCGTCATCGGCATCAACCGCGAAGTGGACGCTGACGCCGCGGAAGAGATTGCCAAACTTTTCGTGGAAGCGATCATCGCTCCCTCGTTTACCGAAGCTGCGCTGCAACGATTCGCTGCGAAGAAGAACCTGCGCCTGGTCCAGGTCAAGCCGGGCCAGGCTTTCGACACGAAGCGCGTCATCAAGCAGGTCTCCGGCGGGCTCCTGCTGCAGGACGCTGATACCGGCCACATCACTGCCGAGCAGCTTAAGGTTGTGACCGAACGCAAGCCGTCGGAAGCCGAATTAGCCAACCTGATCTTTGCCTGGCGCGTCTGCAAGCATGTCAAGTCGAATGCCATTGTCTACGCTCGCGATGGCCAGACCCTCGGCGTTGGCGCAGGGCAGATGAGCCGCGTGGACGCTGCCAAATTCGGCGCCATGAAAGCCGTACTGCCCCTGGCCAACTGTGGCGTTGCCTCCGACGCCTTTTTCCCCTTCGCCGATGGCCTCGAAACGGTAGCTGCCGCCGGCGCGACGGCGGTCATCCAGCCCGGCGGCTCTGTCCGCGATGAAGAAGTGATTGCCGCCGCCAATAAACTGGGCGTCGCCATGGTCTTCACCGGCATGCGGCATTTCCGGCACTAAAATGCGAGACATCCTGCAGAGCCGGCTGCATCCTCCGGAGGCGCCTGCGCGGGGCGCGGTCTTTGCCAGACGGGCGTAGTGAAGACTCAACAGGTTGTTCGTATCGAGATTCGTATCAATAGCAGATCTACTGATAGGTGGGGCCAGGACTACGATGAGGGCGATGCCAGTTGTCCTGAGGTAGCCCGGATTTCAGTTCATGGCTGGGATGGGCCGGGCTGAGTCCTGGTAGACACTGACCGCACTTCTGCCATCCGGTCGCGGAGATCGCCCTGGTCTTCGAGCACATAAGCGGCACTGATGAGCGCGATATGCGACAGGGCCTGCGGGAAATTCCCGACCAGGCGCTGATTCCTGACGTCGTACTCCTCGGATAACAGACCCAGGTCATTGCGCAGCGTCAGCAGGTGCTCGAACAATTTTGTCGCGTCGCCCTTCCTTCCAATCATCGCGAGATTGTTCACCATCCAGAAAGAGCAGGCGAGGAAGGCGCCCTCATCGCCGGCCAGGCCGTCTCCACCCTTGCTGGTGTCATAGCGCATCACGAAACCATCCTGCGTCAGGTGCTTCTCGATTGCTTCAATGGTACCGATGATGCGGGGATCGTCGGCCGGCAGGAAACCGACGATCGGAAGGAGCAGGTTCGCGGCGTCGAGTTCTTCGCTGTCGAAGGATTGAGTAAAACTGTTGAGCCTGGAACTGAAGCCCCGCTCGCACACCATCTTGTGACAACGGTCGCGTGCCGTCTTCCAGCTTTCGACGGTGTCCTTATCCTTAACCTCATATTCCCATTCCTGCGCCAGCTTGATGGCGCGATCGAAGGCTACCCATGCCATGGCCTTCGAATAGACAAAGTTTTTCGCCCCGCCGCGCGTTTCCCAGATGCCTTCGTCGGGTTGCTCCCAGATGGTTTCGAGATGATGGACCAGACCGCGCAACATGTGAAAATCAAGCTCGCGATCCTTCACGATTTTGCCCTGTGCGACGTAGAACGCGCCGAGAACCTCGCCGTAAATATCGAGTTGCACCTGCTCGGCGGCTGCGTTGCCGACGCGGACCGGCGAGGAATTCTCATAGCCGCATAGCCATGGCACGTTCCATTCAATGAGCGTGCGTTCGCCCTTGATGCCATACATGATCTGTACCTGGTCAGGACTGCCGGCAATGGTGCGCAGGAGCCAGTTGAGCCACTTTTCTGCTTCTTCAAAGTAGCCGCCGTTCATGAGCGCGAAGAGGGTGAACGTAGTGTCGCGCAGCCAGCAATAGCGGTAATCCCAGTTACGCGGACCACCGAGCTGCTCGGGCAGCGACATGGTGGGTGCTGCGACTACGCCGCCGGTCGGTTTATAGGTGAGTGCTTTGAGCGTAATCAGCGAGCGCTCTACCGCATCACGATACTTGCCTTCATAGGGGCACTGGCCGGCCCAGTCGCACCAGAACTTTTCATTGCTGGCGAGTTCTTCTTCCGGATCGATGGGCGGCGGACCTTCGCTGTCCCAAGCGCCATAGTCGCCGTAGCCAAGAACGAAGGGGATGCTCTCGCCTGCAGAGACAGTGAAGTAGCCGACCGTCTTCAGGTGCTCGCCCTTCAATTCGACGGGAGTGCGGAGAACGACGGTGTCAGGACCGGCAACGGCGAAGATGCCTCCGCCGTCCTTCAGCTGTGTGACCCAGGGAATGGCAGAGCCATAGTTGAAGCGCAGGGACAGGGTGCTCAGCATTTTCACCGAACCGCGGATGCCCCGCACGATGCGCACCAGATCGGAGCAATTTCCGCGCTGCGGCATGAAGTCGATCAGCATCACTTCGCCGTCATCGGTGGTGAAGGTGGTTTCGAGGATCAGCGTGTGGTCGCGATATTTTCGGCTTACGCTGACGTTGGCCGCGGCGCCTTCCCGCGCGCCCTTTTCAGTAGCGGTGCGGGTCGGCGCAGGCGCAATTTTCCAGAAGCCGTTTTCCTCTGTGCCCAACAACTTTGCGAAACACGCGGCGGATGAGAAGTTGGGCCAGCAGAGCCAGTCGATCGAGCCATCGAGGCCGACAAGTGCCGCAGTTTCGCAGTCGCCAATGACCGCGTAGTCTTCAATGCGTGCCATGCACGCTCCTGTTCTTTTACAGTCTTTTGAGTGCGCTCAGCGGCACGAGGATACATCGAGTTTTAACTGCGCATGAGTCTTATGTCGATAACGATTGTAGATCCGGTGACATGGGCAGCATCTTCCGAAGCAAGGCACGAAACCGGGCGGCCACATCTTCGGGTCCCCATGCGACCAGGTGGAATGTTTTGAGCAATGCATCGTGCCGAGCTGGAGATGGCGGCGGCAAGTTTCTGGCGATCTTCTGCGCCGGTGATGTCCGCCTGCACCATGACCCCTGGTGCCCCGGCAGCTTCAATGGCGGCGAGCGTCTTCTGCACCATTGGGAGCGCCGATGGAATCGGCGATGATCTTTGCGCCGTCGCCAGCAAAACGCCCGGCAAGTCCCTGCCCGGTCCCTTGGCCGGAGCCACTGATGATGGCAACCTTGTTGGTGAGGTTTAGGGCAAATTACCTGATGCCCTGGTGTTTCCGGCTGGAGACAGTTCGGCCGTTTCCTCGCGAAAAGGGCCAGTGCTCATCGTATCTTCGCTCGACATCTTCAGGTAATTTGCATCCAGCCTGTGACTCCCCCCTGCCGCT